>NZ_JBJGYV010000001.1:0-391557 GCF_054050175.1 Geodermatophilus sp. SYSU D00697
GATCGTCGCCAGCCGGTCGATGGCGGCCATCCGCTCCTCGGCCAGCCGGTCGGCCGCCACCGCCGGGGAGACGCCCTGCTCCTCCGCCGCCCGGAAGACCCGCAGCGCGACGTCGAAGATCCCGGCGGCCTCGGCCTCGGCGCGGACGGAGGAGGACCCGTGCAACTGGTGCTTCACCTGCTGGTCGCGCACAGCGAGCTCCGGGCGCCGGGGCGAGCTGCCAGGTCATGTCGGTGTAGGGGCGCTGACGGTGGTGACCGCCTCCGCTGCGTCGGACCCCGGGCCTGTTCCGAGAAGACTCGTGGTCATCGACTGCTCGGGGCGCCGCTCCAGGATCCGACCGAACGGTTCGGGGGAGACGGCCCCACTGGCCACTGTTCAACCAGCGGAACCTCGGCCGCCGGAGGGAACGGCGCCTGCCCCGGTGACCTGCCTCACACAGTAGCCCCGGGTGCTGCGGTGCACAGGACTCCACCGCCGCTCGGACGCTGAAGCGGGACCCGGACAGCCTCGGGTCAGCATGTCGGCGTTCGCGCGGAGTCTCCCGACCTGTGCCGGCAGTGCCGGAGGCGGCTTCGCTCGCCGTGCCGGATCAGCGGTCGAGGGGGCCCTTGAGCAGGGAGGAGACGCGCTGGCGAGTGACGCCGAACAGCCGGGCGATCACGTCCATGGTCAGACCCTCACCGTGGAGCGCGCGGGCCTCGGCGCGTCGCCAGCGACTCCCCGCGTCGGCGAGCTGGGACAGGGTGTCGCTGATCAGTTCCACGATCAGCGGGCGCGGCTCAGTCGGCACGATCTCCCGATAGGAGGCGCCGGCTGCTCGCTGGTCCCGGATGTAGGCCGCGCGCTCGAGGATCTGCTCGCCATTGGTGATCATCTGGCGCGCGGTGGCGCACACCTCGTCCAGCGCCGTCATCGCCGGATCCTCCGAGGGGTCTGGCCGCCGCACTGTGTCTCCTGTCGGTTGGAGGCCACGCCGCTGCTCGGTGCTCGCACCCCAGGATAGTTGGCGCGCAAGGTCCGTTGCAGCAAGGACCATTGCCGCAATGGCCAGTGCCGCAAGGCCCGTTGCTGTCCGGGGGGTCACGTGCCACCGTCGGCTTGTCGTCAGTGGGAGCGGGGGCCTCGGAGGTGTCCGATGGTCGATCTCGCCCAGGTCATGTGCGACCTCGCCGCCCAGCTGCGCACCGGGCGGCATCCGCCGGTGCAGACGACGCTGGAGGCGATCACCGCCGCCGCCGTGGAGGCCGTGCCCGGCGCCGAGGACGCCGGCATCAGCTTCGTGGTCGGCCGCTCCAGGATCGAGGCCCAGGCGCCCACCGGGGAGCGACCCAGGGCCCTGGACAGGCTGCAGGACCAACTCGGGCAGGGCCCGTGCTACTCGGCGATCCGCGAGCACGAGACGGTGCACGCCCCGGACGTGGCCACCGAGGACCGCTGGCCCCGCTTCGCCGCCGTCGCGAGCGAGGGTGGGGTGGGCAGCATGTTGACCGTGCGGCTTCACGACACCGCGGATGCGACGCTCGGCGCGCTGAATCTCTACGCCAGCACCCCGAACGCCTTCGACGCCGACTCCGAGGCCATCGCACGGATCTTCGCCGTTCATGCCGCGCTCGCGTTGGCCGCCGCCGAACGCGAGGAGCACCTGGAGGCGGCGCTGCGCAGCCGCGACCGGATCGGTCAGGCCAAGGGCATCCTCATGGAGCGGTACAAGCTCACACCCGAGCGGGCCTTCGCCGTGCTCGCAAGCATCTCCTCGGCCACCAACCGCAAGCTCAGGGACATCGCCGACGAGATCACCACCACCGGCGCCATCCCCACGGACCCACGCGATCGCCCAGTCCACCGCCGGAGCGGGCAGCATCCTGACACCGCACTCACCGCCCTCGACCGGCCCCCACAGCCACGCGGGTGACCGTCCAGTCCGGGACTGGAGATCGCTGCCGTCCGGCCTGACGGCGATGGCGCTCGGGTCACCTGTCCCCATGGGTCCGAGCCTGTGACGTGACCCTGAGGGTCAGCGTCACCACGCTGTTCTCCGGTGGAGGTCGACCGCGAGTGGAGCGGCGTGAGCGTCCGCGGAACGTCCGTGTCGAGGCGCCCGCTCACCAGTCACGCGACAGTCGGATGGCCCGGAGCCGGCCGACGTCGGCCATCCGCTCCTCGGCCAGCCGGTCGGCCGCCACCGCCGGGGAGACGCCCTGCTCCTCCGCCGCCCGGAAGACCCGCAGCGCGACGTCGAAGATCCCGGCGGCCTTGGCCTCGGCGCGGGCGAAGGAGAACCCGTGGCGCTCGTCCTCGACCTGGATCACCCCGCCGGCGTTCACCAGGTAGTCGGGGGCGTAGAGGATGCCGCGGCGCACCAGTTGCTCGGCGATCCCGTCGTGCGCCAGCTGGTTGTTGGCCCCGCCGCACACGATCTCGGCCTCCAGCACCGACACCGTCTCGTCGTCGAGGGCGCCGCCCAGGGCGCAGGGGGCGTAGACGTCGGCGGAGGTGCGGACCAGCGTCGCGGTGTCGGCGACCGCGTCCACCCCGGGGTGGCGGGCGAGCACCCGCTCCACCGCCCGCGCGTCGACGTCGGTCACGACCACGTCGGCGCCGTCCTCGACGAGCCGGTCGACCAGCCAGCTGCCGACCTTGCCGACACCCGCGACGGCCACGGTGCGTCCCGCGAGGGAGGGCTTGCCCCAGCGGTGCTGGGCGGCGGCCCGCATGCCCTGGAACACGCCGTAGGCGGTGAGCACCGAGGAGTCGCCACAGCCGCCGTGGGCCTCCGACCGGCCGTGCGCGTACCGGGTCTCCCGGGCCACCACGTCGAGGTCGGCGTTGTAGGTGCCGACGTCGCACGCGGTCAGGTACCGGCCGCCGAGGGACTCGACGAACCGGCCGTAGGCGCGCAGCAGGGCCTCGGTCTTGTCCCGGTGCGGGTCGCCGATGATGACCGCCTTGCCGCCGCCGAGGTCCAGGCCGGCCAGGCTGTTCTTGTAGGCCATGGCCTTGGACAGGGCCAGCGCGTCGGCCACGGCGGCCTCCTCGCTGGGGTAGGGGTAGAACCGCGTGCCGCCCAGCGCGGGCCCCAGCGCCGTCGAGTAGATCGCGATGACCGCCCGCAGCCCCGAGCCCGGGTCGGAGCAGAAGACGACCTGTTCGTGACCGGAGCCGAGAACGTCCACGGTGGCGAGCGTAGAACGCCGGCGTCCGCCCGACCGGGGTCCCGGAGGTGGGCTCACGCCGCGCGCGCCCGGGGAGCCGGGCATGATCCTGGGGCGACACCCGCACGGCGACCGGAGGACGACGGACCCATGGCTGCACCCAAGCGACTGCTGGCGTTCGTGGTGGCCGCGCCGCTGGTGCTCTCCGCCTGCACGACCGGGGGCGGGGGCGACGACGGCGGCAGCGGCGGCGGGACCGGAGGCGGAGGCGGAGGCGACCTGTCCTTCGCGGTGGTCACCCACGGGTCGGCGGGCGACGCCTTCTGGGACGTCGTGCAGAACGGCGCCGAGGCCGCGGGGGAGGACCTCGGGGTGTCGGTGGACTACCAGAGCGACGGTGACCCGCAGCGCCAGTCGCAGCTCATCGACGCCGCGGTCAACCAGGACGTCGACGGGATCGTGGTCTCGATGGCCAACCCGGACGCGCTGCAGGACTCCGTCGAGGCCGCCGTCGCGGCGGGCATCCCGGTGGTGACCATCAACTCCGGCGGGGACCGCTCGGCCGAGTTCGGCGCCATCGGCCACGTCGGGCAGGACGAGGCGATCGCCGGGCAGGGGGCCGGCCAGCGGCTGGCCGCCGACGGGCGGCGCAACGTGCTGTGCGTCGTGCACGAGGCCGGCAACATCGGGCTCGAGCAGCGCTGCGCGGGCGCGGCGGAGGGGCTGGGTGCGCCGCTGACCCCGCTGCAGGTGGACATCAACGACCTGCAGACGGCGCAGTCGACGATCACCTCCCAGCTGCAGAGCGACCCGAGCATCGACGGCGTCCTCGCGCTGAACTCGGCCGTCGCCGCGGTGGCCGTGGCCGCCGTCTCGGACGCCGGTTCGCAGGCGCAGGTCGCCACCTTCGACCTCAACCAGGACGTCATCAGCGGCATCCAGGCCGGCGAGGTCTCCTTCGCCGTCGACCAGCAGCAGTACGAGCAGGGCTACCTGCCGATCGTGATGCTCAAGCTCTACGCGGAGAACCTGAACACCGTCGGGGGTGGGCAGCCGGTCCTGACCGGGCCGGCCATCGTCGACGAGTCCAACGTCGACGCGATCGCCGACCTGGCCACGGCCGGCACGCGCTGAGCGCCGCCACGGCGCCCGCCCAGCGGGCCGACGAGCGCGTCGCCGCCGTCGGCCCGCTGCGCCGGCTGCTGGTCAAGCCCGAGCTCGGTGCCCTCATCGGCGCCGTCTTCGTGTTCGCGTTCTTCGCGGTGCAGTCGCCGGTGTTCCGGTCCCCCGGCGGGGTGGCCAACTGGCTGGACCCGGCCTCGACGCTGGGCATCATGGCCGTCGCCGTCGCGCTGCTCATGATCGGCGGGCACTTCGACCTGTCGGCCGGCGTGATGACCGGGACCACCGCGCTGACCGTCGGCATCGTCGCCACCGAGCTCGGCCAGCACATCTGGGTGGCGATCGCCGTCGCGCTGGTGCTGGCCCTGGCCGTCGGGTTCCTCAACGGCTGGCTGGTCACCCGCACCGGCCTGCCCAGCTTCATCATCACGCTGGGCACCTTCCTCATGCTCCAGGGCCTCAACCTGGGCCTGACCAAGCTGTTCACCGGCACGGTGACCGCCGGCGGCATCGCCGGCGCTCCCGGCTACGGCAGCGCCGAGTGGGTCTTCGCCTCCCGGATGCAGATCGCCGGGGTGGAGTTCCGGGTGGCGATCCTGTGGTGGGTGCTGTTCACGGCGCTGGCCACGTGGGTGCTGCTGCGCACCCGGTTCGGCAACTGGGTGTTCGCCACCGGGGGCGACGACGTGGCGGCGCGCAACGTCGGCGTCCCGGCCCGGCGGACGACGATCACGCTGTTCATGACCACCGCGGGGGCCGCCTGGTTCGTCGGCACCACCACCGCGATCCGGCTCACCTCGGTGCAGGCCAACACCGGCATCGGCCAGGAGCTGATCTACATCGTCGCCGCCGTCATCGGCGGCTGCCTGCTCACCGGCGGCTTCGGCTCGGCGGTCGGCGCTTCGCTGGGGGCGCTCATCTTCGGCATGACCCAGCTCGGCATCGTCTACCTGCGCTGGGACGCCGACTGGTTCTACTTCTTCCTCGGGGTGATGCTGCTGCTCGCCGTCCTGGCCAACCGGCTGGTCCGCCGCTACGCCGAGGCGGCGCGGCGGTGACCGGGACGGGGGTGGGTGAGGGGCCAGCACTGCTGGAGCTGCGGGACGTCGGCAAGGACTTCGGCTCGGTCATCGCCCTGGACGGCGTGAGCACCACCGTCCGCGCCGGCGAGGTGACCTGCGTGCTCGGCGACAACGGCGCCGGCAAGTCCACGCTGATCAAGATCCTGGCCGGGGTGCACCGGCCCGACCGGGGGGAGGTGCGCCTCGACGGACGGCCGGTGTCGTTCGCCGCGCCGCGCGACGCCCTCGACGCGGGGATCGCCACCGTCTACCAGGACCTGGCGATGATCCCGCTGATGGCCATCTGGCGGAACTTCTTCCTGGGCGCCGAGCCGACGAGGGGCTGGGGCCCGTTCCGCCGCTTCGACTCCGCGCGCGCCAAGGAGGTCACCCGGCGGGAGCTGCTCGCGATGGGGATCGACATCCGCGACCCGGACCAGCCGGTCGGCACGCTCTCCGGCGGTGAGCGACAGTCGGTCGCCATCGCCCGGGCGGTCCACTTCGGGGCCCGGGTGCTCATCCTCGACGAGCCGACGTCGGCCCTCGGCGTGAAGCAGGCGGGCATCGTCCTGCGCTACATCGCGCAGGCGCGCGACCGCGGGGTCGGCGTGGTCTTCATCACCCACAACCCCCACCACGCGTACCCGGTGGGCGACCGCTTCCTCCTCCTGGGCCGGGGGCACAGCCTCGGCGACTACGCGAGAGGCGAGGTCAGCGTCGAGGAGATCACCCGGATGATGGCCGGCGGCGCGGAGCTCGAGGAGCTGACGACCCAGCTGGAGCGGGCGGACCCGCAGAAAGGTCGCGGCTAGCCCTCAAGGTCACCCCGACGGGTGACGAGAACAAGAGGGACAGGAGAGGAACCGGTGCTCCGCGAGCACGGTGTGACGACTGTGCCGCGTGTTGCCTTTGTCGTCGCCTGCGGCGCTGCGACGCTGCCCCGGTTCCTCCGCACCCCTCTTCCCCAGGGAGCGCCAGTGCTGCACAGCCGTCCTCGCCGGTGCGCGACCGGGGCGCCGGCGCACCGCCCGCGGGTGCGGGCCGGTGCCGTGCGGGTGCTGCTGGCCGGTGCGGTGGCCGGCGCGGTGCTGCTGGGCGGCGCCGGCCCTGCCGCAGCCGCGCCCGAGCCGCCGCCCAACCCCACCGACGCCGAGCTCGGCGCCGCGCAGTCCGAGCAGGACGCCGCCGCCGCCGAGGTGGGCCGCATCGCCGGGCTGGTCGCCGAGGCCGAGGCGGAGCTGGAGCGCTACGCGGTCCAGGCCGAGGCCGCCGGTGCCGCCTACCTCGCCGCGGAGGAGGCCCTGACCCAGGCCCAGGAGGAGGCCGAGCGCACGGCAGCGGCGCTGCAGGAGGCCGCGGACGCCGTCGCCGCGGCCGAGTCCCGCATCGCCGGCTTCTCCCGCGACAGCTACATGAGCGGCAGCACGCTCTCCGGTGCGGCGGTCCTGCTCGACGCCGACGGCCCGGCCGAGCTGATCGAGCGGGCCGCGATGCTCGACTACGTCTCGGAGAACCAGCTCGACGTCCTCGGCCAGCTCGAGGTCGCGAAGGTGCGGCAGGCCAACGCCGACTCCGAGGCCCGCGCCGCGCGCGACCGGATGGCCGAGCTCGAGGAGGTCGCCGCCGCCGCCAAGGCCACCGCCGACGACCAGCTGGCCGCCCAGCAGAACGCCTACGCCCAGGTCTCCGCGCAGAAGGCCGA
Organism: Geodermatophilus sp. SYSU D00697; assembly: GCF_054050175.1. Lineage (NCBI taxonomy): Bacteria > Bacillati > Actinomycetota > Actinomycetes > Geodermatophilales > Geodermatophilaceae > Geodermatophilus > Geodermatophilus sp. SYSU D00697. The sequence goes on from NZ_JBJGYV010000001.1 coordinate 7,041, forward strand.
GTACGACCGGCAGCTGCAGGCCGCCCAGATCCGCCTCCTTGAGCTGCAGGGAGCCCGGGACGCCTACCAGCAGTGGCAGGCCCAGAAGGCGGCCGAGGAGGCCGCCGCGGCCGACGCCGCCCGCCGTGCCGAGCAGGAGGCCGCCGCGCAGGCCGCCGAGGCGCGCCAGCAGGCCAGCAGCTCCTCCGGGGGCGGGGGCTCCTCGGGCGGCTCGGGCCCGTACGTGAAGCCGACGTCCGGCCGCACTTCGAGCTGCTTCGGCTGGCGCTGGGGCGCCCTGCACGGCGGCGTGGACATGGCCGCGCCCATCGGCACCCCGGTCTACGCGGCCCACTCCGGCGTCGTGCAGCGCGCCGGCACCGCGACCGGCTTCGGCTACGCGGTCTACATCCGCGGGGACGACGGCGCGGTCACCGTCTACGGCCACGTCAACCGCTACTTCGTCAGCGCCGGCGAGCGCGTGGTCGCCGGTGAGGAGATCGCCGAGGTCGGCAACCGCGGCCAGTCCACCGGCCCGCACCTGCACTTCGAGGTCCACCCCAGCGGCGCCATGTACGGCAGCCAGGTCGACCCGGTGCCGTGGATGCGCGCCCGCGGGGTCTCGATCAGCGGCTGCTGACCGGCCGCTCCGTCCTCGGGACGGGGTCCTCGCTCAGCTGGCCGGCGCGGGGGTGACCGTGGACCCGCCGAGGCCGCAGGTGGCCTCCACGTAGCCCGCGACGCTGGCCTGCGCGGGGGCCAGCTGCTGGGCCACCTGCGCCTCGGCCGCGGTGAACTGCTGCTGGCCCTCGGGCGTGGACAGGTCGAGGGACGCGGCGGTGTCCTGCAGCGAGCGCAGCCCGTCGGCCACGGCCTGCCAGTCGCCGGCGATCTCCGCCGGTGGCTGCACGGCGTCGAACCCGGCGACGACGTCGGGCAGCAGGCCGGGGACCTGGTCCGGGGTCACGCCCTGGAGCGCCGCGGCGACCTGGGCGAACACCGACTCCACCCGGTCGCAGAACTCCGCGGCGGCGGGGTCGGGCGTCGCGGTCCCGCTGGGCCCCGGCTCGGCGGGGGCGCTGGTCGAGCCCGACGCGGCCGGGCTCGACGGGGCGGCCGGCTCGTCGTCCCCGGAGCTCCCGCAGGCGGTGAGCAGGACGAGGGTCGCGGCCGTCGCGACGGCCGAGCGGAACAGGGCGGCGGGGGGACGCATGGCCGGAACGCTAGCCGCCGGTCGCGCCGGGCCGGGCGGGCACGGCTAGCGTGCCGGGCGTGCACACCCCGGCCGACCCGCGTGCGACGTGGGACCTCCCGGCGCCGGGCGCCATGCCGCGCACGGCGGAGCTCGAGCCGCTCGTCACCCGCGTGCTGGCGCCCAACCCCTCGCCGATGACCCTCGACGGCACCAACACCTACCTGGTGGGCGCACCCGGCAGCGGGCAGGCCGTCCTCGTCGACCCCGGCCCCGACGACCCGGCGCACCTGGCCGCGGTCGAGGCGGCGCTGGCGGCGCGGGACGCCCGCTGCGTCGCCGTCCTCGTCACCCACCACCACGGCGACCACGCCGAGGCCGCGCTGCCGTGGGGGGAGCGCTTCGGCGCGCAGGTGGCGGCCGCCGACGCCCGCGTCGCCGGGCCCTCGGGGCGGGTCCTGACGCCCGGGGAGCAGCTGCCGCTGGCCGGGACGACGGTCGCCGTCGTCCCCACCCCGGGGCACACCGGCGACCACCTGGCGTTCCGGCTGGACTCAGGGGCGGTGCTCGTCGGCGACCACGTGCTCGGCCGCGGCACGTCGGTGGTGACCCACCCGGAGGGCGACGTCCTGGCCTACCTGGAGTCGCTGCGGCGGGTGCACGACCTGGGCCCGAGCGCGCTGTACTGCGGCCACGGGCCGGAGTTGACCGAGGACCCGGGCGCGGTGCTCGACTTCTACCTCGCCCACCGCAGGTTCCGGGAGGGCCAGCTGCTCGCCGCGATGGTGCGCGGCGCCGGGACGGTGGACGAGCTCGTGGCCGACGTCTACGCCGAGGTGCCCCGGGAGGTGTGGCCGGCCGCCGCGCAGTCGACCCGGGCGACGCTGGCCAAGCTCGCCGCCGAGGGCCACGTGGCGGTCGACGGCGACCGGGTGCGGTTGCCGTGAGCGCCGTGCCGCTGGTGACCGCCGCCGACAGCGAGCGCGACCAGCGGCGGGCGGCGGCGGCGCTGCGGGCCGCGGGGCTGCGGGCCGGTGACCGGCTGCTCGTCTCGGCGGCGTCCTCGCCGGCGCTGCTCGCGGTGGTGCTCGGGGCGCTGCGCACCGGCGTCGTCCCCGTCGTCCTCGACCCCGCCCTGCCCCCGTCCGAGCGGGCCGCGCTCGCCGAGGACGCCGACCCCGCCCTCGACGTCGGCAGCGACCCTGCGCGGCTGATGACCGGCAGTGGGGAGGCCGAGCTCGCCGAGGTCCCGCTGGCCCGGCCCATGCACTACACGTCGGGCACCACCGGCCGGCGCAAGGGCGTGTGGTCGGGGGTGCTGGCCGAGGACGACGCCCGCGCGCTGGCCGGCGAGGAGATCGACCTGTGGGGCTTCGGGCCGGGCGACCGGCACCTGGTGCTCTCCCCGCTGCACCACTCCGCGCCGCTGCGCTTCGCCGTCTCCACGCTGCTGGCCGGCGGTCAGGTGCTGCTGCCCGGCCCCTTCGACGCCGCCCGGGCCGCGCGGGTCATCAGCACGCTGCGGCCGACGACGACGTTCTGCGTGCCGACCCACCTGCAGCGGCTGACCGCGCGCGACGACGTGGACTGGTCGTCGTTCCGGCGGCTGGTGCACGCCGGGGCGCCCTGCCCCGAGCCGCTCAAGAGGGCGGTCCTGGCGGCGCTGCCCGAGGGCAGCGTGTGGGAGTTCTACGGCTCCACCGAGGCGCAGTTCACGGTCTGCTCACCGGAGGACTGGCTGGCCGCCCCGGGCAGCGTCGGCCGGGCGCGGCCGGGGCGGGCGCTGGAGACCGACGAGCGCGGCCAGCTGTGGTGCGCGGTGCCGCGGTGGGCGCGGTTCGAGTACTGGCGCGCGCCGGACAAGACCGCCGCGGCCTGGCGGGGGGACCGGGTCACCGTCGGCGACCTGGGCCGGGTCGACGGCGACGGCACCGTGTGGCTCGACGGCCGCCGCGAGGACCTGGTGATCTCCGGCGGGGTGAACGTCTACCCGGCCGAGGTGGAGGCGGTCCTCGACGCCCACCCCGGAGTGGTGGAGAGCGCCGTGGTCGGGGTGCCCGACGAGCAGTGGGGGCAGCGGGTCGTGGCCGCGTACGTGGGCAGCGCCGATCCCGCGGAGCTCGCCGGCTGGGCCCGCGAGCGGCTCGCCCCGGCCAAGCGGCCCAAGAGCCTGCACCGGGTGGCCGAGCTGCCCCGGACCTCCACCGGCAAGGTGCGCCGGCTGGACCTGCCGGGGGTCCTGGGGCTGTGACCCCGCCCGACGACAGCCGAGGGAGCATCGCAGCGAGCGCCGGCGAGCGAGGAGCGGATCGAGGCGCGGAGTCGGGCCCATGATGCCGCCGGAGTGGGACGTCGTGGTCGTGGGCGCGGGGACGTCGGGCGCGCCGCTGGCCGCCCGGCTGGCCGACGCCGGGCGGCGGGTGCTGGTGCTCGAGGCCGGCGCCGACCACGCCCGGCCCGAGGACTTCCCGCCGGAGCTGCGCGACGCCGCGACCATGGGCGCCGCGGTGCCCGGGCACCCGGCGAACTGGGACCTGACCGGGATCCTCACCGAGGACGTCACGTTCCCCGTGCCCCGCGGCCGGGTCGTGGGTGGGTCCAGCGCGCTCAACGGCGGCTACTTCATCCGCGGCACGCGGACCGACTTCGACGGCTGGGCGGCCGCCGGCAACGACCTGTGGTCCGCCGACGCCGTCCTGCCCGCGTTCGTGCGGCTGGAGGACGACCGCGACTGCGGCGACCGCCCCGGGCACGGCCGCGGCGGGCCGGTGCCGGTGCGCCGGCCCGCCGGCGGGCACCCGCTGGCCGACGCCTTCGCGGGCGCCGCCGCGGACCTCGGCTTCCCCGCCGAGCCGGACAAGAACGGCGACGGCCCGCCCGGCTACGGCCCGGTGCCGCTCAACGTCGACCGCGGCGTGCGGATCAACACGGCCATGGCGTACCTGTCCCCGCGGCGGGGGCACCCGGGGCTCGCCGTCCGCGGAGGTGTGCACGTGCGGCGGGTGCTGGTCGAGCGCGGCCGCGCGGTCGGCGTGGCCACCGAGGACGGGGTGGTCCGGGCCGGGGAGGTGGTGCTGAGCGCCGGTGCCGTCGGCTCACCGCAGCTGCTGATGCTCTCCGGCATCGGACCGGCCGACGCGCTGCGGGCGCTGGGCATCGACGTGGTGGCCGACGTCCCGGGCGTGGGCGCGGACTCCACCGACCACCCCGACCTGTACGTCACCTACCGGCCCGCCCGCCGGCTGCCCATGCCGCGCGGCCTGCACCCGCTGCACGGCGTCCTCCACACGACCGCCGACGGGTCGGCCACCGCGGGGGACCTCGAGGTGCTCCCGTGGCTCACGCCGTTCAGCCGGGTGATGGTCAGCCGCACCGCCACGGGGGTCGCCGGCGCGCTGCGCCGTCCGCGGGCCACCCTGCGCGCGCTGCGCGGGGCGTCCCTGCACCGGCTGGTCGACACCGCCCGCCGCCGGGACGACCTGTTCGTCGGGGTGGGGCTGCAGGCCGAGGACAGCCGCGGCCGGCTGTCGCTGACCTCGGCCGACCCGCACGTCCAGCCGCGGGTCGAGTACCGGTACCTGAGCGAGGAGTCCGACCGCCGGCGGATGCGGCAGGCGGTGCGGCTGGCGGCCGAGCTGCTGCGCACACCGTCCCTGGCGCCGCTGGTCGCCGAGCGGACCGGCCTGCCCGACGACGTCCTGGCCGACGACCGCGCGCTGGACCGATGGGTCCGCCGGCACCTGGCCACCGCGGTGCACCTGGCCGGGACGGCGCGGATGGGGCCCGAGGCCGACCCGGGCGCGGTGGTCGACCAGCACCTGCGGGTCCGCGGGGTCGAGGGGCTGCGGGTCGTCGACACCTCGGTCATGCCGCGGGTGACCTCGCGCGGGCCGGCCGCGACCGCGGTGATGCTCGGCGAGCGTGCTGCGGAGCTGATGACCGGCGCGTGACCCGGCCCCCCGTCTCAGGCCGGCGGGGGCGGGGGCGGCGGCCCCAGCGGGATGCCCGGCGGCGGGAAGAGGGCGGGCGGCTGGGCGGACAGGATCGGCAGCATCGCGGCGTGCCAGACCGGCGCCGCCAGACCGCCGCCGAACCCGCCGACGTCCTGGTTCTGCTTCGGGTTGAGCAGCATGACGCTGGCCGCGTACTGCGGGGTGTAGCCGACGAAGGCGACCGAGAAGCGGTCCTGGCTGGTGCCGGTCTTGGCGGCCACCTGGTGACCGGGGATGGCGGCGCGGGTGCCGGTGCCGATGGGCAGCGCGGTGTCGCCGACCAGGATCTGGTTCAGCGTGGTCGCGACCGCCGGGGGCACGGCCTCGGGGGTGCAGGAGTCGCCGGTGGGCACCGGCGACCCGTCGTCCCGGGTGAGGGGCTGCCCGTCCCGGTCCAGGATCTCGGTGACCGGAGTGGGGTCGCACTGGGTGCCGTTCGCGCCCAGCGTGGAGTAGGCGCTGGCCAGCGCGAGTGGGCTGGTCGCCTCGGCACCGAGGGTGAAGGAGCCGCGCTCCCTGGCGATGATCTCGTCGGCCACCGGGTCCAGCGAGAACAGCCCCATCCGCTGGGCCATCCGCACCGGCCCCTCCACGCTCCCCAGCTGGTCCTGGAGGGCGACGAAGTAGGTGTTGGAGGAGCGGATCAGCGCCTCGGTCATGCTCAGGGTCGGGGGGAAGTTGGGGCTGGCGTTCTCGACCACGTACGGCGCCTGGTTGTTGCGGTACACGCTGGACACGTACGGGTTGCTCGTCGTGATGACGTGGGACGGCGGGAACCCGCGCTCCAGGGCCGCGGCGGCGACGAACACCTTGTAGGTGGAGCCCGCGCCCTGGCTGGCGGCCACGCTGAGGTTCACCGACTCCTGTGCGGGGTCGTTCGCGTCGTAGCCGAAGACCCGGTTGACGCTCATCGCCTGCACGTGCCCGGTGCCCGGCTCGACCGCGGTGAAGATCGCGGCGATCGGGTCGCCCATGGGCTTGGCGGCCAGCACCGAGGCGTCCCCGGACCGCTGGATGTCCGGCCGCAGCGTGGTGCGGATGGTCAGCCCGCCGTCCTCCAGCCGCTCCTGGGAGATGCCGAGGGTCTCGGTCAGGTGGCGCTGCAGGAAGTCGCAGAAGAACCCGCCGACGACCGCGTCGACGCAGCCGTTGGGCGGGGCGGGGGCGGGCTTGGTCTCCACCGGCTGGGCGGACACGTCGGCGAGCTCCTGGCCGCTGATGTGCCCGAGGTCGTGCATGCGCTCGAGCACCTGGTTGCGCCGCTCCCGGCCCTGCTCCGGGTCGGCCAGCGGGCTGTCGGTCGCGGGGTTCTGCACGAGCCCGGCCAGCATGGCCGCCTGCGGCAGGGTCAGGTCGGCGGCGTCCACCCCGAAGTAGGCCTGGGCCGCGGCCTGGATGCCGTAGGCGCCCTCGCCGAAGTAGACGATGTTCAGGTAGCGGTTGAGGATCTCCTGCTTGTCATAGGTCTCCTCCAAGGCCAGCGCCAGCCGGGCCTCGCGCAGCTTGCGGCCCACCGTCTGCTCGGTGGCCGCCTGCCGGTCCTCGGGGGTGACCGCGGCCTGCAGCAGGGTCTGCTTGACCAGCTGCTGGGTGATGGTCGACCCGCCCTCCTGCACCGAGCCGGCGGTGGCGTTGCGGACCAGGGCGCGCAGCGTCCCCTCGACGTCGATGCCGTTGTGCTCGTGGAAACGCGAGTCCTCGATGTCGACCAGCGCCTGCTCCATGACGTCGGCGACCTGGTCGGGCCCGACCGGCGTGCGGTTGTTCCGGTAGAAGTACGTGACCACCGAGCCGTCCGCGGCCAGGACGACGGTGTTGCCCGGGGGTGTGGCGTCGGTCAGCTCGACCGGCAGGGGGGCCAGCAGGTTCGCCGAGGAGCTCGCGGCCATCCCCGGTCCGACCACCCACGGCAGCAGGACGGCGGCCACCAGGGCCCCGGTCAGTGGCAGGACGAGGAGCAGCAGGCCGAGGGCCCGCAGCCGCGGGTGGGGGCGTGCACCGACCGACCTCTGCATGTGTGACCTCGCCGTCGGCGACCCACCCGGAGTGAGCGGGTCGACGCGGTCCGATCATCGCGCACGGCGGCGTTCCGAAGAAGTCGATCAGGTGCGGGGCCGGAGCGTCCCGGCGGCGCGCTGCCCGCAGCCGCCGGGACGCCGGGTCGAGGGGCCCGTCAGCGAGCGGTGGGGATCTCCGACGTGGGTGCCGACCAGGCGTCGGGGTGGCGGCGCCCGGTGTCGGCGACCCAGCCGGGTGCGCCGCTCCCGGAGGGGACGCTGCGCCGGGCGGCGGGCCGGCCGCTCAGGCCGACGATGAGGGCCAGCAGGGCGACGAGCCCCACGAGGACACCGCCGATCACCAGGAGCGTCGTGAGCATGTACTGAACGTAGGCGCCGGACCGGTCCGGCCCACACGGCGAATGACCACGGACATCCGGCCCGGATTGCACAGGATGTGCCGGTTGACGACGCGCGAGCACGCCGTCCGTCGATGGATGCGCGGAGTCCGCGGTCCGCGGGTAGGGGCAGGGGCGATGACGTCGACTGGAGGACGCGTGCCCGACCTGCCCCTTCTCGCCGGCCGCGCGGTCGCGGTCCCCCTCGCTGTCCTCGCCCGGCTGCGGACGGGCAAGCCCATGCACCCCCGTGGCGTGGTCGTCGACGCCGTCCTCGAGCGGTCCGGCGGCCCGGCCGGCTGGGGGGTGCCCTGGCTGGCGGCCCGAGCCGAGGACCAGGTGCTGGTGCGGTTGTCCCGGGGCGCCGGGCTGCCCGCCCCGCTGCCGGACCTGCTGGGCCTCGCCGTGCGGGTACCGGCTGCCGGGGGGCCGGTGGACCTGTTGCTGTCGAGCACCGGCCGCGGCCGGCTGACGCGGCGGGTGACCGTGCCCCGGCGGGACGCCGCGACGGTCTACTCCTCGATCATGGGCTACCGCTCCGACGCCGGGACCGTGCTGCTGGCGGCGCTGCCGGAGCCGGGCACCGGGCCGCTGCCGTCGGACCCGGACCCGCTGGCGGCGGCCGTCGCGGTCCGCCGTCCGGCGTTCACCCTGGTGGCCGCGCGGGGGAGCGGGGACTGGCGGCCCTTCGGCCGGTTGCGGCTGCTGGACCCGGTCGACGAGTTCGACCCGGACCTGCGCTTCGACGCCGTCCGCCACCCGCCGCCGGGGCTGGTCCCGGACGGGCCGATGGCGCGGTTCCGCGCCCCGGCGTACGCGGCGGCGCAGGAGGCGCGTGGCCGGTCGTAGGGTCCGGGCGGTGACGGCGGCTCGTGCGGGCTCTCCCGCGCTCCGGGTCCACCTGCGCCGCGCGCGGGACCACGTCGACCGGCACTTCGCCGAGGACCTCGACCTGGAGCGGATCGCGCGGGTGGCCGGGGTCTCGAAGTACCACTTCGTCCGCTCCTTCGAGGCCGCCTACGGCGAGACGCCGATCCGGTACCTCACCCGCCGCCGGATCGAGCGCGCCCAGGACCTGCTGCGGTCGGCCAACCTGACGGTGACCGAGGTCTGCACGGCCGTCGGCTTCGCCAGCCTCGGCTCGTTCTCCTCCCGCTTCCGGCGGCTGGTGGGGGAGTCGCCGGTGGCCTACCGCGACCGGTGGGCCGCGCGGGGCGGAGCGCACGTCCCCGGCTGCCACCTGTTCATGCGCGGCGTCGTCGACCTCGGCGGGACGACCGGCACCGAGCAATCCGGGAGAAGCCAGCGGGGCGATCGGTCCGTACGGTCGACGCCATGATCACCAACATCTCGCTGGTCACGGTCTACTGCCTGGACCAGAGCGCGGCCCGCGACTTCTACGTCGACGTCCTCGGCTTCGAGCCGCGCACCGACATCACGATGGGCGAGGGCTTCCGGTGGGTGACCATCGCGCACCCCAGCCAACCCGAGCTCGAGGTGACCCTGATGACGCCGGGTCCGCCCCTGGACGACGCTGCCGCGGACTTCGTGCGGGGGCAGCTCGAGAAGGGGTCGATGGGCGGGCTCGGGCTCGCCGTCGACGACTGCCGGAAGACCTTCGAGGAGCTGTCGGCGAAGGGCGTGACCTTCCTGCAGGAGCCGGCCGAGCGGCCCTACGGCGTCGAGGCGGTCATGCGGGACGACTCGGGCAACTGGCTGGTGCTGGTCGAGCGGCGGGAGTTCACACCCGCCGACTTCGGCTGAGGAGGACCCCTCCCCGCGACCACGGAGGAGGCGGCGTCCCGGCCTCAGCCGAGTGCCGCCAGGCCCTCGTCGAGCGCCGTCCAGGGGTCGGTGGCCGCCCCGGCGGCCCGCAGCCGGCGGTCCTCCGCGGGCCCGAGGACGGCGCGGATCCCCTCGTCCAGCCGCTCGGCCAGTGGTCGCAGCGGCGGCCAGACGGCCACCCCGAGCTCGGTCCGGACCGCCTCGGCCGCCCCGGACAGCCGGGCGGCCCGGCCGGCGTCCCCGCGGGCGAGCGCCAGGGCGGAGAGCCCGTCGAGGCAGTAGGCCAGCCCCTCCAGGTCACGCAGCTGCCGGTGCAGGGCGGCGGCCTCGGCCAGGAGCGTCCGGGCCTCGCCCGCGTCGCCGGCGAGCAGCGCGTCGAGCGCGAGCTGGTCGGCCAGGGTGGCGGCGAGGTGCTCGTCGCCCAGCGAGCGGGCCAGGTCCAGGGCCTCGCGGTGGATCCGCGCGGCCTCCGCCGGCTTCTCGGCGAGCACCGCGACCGCCCCGCGGAACACCTGGGCGAAGGCCACCGACCAGGTGTCCCCGCTGGCCCGCAGCGCGTCCACGGCGGCGTCCAGGGTCGGTGCCAGGCCCGGGTCTCCCGCTGGCAGGGTCATGGCCAAGCCGTTGAGCCCGTGTCCGAGCAGCCAGGGGTCCTTCCTCGCGCGTGCATCGGCCACCAGGCGCTGCAGCAGCGGCCGGGCCTCGGCGGTCCGGCCCAGCGCCACCCGGGTGGCGCCCCGGGCCCAGAGCAGCTGGCCGGCGAGCTCGGGCGGCAGCCGCGCCGCGGAGGGCAGCTCGGCGGTGCGCTCGGCGAGGTCGGCCATGGTGGCGAGCAGGCCGCGGGCCCACCACCAGCGGGCCAGCGGAGCGGCGAGCCGGACGGCGAGCTCGGCGCGGTCGGTGGTGACCGCCCAGCGCAGCGCCGCCTGCATGTCGGCGGCCTCCGCCTCCAGCCGGGCCAGCCACGCCCCGCGCTCGGGGCCGGCGAGCCCGGGACCGGCGGCGGCGCTCACCCCGGCCAGGTGCTCGGCCAGCCGGAGCCGGGTGGCCTCCTCCTCGCCGCGCTCGCGCAGCCGCTCGGCGGCGAAGGCCCGCACCAGCGTCAGCATGCGGAAACGGGGCTCCCCGGCGCCGGTGTCGCTGGAGCTCACCAGGCTGTGGGCCACCAGCGACGAGAGCGCCTCGAGGACGTCGAGGTCGTCGTCCGCGGCGCCGACGGCCTCGGCGGTGTCGATCGTCCAGCCGCCGGCGCAGACCGACAGCCGGGCCAACAGGGCCCGCTCGGGCTCACGGAGCAGGTCATGGCTCCAGGCGATGGTGTCCCGCAGCGTGCGCTGCCGGCCGGGGGCGTCGACGTCGGGACCCCGCAGGTCCAGCGCCCGTCCCAGCCGCCGGAGGAGCGCCGCCGGCGGCAGGGTGCGCACCCGCGCGGCGGCCAGCTCCACCGCCAGCGGCAACCCGTCGAGCCGGCGGACGACCTCGGCGACCGCCGAGGCCGTCGCGTCGGTCACCGCGAAGGAGGGGTCGGCCCGCCGCGCCCGGGCCACGAACAGCTCGACCGCCGGGGCCGCTCCCACGCGGTCCGCGCGGGTCTCGCCGGGCTCCGGGACGGCCAGGGGGGTGAGCGGGACGTCGTGCTCCCCGCGCAGCCCGAGCACCGAGCGGCTGGTCACCAGCAGCTGGGTGTTGGGGCAGCGGGCGAGCAGCGCGGCGGCGGAGGGTGCCGCGCGGAGCACCTGCTCGGCGTTGTCGACCACGAGCAGCGCGTGCAGCCCGGCCAGCCGCTCGGCCACCAGGTCCAGCAGCGGACGACGGCCCTCGGCGGTCACCCCGAGCGTGGCGGCGACCGCGACGGGCACCTCGGCGGGGTCGCGCAGCGGGGCGAGGTCGATCCACCAGACGCCGTCCCGCCGCGGCACCAGCTGCTCGGCCACGGCGAGGGCGAGCCGGGTCTTGCCGGTCCCCCCGGGCCCGGTCAGGGTCACCAGGCGCACCGCGGGGTCGGCGAGCAGGCCGGTGACCAGGTCCTGCTCGGCTCCCCGGTCCACCATCGGCGTCGCGGGGGTCGGCAGCCAGCCGGCGGACAGCCCGGGCGGGGGTGCGGCGGGCGCGCCGAACCGCTCGCTGAGCAGGACGGCGAGGTCGTCGGCCACCAGCTCGCCGAGCTGCACGGGGTCGTCGTAGAAGACGGTGGACGCCCCGCCCCCGGCCTGGATGCGGGTGATCAGCTCGGTCAGCCGTGGGTCCCGGCCGGGGGCGGTGCGGCGGACGTAGATCAGCCGCGGCTTGCCGGCGGAGAGCTGGAACTCGTCCTCCAGGCCCGAGACGGCCATCCCCGGCGCGATCCAGCCGTAGCGCTCGCCGTAGACCCCGACGAAGACGTCGCTCTGCGCCAGGTAGGCGCGGTAGAGGTCGCGTGGCGGGTGGGGGCGGGCGCCGAGCTCGAAGAGCACCGGGGTGAGCCGCATCGCGGTGATGGCCTCGCGGACGGCGCGCCGTTCGGCGGCGAGCTCCTCCATGGTGGAGGAGACGAACACCTTGAGCCGCCGGTCGGGGGTCGCGATCGCGGGAGGGGCGCCGTCGGTCGCCGGTTCCGGTCCGGCCACGGCCACCTCCCGGACGGGCGCCGCCGGGGCGCCGCAGGTGCGGCCCCGTGCCCGGAGTCTAGGGAGGCCCCGGGTGCCCGGAAAGGCCGTGACAGTGCAGGACGACCGGTGGTTCGATGCCCCTGTCCGACAGCCCGCGCACGGGGACCGAGGCGCACGGAGGTCCGGTGGACGCCTCTGCCACCCACGCCGCACCACCCGCCGCACCGCCCCGCCGGCTGCTGCCGGGGATGCGGGTGCTCCTGGCCGCCTTCGCCGTGCTCACGGCCCTGGCGGTGGGCGCGCTCTACGTCCTGGCCGACCAGACCGACCGGACGTTCGCCTGGACCATCCAGCCACCCCTGACCGCCGCCTTCCTCGGCGCGGGCTACGCCGCCGGGTGCGTGCTGGTCGTGCTGTCGCTGCGCGACGGCGTGTGGGCGCGCACCCGGGTGCCGCTGCTGACGATCCTCGTGTTCGTCGTGGCCACCCTGGCCGCGACGCTGCTGCACCTCGACCGGTTCCACCTCGCCGCGGAGTTCGCGGGCCTGCCGTTCCTCGCGCGCGCGGCGGCCTGGTTCTGGCTCGGCGTCTACGTCGTCGTCCCGCTGGCGATGCTGGCGCTGCTGGCGCCGCAGGAGCGGGCGCCGGGGACCGACCCGCCGGCGCGCTCCCCCGTGCCGCGGCTGCTGCGCGGGTTGCTGGGGGTGGAGTCGGCGGCGTTGACGGTCGTGGGGGCGGCGCTGTTCGTGGCGCCGGCGACGGCGGGCGCCCTCTGGCCGTGGCCGCTGACCCCGCTGACCGGCCGCGTGGTGGCCGCCTGGCTGGTCGCCTTCGGCCTGGCGACGGCGCTGGCCGCGGTCGCGGGGGACCTGGAACGGCTGCGGACGGCGGCGATCGCCTACACCGTCTTCGGCGTCCTCGTGGCGGTGGCGGTGGTGCGGTTCCCCGGCACCGTCCGGTGGGACCAGCCCGCGGCCTGGGTCTTCACCCTCCTGGTGGTCGCGGTGGTCGGCACGGGCGCCGCGGGCTGGCGGCTGGCGCCGCGACCGGGATCGGGGCCGGCGTGATCGAGCAGTACCCGGGGGCGCTCGTCGTCGTCTGCCGGGACGAGAAGCCGCGGCTGGCCACGGTCCGCGAGCTCAAGCGGCGCTACGGGGGCGACTACGTGGTGATCGCCTGCGTCTCCGCCGACGAGGTGCCGGTCGCCCTGGCGGCGTGGGGCGACCCACCGGTGGCCGCGCTCCTCGGCGGCCTGGGCACGGAGGACCCGGACGGGCTCGCGGTGCTGCGGTCGCTGCACGCCCGGCACCCCGGCGCGCTGGCCGTGGCGCTGATCCGGTGGGGGGCCTGGGAGACCGCGCGCCCGATCTTCGAGGCGCTGACCCTCGGCCAGCTCGACCGGTGGGTCTACGCGCCCGAGGAGCAGGTCGACGAGGAGTTCCACTGCGCCATCACCGAGGTGCTCGACGAGTGGGCGAACCGCCACAACGGCGGCCGGGAGGCGGTGCGGATGATCGGGGACCGGTGGTCCCCGCGTGCCCAGCACCTGCGCGACCAGCTCACCCGCAACCGCATCCCGACCGGGTTCTACGAGGCCGACAGCCCCGAGGGGCGCGACCTCCTGGCCGGCCTGGAGCTGGACGAGCCGCGGCTGCCGGTGCTCGTGCTGCGCTTCCAGCCGGAGCGGACGGTGCTCCAGGACCCGACCGACCTGCAGCTGGCCGAGGCCTTCGGGCTGTTCCAGCCGCTGGACCCCGAGGTCGTCTGGGACGTGGTCGTCGTGGGGGCGGGCCCCGCGGGCCTGGGCGCCAGCGTGTACGCCGCGTCCGAGGGCCTGTCCACGCTGGTGCTGGAGGCCGAGGCGGTCGGCGGGCAGGCGGGGACCAGCTCGCTGATCCGCAACTACCCCGGCTTCCCGACCGGCATCAGCGGCAACCGGCTCGCGTTCAGCTCCTACCAGCAGGCCTGGGCCTTCGGCAGCACCTTCCACTTCATGCGGTTCGCACAGGGGCTGCGGACCCGGGACGGGCTGCACGTGCTCGACCTCAGCGACGGGACGTCGGTGCACGCGAAGACGGTCATCCTGGCCCTGGGCGCGAGCTGGCGGCGGATCGGCGTCCCGGACCTGGAGGCGCTGGTCGGGCGGGGCGTCTTCTACGGCGCGGCGGTGAGCGAGGCGCCGGCGATGCGGGGCCGGCACGTCTTCGTCGTCGGTGGGGGCAACTCGGCCGGGCAGGCGGCGGTGTACCTGTCCCGCTTCGCCGACCGGGTGACGGTGCTGGTCCGGCGGTCGGGGCTGGCCGAGACGATGTCGGACTACCTGATCCGTGAGCTGGAGGCGTTGCCGAACGTCGACATCCGGCCCCGGGTGCAGGTCGTGGGCGGCACCGGCACCGAGTTCCTCGAGTCCTTCGTCGTCCAGGACCTCGACTCCGGGGCGGAGACGGTCGAGAGCGGCGTGCTGTTCCTGCTCATCGGCAGCGAGCCGCGCACCGACTGGCTGGCCGGCACGCTGGCCCGGGACCGCTGGGGCTTCCTGCTCACCGGTCCCGCGCTGCGCGCCTCGGACGCGGCCCTCTTCGAGCCGCTGGAGCGTCCGCCGGCGCTGCTGGAGACCAGCACCCCGGGCGTCTTCGCCGCGGGTGACGTCCGCTCGGGGTCGGTGAAGCGGGTCGCCTCGGCGGTGGGGGAGGGCGCCCTGGCGATCACGCACGTGCACACGCACCTGGCCTCCCTGCGGGTGCCCGCGGCGCGCTGAGCCCGCGCGGCTCTCCTGACTCCTTCGGGTGTACCCGCGCACCGAGGGTGATGTCACAGGTTCGTCGCCCCGATCATGGGTAGCCGAACCGGATCAGAGTCCCGACCACCCGCCCCTGCCGTCGCAGTGCGCGGCCGCAAGAGGAGCAGCACGTCGTGAGCGCCGAGCAGAGGCACGGGATCCGGGTGGTGACCGTTCCCCACACCGACGCCTACGTCGACGCCGTCCTCCCCTCCGGGACCGTGCGCGTGGGGCCGGCGCACGACCCGAGCCCGTGGCTGGACCCGGCCTACCTGGCGGCCCACGCCGCCGAGGTCGACGTCGTCCACGTGCACGGCGGCTTCGGTCACCTGCCCGAGGACGAGATGGTCAGCTGGACCGAGACGCTGCGCCGCAGCGGGGTGCCGCTGGTCGCCACGGTGCACCAGCTGCGCGACCCCGCGCAGGCCTCCCCGCGGCGGCACGACGCCCACCTGGCGGCGCTGCTGGCGACGGCGGAGGTGGTGCTCACCCTCACCCCGGGCGCCGCGGACGAGATCGCCGAGCGGTACGGCCGGACGGCGATCGTCGTGGCGCACCCCTCCGTGGCGACCCCGGTCCCGGGGCTGGGCGCCGAGCGCGGCCTGGTGGGGCTGCCGCTGCGCTGCTACGGGCCCGCGCTGCCCGACCCTGCCGGGATGGTGCGCGCGGCGCTGTCGGGGGCGGTCAACGGGGGCGGGCGGCTGCGGGTGTTCCTCGACGACGGCGTCGAGCCGCCACCGGTGCCCGCGGCCGGTGACACCCTGGAGTACCTGCCGCGGAAGGCCGAGGCCTGGGTGGCCCAGCTCCAGGAGCTGCACGCGGTCGTGCTCCCCGAGCGCTGCGGCACGCACTCGACGGACCTGGAGGTCTGCCGGGACGTCGGCACCCGCGTGATCGCGCCCAGCTGCGGCTGGTTCGCCGACCAGTGGTCCGACGTGGTCACCTACGGCAACGACGAGGAGCAGGGCTTCGACCCGGTGTCGCTGGACGCGGCCGTCGCGGCGGCGCTGACCCGGCCGGCGCCGCGACCGGCCGACCGGGCCTGGCGGGCCGAGCAGCGGGCCGCCGTCCAGGAGGTGCACGCCCAGGTGTACGCGCAGGTGGTCGGCGACCGCGGCCGTCAGAGCGGCCGCTTGAACCCCACGTGGGAGGCGACGAACCCGAGCCGCTCGTAGAAGCGGTGCGCGTCCGCGCGGACGGCGTCCGTGGTGAGCTGCAGGAGGCCGCAGCCGCGCCGGCGCCCCTCCTCGACCACCCACCCGAAGAGCGCGGCGCCCACCCCGGCGCCGCGGCGGTCGGCGCGGACGCGCACCCCCTCGACCTGCAGACGGGTCGTGCCGCCGCGGGAGAGGCCCGGCAGGACGGTCAGCTGAGCGGTGCCGACGACGTCGGGCCCGTCGGTGACGGCGACCAGCAGGTGCGCGGGATCGGCGTCCACGGCGGCGAAGGCCTGCCGGTAGGGGGCGAGGTCGGGAGCCTCGCGGTCGCGGCCGAGCGGGTCGTCGGTGAGGAGGGCGACCAGCGCCGGGACGTCGTCCGCGGTCGCCCGGCGGAGGCCGAGCGTGCGGGACCCCACGGGGACGGTGGTGGGGAGCGAGCTCACCGCGGCAGTCTGCCCGACCCTGGGGCGGGCTCGGCGCGGGGGGAAGTGGTGTGGGCAGGGGCGGGGTCGAACCGCCGACCTCTCGCTTTTCAGGCGAGCGCTCGTACCGACTGAGCTACCTGCCCCTCCCGGTGTCTCCACCGGAGAGCGACCCTGACGGGACTCGAACCCGCGACCTCCGCCGTGACAGGGCGGCGCGCTAACCAACTGCGCTACAGGGCCTTGCTCGTACTGCTGGTGGTGCGTGCCCCCAACGGGGTTCGAACCCGTGCTACCGCCTTGAAAGGGCGGCGTCCTGGACCGCTAGACGATGGGGGCTCGTGTTCGCCGGGGGCAGCGAGAACGATACATGCTCCTGCGGGCGGCTCTGACAGGGGGTGCCCCCGGCGGGTCACTCCTCCTGACCGGCCGGCCGGCGCGCGGGGCGCGGCCGGGGCGGTGTCGGTGCAGGTCACGCGCAGTGGGCCTGGCCCGCGTCCCCGGTCGCCACCCGCGGCGGCGCCCGTCCCGGCTCCTCCCGTGTGTGCCCAGCCTCACGCAGCCTGGGTCCCCGGTCGGCGTCATGCTGCACGATGCCGGCCCTGCCGCCGTCGGCGTGCACGGGAGTCCGCCGGTGCTGTCTGCCCAGGCCTGATGCTGGCCGACGGCGCTGCGGACCGGGGGCTCCCAGGCTCGGCTGGACTGGCCGCGGGCGCGGGCGCGGGCGCGGGCGATCGCGACCGAGCTGGACTGGAAGGCCCGCGCCACCGATCCGCGGATCGTGGCCGCGGTGGAGGCCGCGGTGCTGCCCCGCGCCGCGGAGCTGTCCATCCGCCGGCTCGAGGCGGTCGTGGCCGCGGAGCTGGCCGCCCGCGACGCCGCCGCGGCCGAGTCCCGCCGCGCCGACGCCGCCCGCGGCGCCAACGTCGGAGTGCGCCCGGTCGGTGATGGGATCTCGGAGCCGGTGGCCACCATGCCGCACGAGCTGGCCGCCGCCTGCCGGCAGACCCTCGACGGGCTGACCCGGGCCGCGGCCAGGGCCGGGGACGAGCGGCCGCTGGGCGTGCTGCGCGTCGGCGCGCTGGCCGATCTGGTGCTGCGGCCCTGGGATGCCCAGCGGGAGCCGGTGGCCGCGCACCTGACCATCACCGCCCCGCTGAACGCGCTCACCCCGCAGCGGTTCCCGGGGGCGGTGCCCGCGCCGGTCGGGGAGGTGGACGGGCAGCCGATCACCGCCGCGCACCTGCGCGAGCCGCTGATCCAGCTCGACGCGGTCTGCCCCGGCGGGCTGCAGGCACCGGCCGGAGGCATCCTCACCCTGGCCCTCACCGACCCCGGCGGCGCGCTGCGGGCCACCACCCCCGGCCGGCCAGGCCGACCAGGTCCTGCGCCGCGGCTGCCCGCGGCATCCCGGCGATCCCGGCTGCGGGTGCGCGGTGCTCGACCGCCCCCCGGTCACCGGCGCCTATCGGCCCACCGCCGCCCAGCGGCTGTGGGTGAGCACCCGCGACCGCACCTGCGCCCATCCCGGCTGCGCCCATCGGGCCGGCTGGGCCGAGCTGGACCACCTGCTCCGGCACGCCCACGGCGGCCAGACCAGCTGCGCGGACCTGTGCCGCCTGTGCCGGCGCCACCACCGGCTCAAGACCCACGCCCGCGGCTGGACCCATGCCCTCACCGCCGACGGCACCCTGACCGTCACCACCCCCAGCGGCATCACCCGGACCAGCCGGCCCCCCGGCCTGCGACCGGCCCTGCCCCTCACCGGCCCCCGCGTGCTCGCCGGACCCCCACCGAAACCCCGCAACCACCCCCGGCACCCGACCCCGCCGACGACCCCCCACCCTTCTGACCCGACGGCGCGACACGGGCAGTGGGCTGCCGCGCAGCGGGCCCGGAGGCTGACACGCTCGGAGCGTGACTCGCCGTGCCACCGCTCTCCTCTGTCCGCCGCTGCTGCTCGCCGTCACCCTGCTCGCCGGGTGCGCAGAGGAGCAGGGCGGCTCGTCGACGTCCGGCTCGCCGGCCGCCGCCACCTCGTCGGTGACCGCGTCCACCGCGACCGCGACCACGGCTCCCGAGGACGAGACGGGCGGGGAGGACGCAACGGACGAGGACGCGACGGACGAGGACGCCTCCTCCGACGCTCCTCAGTTCCCCGCCAACACCGAACCGGACACGCAGGACCCGTCGGCCGACGCGCGCGGGACCGTGAGCGAGATCCGCACCGGCCGTCAGGACGGCTTCGACCGCGTGGTCTTCGAGGTCGGTGGCACCGGAACCCCCGGCTGGGACGTGCGGTACGTCGACGAGGCCAGTTCCCAGGGCAGCGGTGCACCGGTCGAGCTCGAGGGGGAGGCCGTCCTGCAGGTCACGCTCACCGGCATGGGCTATCCCTACGACACCGGCGTCGAGGAGTGGACCGGCCCGGACCCGCTGCCCGGGAGCGGCACCCAGGTGGTCACCGAGGTCGCCTGGGACGCCACCTTCGAGGGCACGTCGGTGGCCTTCATCGGCACGACCGCGCAGGCGCCGTTCCGGGTCTACGCGCTCGACAGCCCCACGCGGGTCGTGGTGGACCTCCGCGACGCCGGCTGAGGCGGCCAGCCGAGGGAGGAGGTCAGCCGAGGGAGGTCAGCCGAGGGAGGCGGTCAGCTCCACCGAGTCCGACTCGACGGTGGTGCACTCCAGCGTCAGCGGGCCGGCGCTCACGGTCTCGCCCTGCGCGCAGGACACGCTGGCGTTGCCGACGCTCAGCGAGGCCCGGCCGTCCTGGACGCCACCGAAGGCCAGGTTCGTGCCCAGGATCTCCACCTCGGAGCCGCTCCCGGAGAGCGTGACCGAGCAGGAGGAGCCGCTGCAGGAGAAGTTCTCCGAGCTGAACGAGCAACCGGCGAGCGGCAGCAGGGCCAGCGCGCCGGCGAGGGTGCCGGTGGCGAGGCGGGCGGCGCGGGTCGTGGTCGTCGCGGACATGTGCTGAGGGTAGGTCGAGGCGCTCAACCGGTCGGGGAGGCGGGCGGGGTCGTCGTCCCGCCGTCGGGCGTGCCCGTCCCGCCGTCGGGCGTGCCCGTCCCGCCGTCGGGCGTGCCCGTCCCGTCCTCCGGGGACGGCGGCGGGACCACGACGCGCTCGATGGTCACCTCGGTCTCCCCGAGCCCGCCCAGGGTGATCTCGTCGTAGGCGGTCAACGTGCCCGTCGACGGGGCGAGGTACAGGACGGTGCAGGTCAGCGGCTCGGGGTACTCGCCCTGCAGTGCGCGCAGTCCCGCCCCGCCGGTCGAGCCCTGCACCATGAGCAACGTCCCGTCGTCGAGCTCGGAGACCTCGCGCTCGTGCGTGTGCCCGGCCAGGACCAGGGGGACGACGCCGTCCAGGGGTGGTGCCTGCTTCGGGTCGTGCACCATCGCGATCGCCGGGCGCCGTGGCAGGGCGTCGGCGAACTCGGCGAGGTCCTCCCCGGTCTGCTCGAGGGACTCGGTGCCGCCGGTGGCGTCCTGGTCCGGCGTGAACCGCGGGTCGGGCGTGCCGACGACCTCGATGTCCGCGACGACAACGGCGGCGTCGTCCAGCACGGTCGTGTTGGGTTGCGCCTCGACCAGCTGTGCGGTGACGGGGGAGTCGTGGTTGCCGCGGATGAACACGTACGGGACGCCCAGCGTGCCGACGGAGGTGATGAGGCTGTTCTCCGGCTCGCTGCCCCAGTCGGTGATGTCCCCGGTGTCGAGGACGGCGTCCACCTCGAACTGGGTGACGACCTGCCGCACCAGGTCGAACCCGGCCGGGTTGAGGTGCAGGTCGGACACGTGCAGGAAGGCCACCGTGTCGTCGGCGTCCCCCGGCGCGGGCAGCGCGGAGAGCGCGGAGTACAGCGTGCTGACGTTGGAGACGAGGTCCTCCAGCGACGCCCGGTAGGCGTCGAAGCGGGCGACGATGTCCTGCGCGCTGCCGATCAGGCTGTTGGCGTTGACCAGCAGGCCGGTGTAGGTGGGCTGCGAGAGGGCCTCGGGGCGCCAGGTCGCCGCGGCCAGCCCGCCGGTCCCGGCCACCAGCCCGGCGGACAGACCCAGGGCCAGGAGCGCCTCGCGGCGCCGGCGGAGCAGCAGCAGGGACGCCGCCGTCGCGCCCGCCACCCCGGCGAGGGCGGTCAGCACGGCCACCCGCTCGACGGCGTCCCGCAGGTCCGCGCTCACCCGGTCCACCACGGTGTCGAGCCGGGCCGGGTCGCTGGCCAGCGCGGAGGCCCTGATCTCGTCCACACGGCTGAGCTGGATCTCCAGCCGGAGAGGGCCGTCGTAGGCGTCGACCTGCAGCGCGCCCAGCGGCGGGATGTCGAGGTCGGCGCCGCCACCGAACGGACGGAAGGCGAGCGTGGCGTCGAACGGCCCGATCGGCGCGTCGACCCGGCCCAGCAGCAGGATGCCCAGCCATGCGCCGGCCAGGACGATCGCCGCCCGCCCGGCCCAGCGGCCGGCACCGCGCAGCAGCCGGGAGCGTGCGGAGGCGCCAGGGGTGCTCGGCTCGCTCACCCGGACCAGGCTAGTGAGCCCGGGTGTCCGGGTGCCGGGGTGCGCCAGGCGGTCAGGCGACCTCGGTGGCGGGCGTGCGGAAGATCCAGCGCAGCGCCATGAAGCGCATGAGGCCGATCACCGCGGTGACCGTGACGACGAGCGCGACCTGGGTGAGGACGCTGACCTGGCCGGCGGAGGAGTCGAGGACGCCGAGCGCGGCGCTGGTGGCCAGCAGGCCCAGCACGGTCACGCCGCCGGCCTCCCACTGTGCGGTGAACCAGTGCACCCGCTCGTCGGCGCGGAAGGTCATCCGCCGGTGCAGCTCGTTGGCCAGGGCGGTGGACGTCGCCGTCGCGAGGAGGTGCGCGGGGAGGTAGCCCAGCCACTCGAGGGCCACGAACAGCGCGGCGTAGACCAGCGTGGTCGCCCCACCGACGAGGACGAACCGGGCGAACTGCCCGAACGTGTCCTCCGCGCGGACCCGGGCCACGACGCTGTCCACCGCCTCACCCAGGGCAGGGTGGCGGCAGATCAACGACGGGCAGGTCACGACGTTCCTCTCGACGGGCACGAGGTCCTCAGCACGAGGTCCTTTGTGCAGGCTCCACCTGGGGATCGGCTGTACGCCAGCAGTTATTCCCCTGAGGTGCGACAGAATCGTTGTGCGCCGCGTCACCTGCTGGCCTGACACGCGACGGCCAGGTCCCTCCCAGGCGCGGCGGTCACCGTCGGTCCATGGGCAGCGACC
This sequence comes from Geodermatophilus sp. SYSU D00697, assembly GCF_054050175.1. Classification (NCBI taxonomy): domain Bacteria; kingdom Bacillati; phylum Actinomycetota; class Actinomycetes; order Geodermatophilales; family Geodermatophilaceae; genus Geodermatophilus; species Geodermatophilus sp. SYSU D00697. The sequence continues at coordinate 28,589 of NZ_JBJGYV010000001.1, forward strand.
GACCGGACCAGGGCCGCCACCTCCTCGCCGCCGCGGTGGCGGCGTCGGTCGCGCTGGTGGTCGCGCTGACGCTGCTCCCCGCCGGCGGGGGTGGCTGGGCCTGGGGTGCCCCGCTGGCCGAGGCGCGGTGGTACGTGTCCGGGCTGGACTCGGGGGCCACGCTCGTGCAGCTGGTGGGCAACGTCGTCCTGCTGGTCCCCCTCGCGGTGTCCGCCGTCCTCCGGTGGCCCCTGCTGCGCCGGCGCGGGGTGCTGACCGTCAAGGCCTCCGCCGCGGGGACGGCGATCGAGCTGCTGCAGTGGGTCCTGCCGCTGGGCCGGGTCGTGTCGCCGCTGGACGCCGCGCTCGACGCCGCCGGTGCCGTCGCCGCCGGGCTGGTGGCCGCCGCGCTGGCGGGGCGGGGTCGGGTGGCCGCGCTCGGCATCGTCCCCGGTCGACGCGGGTAAGGGCCCGCCCATGAGCCTCATGGGGATCCTCGACCGGGTCGCAGACGTGACGACCTTCGACAAGGCGATCGAACCGGCCCGGCGAGCCGTGCAGGCCGCGCTGAAGCCACAGGCGCTCAAGGACTTCCTGCACGGCACGTGGCTCGGCCACCCCCTGCACCCGGTGCTGGTGCAGGTCCCCGTGGGCAGCTGGACGTCGGCGGGCCTGCTCGACGCGATCCCCCCGCTCCGGCCGGCCGCGACGGTGCTGATCGGCACGGGCGTGGCCGCCGCCGTCCCTGCGGCGCTGTCCGGCGCGGCGGACTGGTCGGAGCAGGGCTCCGGGGTGCGCCGGCTCGGCGCCCTGCACGCGGTGGGCAACACCGTCGCGCTCGGCCTGTTCATCGGCTCGCTGGTCGCCCGCGCGCGCGGCCGGGGTGGCCTCGGCCGGGTCCTCTCCTACTCGGGGCTGGGCATCGCCACCGGATCCGCGGCCGTGGGGGGGCACATGTCCTACGCGCAGTCCTCCGGCGCTTCGCACGCCGCGACCGCGGCGCGGGCGCTGTCCACGGACTGGATCGACCTCGGCCCGCTCGACGACCTGCCCGAGGGGCGCCCCGCGCTGCGCACCGGCAAGGGCGCGAGCATCGAGGTGCCGCTGGTCGCCGTCCGGCGGGGGACGCGGGTCGACGCGTTCGTCGGTGCCTGCTCGCACCTGTCCGGCCCGCTGTACGAGGGGGCGGTGGAGGAGGTGCACGGCGCCGCGTGCCTGGTCTGCCCGTGGCACGGCTCGGCGTTCGACCTGGAGGACGGCCAGCCGCGGCGCGGTCCCGCCGCCAACCCGCAGGAGAAGCTGGAGATCCGGATGGAGGCCGGCCACGTGATGGCCCGCCTGCCCGGCCACCAGCGGTAGCCCCGCGGGCCTACGCTGCGGCGCCATGAGGCGGGCGGCCGCAGCGCTGATCGCGGTCCTCTGCGCGGCCTGCAGCTCCCCCGCGGGCGGCGGTCCGGCGGGCGGCGATCCGGCCTCCCCGGCCGCCGGCGGGACGACGTCGGCGGCGCCGGCCGTCCCGGCCGTGTCCGGCATCTCGGCCGAGGTGGTCCGGCTGCGCACCGACGTGGTCGTCGGCGGCCGGGTGCAGGTGCGGGTGACCGACACCGGTGCGGAGCCGTTCGCGGTGACCGCGGTCGCCCTGGACTCGCCGGGCTTCGCCCCCCTGCCGCCGACCGCGGTCACCGCCGAGTTCGCACCGGGGCGGGTGATCGACCTGCCCACGCCCTACGGCCGGCCGGTCTGCTCGGCCGACCCCGCCCCGGTCGCGGCCCGGCTGACGGTGGCCCGGCCCGGCGGCGCACCGGAGGAGGTCCGGGTGCCGCTGACCGGCGACGACCTGGACGTCGTCCACCGCGAGGAGTGCGCCGTCGCCGCGGTGCGGGCCGTCGTCGACGTCACATTCACCGGGGTCACGGGCGCGGCCGAGGAGGTCACGGGCACCGTCGTCCTGGCAAGACGCGGGGACGACGACCGGCCGGTGACCGTCACCGACGTCCGCCGGAGCGTCCTGATGGACGTCGCCGTGGCGGAGCTGCCACTGGAGCTCGCCCCCGGTCAGGGAGAGGCGTCGGCGCCGGTGACGGTCACGCCGGCGACCTGCGAGCCGCACGTGCTCGCCGAGGTCAAGCAGCCGTTCCTCTTCCCCCTGCAGGTGGCCGTCGGGGACGACGAGGCGGTCCCCGTGCCGCTGCCGGTGGACGAGGCGCAGCAGGCCCTGCTCTGGGACCTCGTGCGGCGGGTCTGCGGCTGAGTGGAGCCGGCCCGGCCACCCCGGGGGGAACGGGGCGGCCGGGCCGGGGCCTGGCGCCGGGGAGCTTGCGCAGCTCTTCCCTGCAGACGTGACGCTACGTAACGAATACCGCAGCGCCCCATCCCCTGAGCGGGTGAAACGCCGTGAGCAACGTCACGGACCGTGAGGTTCCGGTTCGGGGCAGTCCGGGATCGCGCCCGACTGAGGGAGCTCCCCGCACGAGTGCGGCGGAGGGCTGCCGGCGCGTAGTGTGCCGGGCAGGCGCGGGGTCGGACTCGCGCCGACGCGCGTCCAACAGCGGCGTCGTGCTCGAAGGCGGGCCCACATCTGGTCCGCAGCCGAGGTCATCCCCCGGCGAAGGCGAGCCGGAGCCGTGCCGTGACCAGTGACCAGTACCCGCAGCCGTCCGGAGCGGACGAGGCCCTGGCGCGCCTGGGCCGGCTGTCCCTGCGGGGACTGTCGATGGACGACCTCCTGCAGACGGTGGCCGACCTGGCCAAGACGGTGATGCCGGGCAACCCCGAGACGTCGGTGACGCTGCTGGTCGAGGACAAGCCGACCACGGTGGTGTGGACCGACCAGCTGGCCCTCGACCTCGACGAGCGGCAGTTCGAACGCGGGCACGGGCCGTGCCTGCACGCCGCCCGCACCGGTGAGCTCACCTTGGTCGCCGACACCCGTACCGACACCCGCTGGCGGGACTACATGCCCCGCGCGGTCGAGCACGGCTGTCTCAGCTCGCTCTCGGTCCCGTTCCTCGCCGACGAGGAGGCGCAGGTCACCGGCGCGCTGAACATCTACGCCCGCCACCCCGACGCGTTCGACGCCGACAGCCGGGCGGTGGCCACCCGGTTCGCCCCGTACGCCGCCGTCGCGGCCGACAACATGCACGCCTACCAGAGCGCCCGCGACCTGGCCGAGAACCTCCAGGCGGCGCTCGACTCCCGCGCGGTCATCGACCAGGCGAAGGGTGTGCTCATCGAGCGCCACAAGCTCACCCCCGACCAGGCCTTCCACCTGCTGGCCCGGGCATCCATGCACACCAACCGCAAGGTCCACGACGTCGCCGACCACCTGGTGCGCACCGGCGAACTGCTCGGCGCCCAGACGCCCGGCGACAGCGGCCGCCCGCCGGGGAGCGGTCGCGGCCGCCCCCCGGGGGCAACGGAACACCCCTGATCAGCCGCCGACGTCCCCCGGGGGATCTCAGCGGCCAGGCCCCGTCGCTCCAGTCCAGGGGCGGCGGGGCCGACCCACCGAGCACGGGCTCCTGGCGCGGCGCACGGGTCGCGCTAGCCTCGCAGCGGGCCGCAGGCGCCGCAGACCTCTCATGTCCTCCTGAGGAGTCGGGGGCTCCCTGCTCCACCCGGGCCTCTAGCTCAACTGGCAGAGCAGCGGACTTTTAATCCGCGGGTTGTGGGTTCGATCCCCACGGGGCCCACCACGCTGACGTGCGATCTCGGCTGATACTCGACGAATCGGGATCGGCTGATGGTTGACCGGCGCCCATGACTGCAGCTCGGCCTGGCCAACCCACGTCCATGCTCTCGGCGAGTACGCATCCGTCGGGCGGTAGGGGGCTTCGCGCTGCCTCATCGCGGCATGGATGCCGGTGCGTCGACCGGAGCGCCGGCACCGGATGGCAGGTCCGGGCACGTCCGTTGGTAGCTCCTCCCCGGCAGGAACCGGTCCCACTCCACCTGACTGAGGTTCCTGGCCGCGAGTTCGCAGGCCCAGTCGATCCACTTGTCCAATCGCAGATCCCACAGCACGACCCGTCCATCGGTTCCTCCCGACGCCATCGTGGTGCCGTCCCTGCTGAGCGCGACCGCTTGCACGACGTTCGACCCATGGCCCCGCAGGGAAGGGCCGATGCGGGCCCGGTCGTCCACGTCCCACAGGAAGATCGACCCGTCGTGGCTGCTCGAGACGAGCATGGTCCCGTCGGGGGTGAAGGCCAGCCCGCTGACGAGGTCGTCGTGTCCGGTGAGGACCGCGGTGCGGTTGCCGGTCTCGATGTCCCAGAGCGTGATGTCGCCGCTGCGGACGCCCCCACCGGATGCGATCGTCCGGCCGTCCGGGCTGAGAGCCAGGCTCCAGATGCGCTCGTCCTCCCCAGCGACCAGCTCCCCCATCCGTTCCCCTCTCTCCAGGTCCCAGAGCAGGATCCGTCCGTCCGACCCGGCGCTCCCGAGCGTCCGTCCGTCCGGCGAGTAGTGCACGACGTTGACGGCCGCCTGGTGACCGGCGAGCGGTGTCATCGATCCCCGACGGACGTCCCAGACCTGCACCGTGTCCCCGTTCGCGGATGCCACGGTGGAGCCGTCCGGACTGAACGCCACTCCGACCGTCCCCGAGCTGTGCCCCAGGTCGCCCGTGCGCTCGTGGCTGTCGAGGTCCCACAGCACCACGCGGCCGCCCGAGGAGACGAGAGTCCTGCCGTCGGGACTGAGGGCCAGGCCCATGACGCCCCCGACATCGCCGGGATGCTGCAGGGGATCGCCGACCGCCGTGCCTCCCGACACGTCCCAGACGGTGATCCGACCGTCCCGATCACCCGACACCACCGTCTGCCCGTCTCGGCTGACGGCAACGGCGTTGACCCATGCGGGATGGCTGCCCGGTGACCAGCTGAGCCGCCGCTCGGTGCCGACGTCCCAGACGAGGACATCGCCCCGGGACGTGGCCGTGGCCACCCTGTCACCCTCGGGGTCGAAGGCGATCCCATAGACCAGTTCCTGCCAGTTGGTGGGGTAGGCGCCGAGCAGTTCACGCGCAGGCACGTCCCAGAAGACGACGCTGTCATCGATGCCACCCGACGCCAGGAGAGTGCCGTCGGGACTGAAGGCGATCGAGTGGAAGTCCTTGTCACCCGCTCCGATGACCCGATACGGGAAGTCGGATGCGCTCGGCCCCAGCTCGCCCTGGCGCATGGTCTCGTACCCGTTCAACGGCTCGCCTCGTGGCCGCAACGGCCCGAGGTCCCACAGGACGACGAGGCCGTCGATGCTGGAGGAGGCGAGGGTGGTCCCGGCCGCGTCGAAGAGGACGTCCTGGACACCCTCCGCCGGCGAGGTCGCGGAGTCGGTCAGGGCTCCTCGTCTGATGTCCCACAGGGCCACCTGGTCTCCCGACGCGACCGCGAGCGTCCGTCCGTCCGGGCCGAAGGCCACGTCACTCCCCGGCATCGCCGGACCCACGCGTTGCTGGGACGCCATCGACCACAGCAGGACCTCGCCGTTCCCTCCTGAAGCGACGAGATCGCCGTTCGGGCTGAAGGCCACCGCGCTGACCTGGCCTCCGTGGGTCATCTCGCGCGTCTGCTCGGGACCCGAGGGCGTCAGGTCCCACACCCGGACGCTGCCGTCGGAGTTGCCGGACACGAGCCGTCGCCCGTCCGGGCTGAAGGCGAGCGCGCCCGCCTGGCCCCGGGTGGGGAGAGTGGGTCCTTCCCGGCGGGCGTTCGCGACGTCCCAGAGCACGATCCCGCCGTCCGTTCCGTCCCCGTACGTCTCTCCCCAGGCCAGCCATCGACCAGTCGGGCTCCAGGCCAACGCCGTGAGCGGGTTGGGCCCGGTCTCCACGTCGTGGCGCAGGCCGGGTTTGCGCTCCAGCGCCGTGAGCAGTGCGCCACGTGCTTCCGGTGTATCACGGAGAGACAGCGCCTCCAGGCTCAGCAGGACCGACCGGGGCAGTTCATCGATCATGTCCATCTGCGACTGGGCGCTCAGCTGTCGTGACAGTGCGGTGTCCCGCTCGGTGCGGGCGGTGTTGCGCTGACTGACTGCGATCACGGCAGAGAGCCCGGCGAGCAGCGTCAGCACGACGAGGGTCGCAACGGCGGAGCGAACCCATCGGATCGTCCGCTTGTGCTGGCGGACGTCCTCTCCGATCAGCTCGTCCTTGGAGCGGTGGTGCAGGGGTGCCGCAACGTCCGCGATCGCGTTCCGGAACCGCGGGTTGCGCAGGGACACGTCCTCTGCGACCCGCGCCCAGCGCAGGTCGATGTAGTGGGGGCCTTCGGGGAACACGCCCTGCAGCGATGAGGGCAACGCCGTGGTCCGGCTCCAGTCGAAGTCCCCGAGGGCGTGGTTCCAGGCCAGTTCGCCGTCGGTGAGCACGATCAGGAACGTCGCGAGCGACTTGTGCTCCAGCCAGTACGAGACCTCGCGTCGGACCCAGTCGGATCGGGCCGCCTCGGGAGCGGCGAGCAGGATGAAGAACTCGGAACGATCGAGCGCTTGCTGGATCGAGGACCACAGGCCGGGGTTGGCCGACAGGCTGGCCTCGTCCCGGAACACGCGCAGCGCCCGGAGCCGGAACCAGGGCCGAGCGAACCCGTGCAGCCCGCTCTGCAGGGCCGGAGCGAGCTTGCCGTCCGCGGCATGGCTGTAGGAGATGAACGCGGCGTAGGCGTCGGCGGCTCTTCGGGCCGGTCGGCGTCTCGTGCTCTCCGGCGGCCTCGTCGGGAGGGAACCAGATCCCATGTGCTCACCTCACAGGGCTCCAGCCGAGCGGAGTCCGTGATGGTCAGACCTGTCAGTCATCCGGTGCGCCACGGCGGCCACCATGGCCACCTGGCCGCCGTCGCGGTCTGCGGACCCCAGCGGTGGCGCCTCGTGCCCGCGATCGACCGTGCCGATCCAGCGCCGCGAATGCCCACGAGGCGCCACGACGCGTCGCCTCGGGGTTGGATGGGCAGCCAGGGACCGTAGCGACTCGCAACGCCCTCACACTCCGGTTGGTCGAACGGTTCTCACTCTCCACACCACCGGGGAGCTCGCCGGTACAGCGTGGGAGCTCGGGCGTCACCATGGCGTCACGGGAACGCTTGTCGAGGTCACGGCCACCGACCCCACGTGCGCCGTCCGGCACCGGGCGGGTGGCGCTGCATGACGCCTCGACGGTTGGGCACAACCACACCGTGAAGACCGCTGCCGTCGGCGTGCTCGGCGGCTTCCTGACCCTCGCCGGCATCGCGCTGCTCGTGCTGCCCGGCCCCGGCTTCGTGCTCATCGCCGCCGGTCTGGCGGTGCTGGCCACGCGCTTCTGCTGGGCGCAGAAGCCGCTGGACTACGCCAAGGACAAGGCGCAGGAGGGCATCGAGGAGGTCGCGAAGAGCCCGTGGCGCGCCGCGGGGGCCGTGCTGGCCGCCCTGGCGCTGATCGTGCTCGGCGTGCTCGCCCTGGTGGGGGTGGACCTGCCGTTCGTGAACGCGTTCACCGCCGTCGTGCTCATCCTCTCCGGCCTCTTCCTGGTCGGGACGGTCCTCTTCGCACGCCGCCAGGAGAAGCTCGAGCGGGCCCGAGCCCACCGCCCGGCGGGCCAGCGGGGCACGGCCGGGGCCCACCGGGCGCGCCACCCGGCACCCGGGCACCGCGACTGAGATCTGGCTACCGGAGTCTGCGGGGGCTCTCGTCGAGGCGGACCGACGACGTCCCCGTCGCCGCGCGCGCCCGGCCGCCGGCGCCGTGCGCGGCGAGGGCGGCAGCCTCACTGTTCCACGCGACCCCGCCGGACGCCACGGTCCGGACGTGGTCGGCGAGGAGCGCGGGGTCGTCGGACTTGAGCAGGTAGCCGGCCACCCCCAGCGCCCTGGCCTCGGCGGCGCTCTTCGCGGTGAGCGCGCCGGTCACCATCAGGACGCGCACGTCCGGGTGGGACTCGAGCAGCAGGGCGGCCGCCTGGAGGCCGTCCATGCGCGGCATCTGGACGTCGAGCAGGACCACGTGGGGACGGGTCGCCGCGACGGCGGGACCGACCTCGTCGCCGTCCGAGCACTCGCCCACGACCTCGATGCCGGGAGCCGAGGTGAGGAGCTCCTTCAGTGCCTCGCGGACGAGGGTGTGGTCGTCGGCGACGAGGACCCGGATCGGCATGGCGCTCCTTGGATCGGTCCCCGGTCCACGGCGCGTTCGGTGCTCCAGGGCGTGCCCAGGAGCGTCGTCGCCGCCGCGCATCGTGGTCAGCCCGCTACCTGGGGTTGGATGCCCCCCAATGGAGGGGACCGCGGGGACCGGGAGGTCAGGCGTCGTGGCCGACGCGGTCGATCTTGCGGTGGTAGTGGGTGCCGAGCCTGCCGCCGAGGACGGCGCCGAGCAGGGTGGCCAGCACGGCGGCGACGCCGGCGACGATGCCCGCCGTGGTCGCGGTCTGTCCGCTGATCGGGATGCTCGGCAGGTTGAGGCGGGCCAGCACGTTGTACTCGGCGCCGATGAGGGCGGCGGCGATGGCGAGCAGGACGACCACCAGCAGGCCGATGAGCCACACCGCCAGTCCCTGCCGGGCGCCGTCGAACCGGGCCATCCGACCGGCGACGTAGCCGCCGGCGAGGTAGGCGACGAAGAGGACGACCAACAGGGCGATGCTGCCGGTGAGCCCGATGGTGTCGGCCTGCGCGGCGGCGCCGTCCGCAGGGGACACCTCGGTCAGACCGAAGGCGATGCCGGCGGCGGACAGGATCGCCAGGAGGAGGACGGCCAGCCCGTTGGCGGACAGCCAGCCGAAGAAGGCCGCGCCCCACTTGATGCCGCCGTAGCGGGCGTGCTGGGCGTCGACGGCGTCCCTCATCGGGCCGCGGGTGGCGTGCGCGCCGTCCGTGGTCGCCGAGGGAGCGGAGTCGTTCCGGCGGTCGGTCATGGCAGCTCCTCGGGCGGGACGGCGGGAACCGGGCGGGCCCGGTGAGCGCAGCTCACCAGCACCCGCCCGGCTCCGGTCGCGGCGTCAGCGGCGGCGGTCGGCCTCGTCGGCGTCGAACTCGATCTGCTCCTTGCGCACCGTGTCGCTGACCTGCTGGTGCTCGGTGACGGTCTCGGTGTCGAGGCGGACGCGCTCCACCGGCACCGCCTCCACGTCCACCACCGGACGCTCGGCGTGGAGGGTCACCTCGTGCTCCTCCTCGCTGATGGCCGGCCCGTCCAGCGCGTTGCCCACGTTGGCGTCGGTGATCGGCTCGCGCTCGACCCGGACCTCCTCGCGGGAGACCGGCACGGTCACGGTCTGGTTCTCGGTGACGACGTACTTGCGCAGCCGGGCACGGCCGGCCTCCACCCGCTGCGTGCCCACGTTCAGGTGCTCCTCGGAGCGGGTCATCGCCTGGTCGGTGGTGGGGCCGGAGGTGTCCCGGCCGACGACGCCCGGCTCGCCGCTGAGGTCGGCCCGCCCGTTCCCGTGCCGACCGCCGGCGTCCCCGGCCGCGGCGGGGGAGCCGAGCCCGTAGTAGCGGTAGAGCTCGGCCTCCTCCTCCGGCGAGAGGTGACCGTTCTCGTCCCGGACGCGCGGGGCGTCCTTGATCTTGGCCTTGTCGTAGGGGAAGCGTAGCTGGTGGTCGGCCAGGTCCGCCTGGGCGAGCGGCACGAAGGTCTCCTTGGTGCCGAACAGGCCGGTGTTGACCGTCGCCCACTCCGGGCGGCCGGTCTCGTCGTCGAGGTAGACCTCGCCGACCCTGCCGAGCTTGCTGCCGTCGCTGTCGATGGCGGTGGTGCCGATGACGGAACCGATCTGCTGCTCGCTGATCACGATCACTCCTGGGAGTCGGGGGAGGGCGCTCTTCGTCGCGTGTCCGAGACGCGGTGCGAGTGCGCTGCGGCCGGGGACACGGGCCCGCGACCCTCAGGTGCCCGCTCGGTTTACGTCGTAAACAGACGCGATCTCCCGGCGGCCCTGCCCCCTCGTACCCGGCGCCCGGCCCGGCAACCCGGAGCGGCTCCCGGTGTGCCCGGGCCGCGCTGCTCGGCTGCGGCGTTGGCGGTACAAATCAAGGACCGGGGAGGTCGAGAGGAGGGCTCGCGAGGTGGCTGAGGGTGCCGGACAGCAGGAACCCGCCAGCCCGGGTGCGCGGGCCGGCCAGCCCGCCGGCCGCGCCCCCCTCGACCGGCGCCGGGTGATCCGCGGGGCCATCCGGTTCGTCGACGAGCACGGGATCGACGCCCTGACCATGCGCCGGCTCGGCGCGTACCTCGGCGTGGAGGGGATGGCGCTCTACCGGCACGTGACCGGCCGGGACGACCTCCTCGACGGCATCGTCGAGCACGTCATCGACGAGCTCTACGGCGACCCTGACGTCTTCCTGGCCCCCCAGCACGGCTGGCAGGACTACCTGCAGCGCCTGGCCCACGGGGTCCGGCGCATCGCCCTGACCCATCCGGCCGTGTTCCCCCTGATCGCGACCCGGCCACCCGAGGCGCCCTGGATCCGGCCCCCGCTGCGGAGCCTGCGGTGGCTCGAGTCCTTCCTGGACGCGCTGACCGACCACGGGTTCCCCGACGAGGCCGCCGTCGCCGCGTACCGCGCCTACACCAGCTTCCTGCTCGGCCACCTGCTGCTCGAGGTCTCCCAGCGCGGCGTGCCGATCAGCCCCGCCGACGATCCCGACGGGGCACCGCCCGAGGAGGCCGACCCCCTGACCGAGTACCCCCACGTGCGTCGGCTCGAGCCGCTCCTCTCGCAGGACGAGTCCTCGGCGGAGTTCGAGGAGTCCCTCGAGAACCTCCTCGACCGCCTCCACCGGGTGCTGCGCGAGTCCCGGCGGCCGGGGACGATCGTCTAGCAGGCGACCTCAGGGCTGCACGACCTCAGGGCCGGGCGACCTCGAACAGGTCGAGCACGCCGGTCAGCCGGAGCGCCTGGAGCACGGTCCGGTTCGGGTTGCGCAGGCTCGGCGTGCCCCCGGCCCTCCGGTGGGGGAGGGTCTCCCGCACCAGCAGGGCCAGGCCCGCCGAGTTGATGAACGTCGCGCCCGTCGCGTCCACGGCGACCACGCCCCCCGGGGGACCGTCTGCGGCCTCGGCCCGGTCCTCCTCGAACCGCGCCACCGTCGCGGAGTCGATCTCGCCGCGCAGGTGGAGGACGTGGTCGCCGTCCTCCCGCGCGACCCACACGATGCCGGGCGGGTGTGGCGGCGTGGCGTCGAAGGTCACGAGGTCTCCTCAGCGGGCGTGGGGGGATGTGCGCTGACCGACGGGGAGCGTGGGCCCTTTACATCGTAAACAAGCCGGTGGCCCTCCCGGGGTCACCATGTGCACCTGGCGGTGGCGGCGACGTGGCCACCGCCCGTCCCCGAGGACACCCGGCGGGACACGCCGTGTCGTGGTCTCGCTCCGGCGTCACCGACCGCCGGAACCGGCCGTTCCACGCTCTGGAGCTGGGCGGATGTCGACAAGACGGCGGGTGCAGCGGCGGGTCACCGACCCCTCGGCGGGACCTCCGCAACGATCGGGTGACGGGCCCGTCCCGGCGCCCTGCGCGGCGGCCGGGACGGGCCGCTCGGGCCCTACTTTTCGGGCTGTTCGCGGCACTTCCCCGGCCGCGACGAACAGCCCCGAGGAGCCCCGTGTGAACGCGCCACCTGCACTGGCCACCCGCCCCTCCACCCCGCCAGTGGCGGCGGGTGCGGAGGACGAACTGACCCTGACGTCGCTGCTGGACCTGTTCTCCCCCGAGGAGGCCGCGGGGGCGCCGAGGTCGCTGCGCCGTTCGCTGCGATCGTCGGTCGCCCGGCTGCGGCCGTGGACGCGGGACCTGGTGGAGCGGGCCGCCCTGTGGGGCGCCGGACCGCAGGGAGCCTGGCGTGCGTGGTGACGTGGGCGAGGTGCTGCTGTTCTGGCCGGCCGTCGCCGTCCTGGGTTTCGTCGCGCTCGCCGCGGTGGTCATCGTGCTGGGCGTGAGCTCCACCGCGCGGTACCAGTTCGAGCGCAACCAGGTGCAACAGCAGCGGGCCGTCCCCGCCCGGTCCGGGTCGGCCCCGGCCCGGACCGGCGCGGCGAGCCGGCCGGGCGCCGACGGCCCGCGCGCGGACGCCGGGACGGGCGGCGGCGCCGCGGCGCCCGCCGGGCGTCGTGAGCACGGAGCCGCCGTCGGCGTGGCGACGCACCCCGCGGGCAAGCGGGCCGTCGGGCCGGGGACGGCGGCGGCGTGGTGGCTGGTCGACGGGTGGGGTGAGGGCCCCGGTGAGCGGGTCGTGGCCGGCCCGTTCGCCGACCGGATCGACGCCGACTGGGCCGCCCTCTCCGCGGATCTGTCGGCGTCGGTGGTGGCGGTCCACGGCGTGCAGCGCGCCGACGGCGCGCTGGTCCGGCGGCAGCTCCCGCAGGACCGGGCGTGGCTGAGCGAGCTCGGTGAGCAGCTGGACCGGCTGGCCGAGGAGTGGACCGAGCTGATGTCGGACGACGACGCGCTCACCACCCTGGTCGTCGAGGTGACCGCGGCGCTGGTCGAGGCGGGCCTGCCGCTGCACGACTGCGACGGGCAGGGCGCGGCCGGTGGGGTCTGCCTGACCCCGGTCCCGGGCTCCGGCGGCATCCTGGTCAGCTGGCACCAGCACGACCGGATGAGTCGGCAGCAGGTGCGGGGCGCGACGATGGACGCGGCGGTCCAGCGGACGATGAACGCCGCGGTGGCCGACCTGCTCGCGCAGATGGGCTTCGGGGTCGACGCCTCCGGGTCGGCCGGCTGCCCGCTGGTCACCGCGGCCCGGGGGTGAGCCGGGTCAGGCGGTCCGGTCCAGGAAGCGCTCGACCACGGGGGCCAGCTCGTCGGCCTCGGTGATCAGCGCCAGGTGCCCGCCGCGGTAGAGGTGCAGCGAGGCGTCGGGGATCAGCCGGGCCAGGATGTGCGCGTTGGCCACCGGGATGATCGGGTCGTCGTCGCCGGCCACGACCAGGGTCGGCTGCCGGATGAGCCGGAGGAACGGCAGGCTGCTCCAGCCGGCGCTGGCCGCCAGCTGGTAGTAGTAGCCCCGCCGCGGGCCCAGCCGGCTCGCCGAGTGCAGCACCCGCGCGGCCATGGCGGGGTCGTCGCGGATCGTCCCGCCGTAGATGTCCCCGGCGATGGACCGGGTGTAGCCGGGGTCCCGGTGGCGGCGGGGGGTGAGCATCCGGGCGAGCACCCGTGGGTGCGCGGGGACCATCAGGGTGCCCGTGCCGGTCGCCGCCAGCACCAGCCGGCGGACCCGGCGGCGGTGCTGGACGGCGAAGTGCTGGGCCAGCCCGCCACCCCAGGACAGCCCCAGGACGTCGACCGGGTCGTCGTGGCCGAGCTGGCTGAGCAGCCCGGCGACGACCGGGCTGAACGTCGCCAGGACGTAGGGGACGACCGGCCGCGGGGACCCGCCCACACCGGGGACGTCGAACCGGATCACCGTGCGCCGCTGGTCGATCGCGTCGACGAAGGGCTGCAGCACCTCCAGGCTCGCCCCGATGCCGTTCATCAGCAGCAGCGGCGGGACCGACTCGTCGCCGGTGCGGACCGACACGCGCAGCGTCCGCCCGGCGACGGTGAGGGTGCGGACCACGTCGGTGGCGGGCACCGACGCGGCTCGCGGCACGCGGGGTCTACTTGTCGAAGACATACGTGCCGGGGGCGTCGGTCAGCGGCGGCAGCTCGTCACTGCCGAGGGACGACGGCGCGTCCACCTCGTCGCCGGTGCGCTCGGCCAGCCAGGAGGTGAAGTCCGGCCACCACGAGCCCTTCTGCTTCTCCGCCGAGGCCAGCCACTGCTCCGGGTCCGGCGGGGTCTGCGGGGCGACCTGGAAGGACGCCTTCGGGTTGCTCGGCGGGTTGACCAGCGAGGCGATGTGACCGCTGGTGGAGAGGATGAACCGGCTGCGCCCGCCCACCAGCTGCGTCGTCCGGTAGCAGGACTGCCACGGGCAGATGTGGTCGGCGATGCCCGCGGTGACGTAGGCGTCGACGTCCACCTTGGACAGGTCGACCGGGGACCCGAGCATGGTCGCGGCGCCGGGCTTGGCCAGCTTGTTGCCGAACGCGATGTCGATGAAGTCGCGGTGCAGGGCCGCGCTCATGCGAGTGGTGTCGCCGTTCCAGTAGAGGATGTCGAAGGCCGGCGGCGGGTTGCCCTGCAGGTAGTTGTTGACCCAGTAGTTCCACACCAGGTCGTTGGGCCGCAGCCAGGCGAACACCTCGGCCAGGGTCGCGCCGTCCAGGTAGCCCTTCTTCCGCGACTTCTCGGTCGCGTCCCGGATCGCCCCCTCGTCCATGAGCGCGCCCAGGGTGCCCGCCCGCGACCAGTCCAGGACGGCGACGGAGTAGCTGGAGGCGGCGACCCGGTCGAGTGCACCGATGTCGGCCAGGTGCGCCAGCGTCATCGCGAGGATGATCCCGCCGGAGCAGAAGCCCTGCAGCGCCGTGCGGTCGCTGCCGGTGATCCGCTCCGCGGCGTCCATGGCGTCGAGGACCGCCTGGCCGTAGGTGTCCATGCCCCAGTCGGCGTGCCGCTCGTCGGGGTTGCGCCAGGACATCATGAAGACCTGCTGCCCCGAGGCCACGTAGTGCTCGACGATGCTGCGGCCGGGCGCGAGGTCGGTGATGTAGTACTTGTTGATCGTCGGCGGCACGATCACCAGCGGCACCGACCGTACGGTCTCGGTCGTCGGCCGGTACTGGATCAGCTCGAACACCGGCGTCCGCAGGACCACCGCGCCCGGCGTGACGGCGAGGTCCTCGCCCACGGTGAAGGCATCGGGCTCCACCATCGTGGGGACCCGCGGCGGTGAGGCGAGGTCGGAGACCAGCCGCCGCAGGCCGCGCACGGCGTTGCGCCCACCGGTGTCGATGACCGCCTTCCACAGCAGCGGGTTGAGCGGGGTGTTGCTCGGGGCGAGGGCGTCGACGACGTTGGTCAGGGTGAAGCGCAGGCGCTCGTCGTCCTGCCAGTCGAGGTCGGCGTCCTCGAGGAGCTCCATCGCGGTGCGGGCGGCGACGATGTGCGCCTGCATCGCCCGGCGCATGAGCGGGTTGCCGCTCCAGGCCGGGTCGCTGAACCGCTTGTCCTTGGGCGAGGGGGCGATGTCGGAGCGGCCGGCGACGACCTTTCCCAGGTCCGAGGCCAGGGCCCCGACCCGCTGGGCGACCACGCGGGGCCGGCCGGCCAGGGACCGGCCGAACCGCAGCGTCGTGCGCGCCGGCGGGATCATCCGGCGCAGTGGTCCGCGGGCGCCGTCGACGAGCACCATGTCGAGGCCGATGGCGGCCTCGCCCGGCTCCTGGGCGACCCCGTCGGTGGTGCGGTCCTCGGGCGTGCGGGCGGCGTCGGTCATGCCGGTCTCCTCGGGGCGTCGGCTCACGGTGTGGCCACCGACACTGAACCACGGGTCACCGACGGGCGCCCGCCCGGGCGGCGTCCCCAGGCCCGTTCGGGTGGGCTCCCGCATCACACGGACTCCGGCACCAGCGCCGTCCGGGGCGCGGCGTTGGGCGGCCGGCGCCACGACCGGTTGCGCCGCCAGAACAGGTACGTGCCCAACCCGAGCGGGATCGGCAGCACGTAGGTCAGCACCCGGTAGACCAGGACCGCGGCGGCCACGAGCGCGCGGTCCCCGCCCGCCGCCGCCAGGCCCGCGATCAGCGCCACCTCCACCACGCCCAGCCCGCCGGGGGTGAAGGGGACGGCGGTGAGCAGCCGGGCGGAGGCGAAGACGGCCAGCGCCTCGACCACCCCGACGTCGCCCGCCGGGACCCCCACGACGCGCAGCGCCACCAGCAGCACGAGGAACAGCGACAGGTGGCTCACGAGCGTGGCGAGGGTGATCCAGTGCCAGCGGGCGCGCAGCAGCAGCGCCGTCCGGTCGCGGAACCGCGTCGTCGCCCGGTCCCACCCGTGCACCGGCGGCCGGCCGAACGGCCGGACCAGCGCGGAGGCGACCCGGCCGGCGACGGTGCCGATCCGGGCGGCGGTCGCCCGGCTGTACAGGAGCAGTCCGAGGAGGACGACGGCGACGGCGAGCCCGGCCAGGCCCGCCAGTCCGATCGCCACCCGACCGGCGCTCGGGGTGGACCCGAAGGCCAGCAGGCTCAGGGCCAGCACCGGGAGGGCCAGCTTGGCGACGTTGTTCCACAGGCCGGCGACGAGCAGGGAGACCGACGTCCGGGAGCGGGAGAAGCCCCACGAGGAGTTCATCGCGTAGGTGAGCCCGACCGCGATCGCCCCGCCGGCGACGACGGTGTTGGAGACCGCCGTCGTCGACAGCGTGGCGACGGTGGCCTGGCGGAGGGTCTGCCCGGGCATGGTCGCGACCACGAGGAACTGGTAGGTGGCCAGGTTCCACGCCGTGACCAGCGCGAGCAGGGCGACCTCCGCCCCGGTCATCGCGCGGACCGACGACCACACCGCCGTCAGGCTGGTGAAGTGCGGGAGGAACCAGGCCAGGACCGCGCCGGCCAGCGCCAGCGACAGCACCGGCGCCACCGCCTTC
Organism: Geodermatophilus sp. SYSU D00697; assembly: GCF_054050175.1. Lineage (NCBI taxonomy): Bacteria > Bacillati > Actinomycetota > Actinomycetes > Geodermatophilales > Geodermatophilaceae > Geodermatophilus > Geodermatophilus sp. SYSU D00697. Next base: position 45,029 of record NZ_JBJGYV010000001.1, read on the forward strand.
CGCCACCGGCGCCCGGTCACGGCGGCCCGCCGGCCCGGGGCGGGTCCAGCTCCAGGCGCCCCCCGCTCTCGGCGCGCACCTGCTCGGCGAGCTCGGCCCGGCGGAGGGTCCCGATGCCCTGGGTCGCCAGGGCGAGCGCCTCGGCGCGGCTCTCCCCGCCCAGGGTGAACGCGATCGTGAGGCAGCCGCCGTCGAACAGGTACATGCGCCGGCCGTGGTACTGCGGGGTCACCTGGGTGACCCGTTCGAACCGGACCATGCCGTCGCGGTCGCTGGGGACCTCGGTGGCCTCGCCGGTGTCGCACGACCCGGTCAGCGCGACCTCGATGGCGCGCACGCCGTCCCGGTCGGAGTCCAGCCAGAACCGGGCCGAGCCGCGCTGGGCCTCCAGGCCGGAGAAGTGCCACCCCAGCGGCAGCCCCTCCACGCAGGGGACCCGCGAGGCCGTGGGCACGGCCTGGGCCATGAGGACGACGCCCCCGGCCGCCCGTGCGTCGTCGCCGATGGAGCAGGCCGGCGCTGTGCCCAGCAGGGGGTCGCCCGGTGTCGCGCAGCCCGTGGCCAGCAGCGCCGCGCCGGCGACGAGGACGACCCGACGGGCGGGCCGGGAGCCGGTCACAGCGGCGAGTCCAGCAGGTCGCTCGCGACCACGGCCGCGGCGAGCAGGCCGAGCAGGGCGACCAGCGACAGCCCGGCCCGCCGCCAGCTCCACCGCTGGACCCGCACCGGGGGCAGGCGGTAGGGGAGCAGGCGGAGGAACTGCGCGTGCAGGTCGCGGCCGTCGGCGCGCAGCGACCGGCGCAGCTGCGTGGGCATGGTCAGGCCGCGGGTGGCGGCGAAGGCCTCGGCCAGCTCCTCGTCGGAGAAGCGCTGCCGCGCCCGGGCGAGGACCCGCGCCGGGTCGGTGCGCAGCGCCAGGACCAGCATCATGTTGGCCAGGTCCACCGCCTGCCGCCACGGGCTGGGCCGGATCTCCGCGAACGCCGAGTCGATGAGGTAGAGGGTGCGGTCGCGCACCAGGATGTTGGCCGGCTTGAGGTCGCGGTGCGCCACGCCGATGTCCCACATCCGCCGGACCACGGCCAGCCCCTGGTCGATCACCGCCTCGTCGACCTCGGCGTCCCCGATCTCCTGGGCGCCGCGGAGGAACTCGGTGACCAGCAGGTACTCCCGCTCCGGGGTGATCTCCACGATCCCCATCGGGTGCGGCACCGGGAGCCCGGCGTCGGTGAACAGCCGCAGCACGTAGTCCTCGTACTGGACCAGCCGGCGGACGCTGTGGAAGGGCTTCTCGTCCTCCAGCCCGCCGTAGAGCAGCGTGCGGCCGAGCTTGAACCAGCGGTCGGAGCGGACGTGCGTGGCGGCGTAGAGCTTGCCGAAGACGAAGTCCTCCCCGTCCCGGGCCTTCACCGTGATCCGCAGCGGCGTCGAGCCGCCGGACCCGGCCAGGTTGAACGGCGTGCAGGACGTGGCGAGCAGGCCGAGCTGGTCCTGCAGCGCCCGGACGATCGCCTCCCCGCGGGCGCCGGAGACGTCGAGGTGGGCCGGGCTGCCGCGGCGGTAGCGCACCGGGTGGACGTCGTTGGGCGTCATCAGCCGGAAGGCCGCCAGCGGGGTCGCGACGCCGAGGACGACGCCGGCCACGACGTCGCTCGGGTGGTCCTGGGCCAGGTACAGCCGGGAGGCCACGGTGACCGCCAGCAACCCCGTGACGGTCCACTTGGCCAGCGTCCGGGGGCGGCCGGCCGGCACGAGGGCGTACACGGTGCTGACCAGGAACGCCGTCAGCACGGTCACCGGCAGGGAGGGCATGGAGTAGCCGGACCACTCGCCCAGCAGCTCCACCTCGAAGGGGCGCGGACGCTGCAGGACCACCGTGGCCAGCGCCCCCACGTTGACCACCAGCAGGCCGACCCCGAGCCAGACGAACAGGTGGTGCCAGCGGCGGCACACCGCCAGCACGAGCAGGTTGCCCACCCACAGCGCGTGGATGACGGGCTCGGTCGCCAGCACCCCCGCCGCCTCGGCGACGTCGGTCAGCCCCGGCGAGCGCAGCGTGGCGACCGCCTGCAGCACGCGGGTGTCCGCCAGGTCGACCAGCGGCACGGTGTCGGTGGCCAGCACGACCGCCCAGGCCACCACCACGCCGGCCGACAGCCCCAGCCACCACCGGCCGGAGGCGTTGAGGTGCCGGGGCAGTGGCGGGGGCTCCCCGGAGGGACGGCGCCGGCGGCGGACGTGCTGGATCGCCGGCGGCCCGGGACGCCGGACCGGGCCCGCCTCCGGGACGGCGTGCGGCAACGACGCCATGGCGCCCGATGCTGCACCTGCGGCGGGCTCGCGGTCCATTGGGTTCGCCGCCGTCCGGCGTTAGCGTGGCCGGGCCCGTCCCCGCTCGAGGAGGGAGCCCGCGATGCGGCGTTCCCTGGCGGCCCCCGCCGCGCTGCTCCTGCTGGCCCTCCTCCTGCTGCCCGGGTGCGCGCCGGCTCCCGGGACGGCGGCCCCGCCGGCCGAGGACACGGTCCGGATCGCCTCCTACGACTTCGCCGAGAACCAGATCCTGGCCGAGGTCTACGCCGAGGCGGTGCGGCGATCGGGCCTGCCGGTGACCGTCGTGCACGGCATCGGCACCCGCGAGGTGGTGCTGCCCGCGCTGGAGCAGGGCGTCGTCGACCTCGTCGTGGACTACCTCGGCACGGCCCTGGACTTCGTCGACCCCGGGCGACCCGCGGCCCGGCGTGAGCCCGAGCACCTCCGGGCCGCCCTGGCGCGGGTGATGGCCCAGCGCGGTGCCACCGTGCTCGCCGCGGCGCCCGCCGAGGACCAGAACGGGTTCGTCGTCCGGGCCACGTGGTCGGAGCAGAACGCCGTCCGCCGGCTGTCCGACCTCGCCCTGGTCGCCTCCGGGCTGGTCTTCGGCGGTCCGCCCGAGTGCCCCGAGCGCCGGTACTGCCTGCCCGGACTGCGCGAGGTCTACGGCCTGCAGTTCGCCGAGGTGCGCGCCATGCCCTCCCGGTCGGCGACGGTGGAGGCGCTGCTGTCGGAGGAGATCGACGTCGGCCTGCTGGAGACGACCGACGCCCACCTGGCCGACGGCTCGCTGGTCCTGCTCGACGACGACCGGGGACTGCAGCCGCACGAGAACGTGGTGCCCATCGTGCGGACCGCGGTGCTGGACGAGGCCGGGGAGGGGCTGCGGACGGCGCTGGACGCGGTGAGCGCCCGGCTCTCGGGCGCCGACCTCGTGCGGCTCAACCGGCTCGTCGTCGAGGGCCGGACACCGGCGGAGGCCGCGGCACTGTGGTGGGGCGGCCGCTGAGCGAGGACCCCTGCGCCGGTCACGCATGCGCCCCGTCCGGTGCGGGCAGGAAGTGGTCCCGAACCGAGAACCGTGAGAGGTGCCTGACGTGGGCCGTTCCATCGCCGACCAGACGGACGAGGAGCTGGGAGGGCCGGGCAGCGTCCTGGTCCGCCAGCGCCGTGACCACATCGACCTCGACCGGCTCCTGCACGAGCTCGAGGGGACGACCGGCCGGGAGCAGGAGGAGGTGCTCACCCGGATCGACCGACTCGTCTTCAGCCACGCCTTCGCCGAGGAGACCGTGCTGTGGCCGGTGCTGCGCCGGGTGCTGCCCGACGGCGACGCCCTGACGCTGGGGGTGGAGGAGGAGCACCAGGAGGTCAACGAGCTGGTCAGCGAGATCGAGACCCTCGGTCACGACGACCCGCGCCGGGCGCAGCGGCTGTCCCGGCTGGTGGAGGTGCTGCGCGAGGACGTGCGGGACGAGGAGGACGTGCTCTTCCCGCGGCTGCAGGAGGAGCTCGACGCGCACCAGCTGCGGCGGCTGGGCCGGCAGTGGGAGCTCGCCCGCCGGGTGTCGCCGACCCGCGCGCACCCCACCGTCTCCCGCCGGCCGCCGGGCAACGCGCTGTCCGGCCTGCCCCTGTCGCTGATCGACCGCACCCGCGACGTGGTCGACGCCGCCGTCCGCCGGGCACCGGAGCGCCTCGCGCCGGCCGGGGAGGCGCTCAGCCGGGGCCTGGCCGGCGTGGCCGGGCTCGTCGAGCGGGTGCCGCTCTCCCGCCGGGGCGACGAGCCGCCGACGTCCCGCTGAGCAGACGACGACGGCCCCCTCCCGCTCGGGAGGGGGCCGTCGTCGTCTGCTGTCGGACCCTGCAGGGGTCCTTCCTCAGTTCGTCTGGCGCGGCTTCGGGTCGCTGCGGGCGTCGAGCTGGATCTCCTTGTGGGCCTCCGGCACGCCCTCCTTGAGCTCCTTGGTCCGCTCGATCTCGGCGTCGAGCTCGATGCCGAACAGCAGCGCCAGGTTGGTCAGCCAGAACCAGATCAGGAAGACCACGACGCCGGCCAGGGCCCCGTAGGTCTTGTTGTAGCTGCCGAAGTTGGCGACGTAGAAGGCGAACAGCGCCGAGGCGCCCGCCCACACCAGGATCGCCACGAGGGCGCCCGGGCTGACGAACCGGAAGCCGCGCAGCTTCGCGTTGGGCGTCGAGTAGTAGAGGACGGCGATCATCAGCGCCAGCAGGACGACGATCACCGGCCACTTGGCCACGTTCCAGATGGTCAGCGCGGTCTCGCCGACCCCGATCGCCTGGCCGACGGCGTCCACCACCGGGCCGCTGAGCACGAGCAGCGCCACGATGACCGCGGCGAACAGGATGCCGATCAGCGTGACCAGCAGCTGCAGCGGCTTGAGCTTCCAGATCTTGCGGCCCTCGGGCGTCTCGTAGACCACGTTCGCCGCGCGGGTGAAGGCGCCGACGTACCCGGACGCCGACCAGACGGCGCCGGCCAGGCCGAGGACCAGGCCGAAGCCGGCGGCGCCGGTGTTGCCGGCGATCTGCTGGATGACCGGGTTGAGCGTGCTGGCCGCCTGCTGCGGCACCACGGCGGTCAGCGCCGTGGTCAGCTGCTCGGGGTTGGTCAGCAGGCCCACGATCGACAGCAGGGCGATCAGCGCGGGGAACAGCGCGAGGACGCCGTAGTAGGTGAGCGCGGCGGCCCAGTCGGTGAGGTTGTCCTCGCTGAACTCCTTGAGCGTGCGCTTCAGCGTGCCGCCGGTGGTGGGCTTCTTGTCGGCCCCCTGGGGGGCGTTGTCGAAGCGGACCTCGTTGACCTTGTCGTCCTGCGGTGCGGGGTCCCCGGCGGTGTTGCCGGAGAACCGGGTGTCCTTGGCCGCGGTGTCGCTGCCGCGCGAGCCGGTGGGGCGGTTCATGGTCGTCCTCCGGTCGAGGGGGGAACTCGTCCCCGACCCGGTGCCCCGGACGGTCCTGTTCCATGCCCGCAGAGAGGGTGTCGCGACCGGTCCGTGACCTGGCGTGGTCAGCGCAGGCCGCTCACCGGCGACCACTCCCCGGCCGCGGCGGTGGCCGTCTCCACCGCACCCGGCCGCCCTCTCCCGCGGGTGCCGGCCAGCCCGGCCAGGGTCACCAGGACGACGACGGCCGCGGCTCCCGCGCCCACCAGGGCGACCGCGGTGAACGCGCCGGCCACCGGCAGCCCGGTCGCAGGGGACGTGCCCGCCGCCAGCAGGGCCACGGTGAGGGTGCTGCCGAGGGCCTGGCCCACCGACCGGGCGATGGAGTTGACCGCGTTGGCCACGCCGGTCTCCTCCGGCCGGACCGCCGACACGACGAGTGCGGGCAGCGCGGCGTAGGCGACCGTGGCCCACAGCTGGGTGAGCAGCCCGGCCAGGACCACCTGCCAGGGGAGGGCCCGCAGCAGCGCGAACAGGAGGAACCCGGCCAGCCCCGACGCCGCCCCGACCAGCAGCGTGGGCAGCGCGCCGACGCGGCCGACGACCCGCCCGGCGACCGGTGCCAGCAGCACCCCGGCGACCCCGCCGGGGAGCAGGTAGACGACGGCCGCCTCCACCACCGAGGCGCCGAACCCGTAGCCGGCCACCTCCGGCGGGGTCTGCACGAACTGGAGGACGCCGAGGAACGAGGCGAACAGGCCGATGCCGGTCATGACCCCGGCGACGGTGGGCACCACCGTGCGCGGGTCGGCCAGCATCGCCGGGCGGACCAGCGGGTCGGCCCGGCGCCGCTGCAGCAGCACCCACCCGGTCAGGACGACGACGGCGCCGGCCAGGCAGCCCAGCGTCGCCGGTGTGCGCCAGCCCCAGGCGTTGCCCTGGGACACCGGCAGCAGGAGGAGGACCAGGCCCCCGGCGAGCACGAGCGCGCCCCACCAGTCGACCCGCCCCGACCCGGCGGGCGGCCGCTGCGGCAGGACGAACCAGACCAGCACCAGCGCGAGGACGGTCGCCGCCAGGCCGATCCAGAACGGCCGGTGGTAGTCGCCGCCGTCCCGGGTGAGCAGGGCCGCGGCGACCAGGCCGATCACTCCTCCGACGGCCAGCGTGCTGCTGACCACCGACATGCCCACGCTCAGCCGCTCGGCGGGCAACTCGCGGCGCAGCACGCTGATCGAGAGCGGGAACAGCCCGTACGAGACGCCCTGCAGCACCCGCGCCACCAGCAGGGCCGGGAGGGACGACGTCGCCAGGGCGAGCAGGGTGCCCGCGGCCATCGCGACGAGGATGCCGATGACCACCGGCCGCTCGCCCCAGGCGTCACCGAGCCGGCCGAGCACCGGCGTGGACACCGCGGCCGCCAGCAGGTTGGCCGTCAGCACCCAGCCCGCGGCGGTCGGGGAGACGCCCAGCTGCGCGCCGATCGGCCCGAGGACCGGCACGACCAGGCTCTGCAGCAGCGAGAGGGCCGTGGTGCCCAGGGCCAGCGTGGCAACCAGCAGCCCCGGCCGCGGGCGCCGGCGCCGGCGCGAGGCGTCGGCGGCGGGCACGCGGGCATTCGACCACGGCCCGCTGACCTCGGTGTGCTCACCCGTCGGGGTGGGCCCCGGCGACCCGGGTGTCAGGCACGCCTTCCGAATCGACGATTGAGACGGCGGTTGGTGGGGGAAACAACCCCGTGACGACGTGCTGCGGGGGGCATGCCCCCTGCAGCGATGAGCAGATCGACTCCCGGGGGGAAGAACCGATGGTGCTGTGGCCGGCTGTGACCCTGATCGGGTTCCTGGTCCTGACCGCACTGGTGATCGTGATGGGCACCTCGTCGACGGCGCGGTACGAGCGCGAGCAGCGCGCCGCCACCGCGTCCGCCGCCCGCCCGGCCACGCGCGCCGCCGAGCCGGTGGGGATGGCCCGCGCGGCCTGACGGAGGGCCCTCCCCCCACCGGGGGAGGACCCCGTCCTCATCACCCTCGCACGCTCGGGGTGAGCCTCGGGACGGGGCCGCGGCGGGCCCTGCAGGAGGGCCGCCGAGTCGCGCGCCCCGCGCTCCCTCCCGGAGCAGCGGGGCGCCGGCGTCTCCGGGGCCCGCCCTCCTACAGCCAGGCCTCGTCGGTGTCGAGGACGGTGCGGTCCAGTGACTCCAGCAGGTCGAGGTGGGTGTGCACCTTCGGCAGCTCGTACCGGTGGAAGAAGCGCGCCGCCGCCCGCTTGCCCTGGTGGAGGTCGCTGGTGCCCTCGCCGGTGGCCAGTGCCTGCTCCAGCCACAGCCAGGCGACGACGACGTGGCCGGCCGCCTCCAGGTAGGAGGTGGAGTTGGCCAGCGTGACAGCCGGGTCCCCCGCGCCCCACAGCGTCGCGGTCACCGACCCGATGCGGGCCACCGCGGCGTCGACGTCGGCGGCGAGCGCCGCCCACTCGGTGCCGGCCGCCCGCGCCGTCGTCCGGCCGATGGTCTCGGCCAGCAGCGCCAGCCCGGCACCGCCCTGCATGACGACCTTGCGGCCGAGCAGGTCCAGCCCCTGGATCCCGTTGGTGCCCTCGTGGATCGGGTTGAGCCGGTTGTCCCGGTAGAACTGCTCGACCGGGTAGTCGCGGGTGTAGCCGTAGCCGCCGTGGACCTGGATGGCCAGGTCGTCGGCGACCGGGCCCCACTGCGACGGCCACGCCTTGGCGATCGGCGTGAGCACCTCCAGCAGCAGGCGCGCCCGGTCCCGCTCCTCCGGGGACTCCGCGGTCTGCTCCTCGTCGACCAGCCGCGCGCAGTACAGGCCCAGGGCCAGGCCGCCCTCGGCGTAGGACTTCGCGGCCAGCAGCATCCGCCGGACGTCGGTGTGCTCGACGATCCGCACCGGCGGCTGCGTGGCGTCCCGGTTGGTCGGCGGCCGGCCCTGGGTGCGGGTGCGCGCGTACTCCAGCGCGTGCAGGTAGCCGGTGTAGCCCAGCGCCGTCGCGCCCATGCCGACGCCGATCCGCGCCTCGTTCATCATCGTGAACATGTAGGCGAGCCCCCGGTGCTCCTCGCCGACGAGGAAGCCGACCGCGCCGGGCCGCCCGCCCGGGGTGTGCCCGCCCTCGCCGAGGTTGAGCAGGGTGTTCGTCGTGCCCCGGTAACCCATCTTGTGGTTGAGCCCGGCGAGGACGACGTCGTTGCGCTCACCGAGCGTCCCGTCGTCCCGCACGAGGTACTTGGGGACGACGAACAGCGAGATGCCCTTCACCCCCGGTGGTCCGCCGGGGACCTTCGCCAACACCAGGTGGACGATGTTCTCGCTGAGCTCGTGGTCGCCCGCGGAGATCCACATCTTGTTGCCGGTCAGCCGGTAGGTGCCGTCGCCCTGCCGCTCGGCCCGCGTGGTGATGTCGGCCAGCGAGGACCCGGCCTGCGGCTCGGACAGCGCCATCGTCCCGAACCAGCGGCCCTCCACCATCGGGCCGACGTAGGTGTCGATCTGCTCCTGGCTGCCGTGGGCGATGAGCAGCCGGGCGTTGGCCATGGTGAGGAACGGATAGGCCGAGGTGCCGACGTTGGCCGCCTTGAACCAGGCGAACACCGCCTGCCCGACGGTGTGCGGCAGCTGCATCCCGCCGAACCGCTCGTCGAACTCGCCGGCCATGAGCCCGGCCTCGGCGAAGACCTCCAGCGCCCGCTTCACCTCGGGGATCAGCTCGACCCGGCCGTCGACGAACCGTGGCTCGTGCTCGTCGGCCGTGCGGTTGTGGGGTGCGAAGTGGTCGGTGGCGATCCGCTCGGCGAGGTCCAGGACGGCGTCGAACGTCTCGCGGGAGTGCTCGGCGAACCGCGGCCGCTTGGTCAGGCTCTCCACGTCGAGCCACTCGTGCAGCAGGAAGTCCAGGTCGCGGCGGGACAGGATCAGCGACGAGCGCACGGGGGCCTCCAAGAGCGTGCTGCCGGGAGCTCCGCCACAGTAGGCCGGGTTGGCGGCCGCGCGGCGCTGGGTAGGGGCCGGGCCCGGCCCGCCCGCGAGGAGGAGTTCCGATGGCCCTACCGAGGATCCTCGACACCGTCCGGGGGGCGGCCGCCGGTGCCGGGGGAGCGCTGCTCGGGCGCCTCCAGCACGTGCGCCTGCCCGGCGTCGGCCAGGCGTCGGTCACCGACGACCCCGCGACCGCGGCCCGCCGCTGGCGGGCGGTCACGGTGCTCTGCCCGCCGGAGCAGGTCGGCACCGGCGCCGACCTCCCGGCGCCGCTGGCCGCCCTCGGCGACCGCGTCGAGGTGCGGGTCACCCCGGCGCCCGGCGACAGGGGTGCCGAGCTGGCCGCGCGCTACCGCGACCGCGCCTCCGACGAGGACCTCGGCCGGCTGCGCGCGGCGCTGCGGGAGGCCAAGCAGCTGATCGAGGTCGGCGAGGTGCTCCGGGTGGACCCGGCTCCGCACGGTGTCCGCAAGGCCACACCGCAGGGCGCCGCGCTCGAGGGGACGACCGCCGCGGCGGGGAAGGAGGGCGTGCTGTGAGGGCGGCGACCTGGACGGGCGTGAACGAGGTCTCCGTCGAGACCGTCCCCGACCCGCAGATCCTCAACGACCACGACGTGATCCTGCGGGTGCGGCGCACCACGACCTGCGGCTCGGACCTGCACCTGCTGGGGGGCTACATCCCGTTCATGCGGGCCGGCGACGTGCTGGGGCACGAGTTCATGGGCGAGGTCGTCGAGGTGGGCAGGGGGGTGCGCCAGCGGCGGGTCGGCGACCGCGTCGTCGTCAACTCCTTCATCGCCTGCGGCTCCTGCTGGTACTGCCGGCAGGAGCTGTACTCGCTGTGCGACAACGGCAACCCGAACCCCGGCATCACCGAGGGGCTGTGGGGGCAGAGCCCCGGCGGCTGTTTCGGCTACTCGCACGCCATGGGCGGCTGGGCCGGCAGCCACGCCGAGTACATCCGGGTGCCCTACGCCGACGTGGGCTCGTTCGTCATCCCGGACGGCGTCAGCGACGAGCGGGCCCTGTTCGCCTCCGACGCGGTGTCGACCGGCTGGATGGGCGCCGACCTGGCGGGCACGAGGCCCGGTGACACGGTCGCGGTGTGGGGCGCCGGGGGCGTGGGCCAGATGGCCGCGCGGGCGGCGATGCTGCTGGGGGCCGACCAGGTCGTCGTGGTCGACCGGCTGCCCGAGCGGCTCGCGCAGGTCCGCGAGCACGTCGGCGCCGAGACCATCGACTACTCGCAGACCGACGTCCTCGCCGAGCTGCGTGAGCGCACCGGCGGCCGCGGACCCGACGTCTGCATCGAGGCGGTCGGCATGGAGGCGCACAGCCCCGGCGTCCACGGCGTGTACGACCAGGTCAAGCAGCAGCTGCGGCTGCAGACCGACCGGCCCACCGCCGTCCGGGAGGCGATCCTGGCCTGCCGGAAGGGCGGGAGCGTGTTCGTGTTGGGCGTCTTCGCCGGCCCGGTGGACAAGTTCCCCCTCGGCGCGGCCATGAACAAGGGCCTGACCGTGCGCGGGGCCCAGGTGCACGGCCAGCGCTACATGCCGCGGATCCTCGAGCACATGGCGAGGGGCGAGCTCACCACCGAGCACCTGGCCACCCACGTGATGCCGCTGGAGGAGGCGCCCCGCGGCTACCAGGTGTTCAAGGACAAGACCGACGGCTGCGTGCGGGCGGTCTTCCTGCCCTGACCCGACGAGGAGGCCCCCACCCGCAGCAGCGGGCGGGGGCCTCCTCGTCGGGTCGGTCCGGTGGCCGGGTCAGGCGCGGTGGCGGGCGCCGTCCTCGGAGATGTCACCCGGCCGGCCGACCGGGGGTGCGGTGGACGTCGGCGCCGCGGCGCCGACCGCCTGCGCGGCCTGCCCGGCACCGTCGCCCTCCGGGGCGCCGGCCGTCTGCCGCGCGGCCTCCCGGGCGGCCTGGATGCCGGACTTGTCCGACAGCGCCAGTTGCGGCAGGAACAGGAACACGAGGAACCCGAGCGCGACCACGCACGCGGCGATGAGGAACACCAGGTCGATCGAGGTCGAGAACCCCGTCTTGAACGGCAGCGCCAGGAACGACGGCAGGTCCTGGATGAACGAGGTGTCCGACAGGTCGCCACCGCCCTGCAGCTGACCGTTCTGCAGGGCCTGCGCGACCCGCGGGTCCGTGGCCGCCGCCGAGGTCACCGACTCCTCGATCTCCACCGGCAGCCGGCTGAACAGCACGGAGAGGAACGCGGCCGTGCCGACCGTCGCGCCCATCTGGCGGAAGAACGTGACCGAGGAGGTGGCCACGCCCATCTGGGACGGCGGGACGGCGTTCTGCACCGCCAGGACCGCGGGCTGGAAGTTGAACCCGAGCCCCACGCCGAGCAGGACCATGAACGGCACGAGGGTCCAGATCGACGTCTCGGCGCCGACGACGAAGGACAGCGCCAGCAGGGCGACGGTCATCAGCGTGGTGCCGGCCAGCGGGAAGACCTTGTACTTGCCGGTCTTCGAGATCGCGATCCCCGAGCTCATCGCGCCGATCATGATGCCGGCGACCAGCGGGATCATCTGCAGGCCGGCGACCGTGGCGCTGGAGCCGTGCACGATCTGCAGGTACTGCGGCAGGAGCAGCAGGCCGCCGAACATGCCCGCGCCCACCACCACGCTGCCGAGGCTGGCGATGGTGAAGCTGCGGTTGCCGAACAGGCGCAGGGGGAGCAGCGCCTCGTCGCGGTAGGCCCGCTCGGCCAGGACGAAGAGCACGAGGCCGACGGCGCCGATGACGTAGCAGGTCAGCGAGCGGCCCGAGGCCCAGCCCCAGATCCGGCCCTGCTCGGCGACGATCAGCAGCGGCACGATGCAGGTGACCAGTGCCAGGGCACCCGGCCAGTCGATGCGGTGGTCCCGGCGCAGGTGCGGCAGGTGCAGCACGCGGTAGACAGCCAGGAAGGCGAGCAGCCCCAGCGGCACGTTGATGAAGAAGATCCAGCGCCACCCGGTCAGGCCCAGCAGGGACGACTGCCCGGCGAGGAATCCGCCGATGACCGGCCCGAGCACGCTGGAGGTGCCGAAGACGGCCATGAAGTAGCCCTGGTACCGGGACCGCTCCCGCGGCGGCACGATGTCACCGATGATCGCCAGGGCCAGCGACATCAGGCCGCCGGCGCCGATGCCCTGGATCGCCCGGTAGGCGGCCAGTTGGTACATCGAGTCCGCGATGCCGCACAGCACCGAGCCGACGACGAAGATCCCGATGGCGAACAGGTAGAACGGCCGCCGCCCGTAGATGTCGGAGAGCTTCCCGTACAGCGGGGTCGAGATCGTCGAGGTGATGAGGAAGGCCGTCGTCGCCCACGCCTGCAGGTCGAAGCCGTCCAGGTCGTCGGCGATGGTGCGGATCGCGGTGGCGACGACGGTCTGGTCGAGGGCCGCCAGGAACATCGCGACCATCAGCCCGACGATGATCGTGACGATCTGCCGGTGCGTGAAGGCGCCGTCCGAGCCCGGGGCGGCGGCCGCCGCGCGGGCGTCCCTCCGCTCGGCCGAGGTGATGCGGGTGCTGTCGGTCATGACTTCTCTCTGGGGGACGGGACGGGCGCGGTGGGCGGCTCGGTGGGCAGGGACGCGGCCAGGTCGTCCAGCAGGCGGCCGAAGAGCGTGGTGAGGGTCGTCAGGTCGGCCGCGGGCCAGTCGGCGGTGACGCGCGCGAGGTGCGCCTCGCGCTCGCCGCGCACCTGTTCCAGCGCGGCCTGGCCGGCGGCGGTGACGACCAGCCGGCTGGCGCGGCCGTCGGTCTCGTCGGCGACCCGTTGGACCAGGCCCTGCTCGATCAGCGTCGCGACGTGCCGGCTGACGGTGGACGGGTCGGCGTGGACGAGGTCGGCCAGCGCTCCCTGACGGAGCGGGCCGAGCCGGACCAGCGGAAACAGCAGGACCAGCGCGGCGCGGTCGCGTCCCTCGGGGACCTGCGCGGTCTTCAGGGCGTGCACGAGGCGCATGAACCGCGGCAACTGCTCGCCCAGCGTGCGCAGCTCGGCCAGCCGCTCGTCGTCGAGCCCGGCGGGATCCGGGGCAGCAGGGGACACGGGGACTCCGCGGGATCAGAGGTGCGGGGAACACGTGCACCGTACAACCTGTTGCTCCCATCAAACAAACAGTTGTACGGCGCATGCAAGTGAGGTGGGCCACGCTGCGGGGCCCGGCACCGGTGGGATCCTGGAGGGGCACCCGCAGGCCGGCCCGCTCACCCGCGCGGCCGGGCTCCGGCGTCCGCCCGCGCCGCGGTCGGCAGCCCGTGCCCCCGTGAGATCTGGAGAACCCCGTGACGTCCGCGCCCGACGACCTGCGCACACGGCTGGCCGGGCTCACCCTCGAGGACGAGCACCGGCTCCGCCGCCGGCTCGACGGCACCCGCCGCACCCGGGACACCGAGGCCCGGGCGCGGCAGCGGGCGGCGATCGCTGCCGACGTCGCCACGGCCGAGGAGCGGATCGCCCGCCGGCGGGCCGCCGTCCCCGCCGTCACCTACCCCACGGAGCTGCCGGTCAGCGCCCGCAGGGAGGACATCGCCGCCGCGCTGCGGACCTCCCAGGTGGTCGTCGTCGCCGGCGAGACCGGGTCGGGGAAGACCACCCAGCTGCCCAAGATCGCCCTGGAGATCGGACGGGGGGTCCGTGGCCGGATCGGGCACACCCAGCCGCGCCGGATCGCGGCGCGGACCGTCGCCGAGCGGATCGCCGAGGAGCTGGACACGCCGCTGGGCGAGGTCGTCGGCTGGAAGGTGCGCTTCACCGACCAGGTCAGTGGCACCACGCTGGTCAAGGTCATGACCGACGGCGTGCTGCTCGCCGAGATCGGCCGCGACCGGCTGCTGCGCCAGTACGACACCCTGATCATCGACGAGGCGCACGAGCGCAGCCTCAACATCGACTTCCTGCTCGGCTACCTGGCCCAGCTGCTGCCGAAGCGGCCCGACCTCAAGCTGGTCATCACCTCGGCGACCATCGACGTCGAGCGGATCGCGAAGCACTTCGCAGGACTCGGCGAGAAAGGGCAGAGCGCAGGACTCGGCGAGAAGGGGCGGAGCGCAGGACTCGGCGAGAAGGGGCGGAGCGCAGGACTCGGCGAGGAGGGGCGGAGCGCAGGACTCGGTGAGAAGGGGCAGAGCGCAGGCCTCGGCGAGAGTGGGCACGGCAGCGTGGACGGCGCCGAGGTCCCCGTCGTCGAGGTCAGCGGGCGGACCTACCCGGTGGAGGTCCGCTACCGGCCGGTCGTCGACCCCGACGCCCCCGAGGGCGACCCGGCCGCCGACCCCGACCGCGACCAGGTGAGCGCCATCGCCGACGCCGTCGACGAGCTGGTCGCCGAGGGGCCGGGCGACGTGCTGGTCTTCCTCGCCGGCGAGCGGGAGATCCGTGACACCGCCGACGTCCTCACCGAGCGCTTCCCGTCGGCCGAGGTCGTGCCGCTCTACTCCCGGCTGTCCGCGGCCGACCAGCACAAGGTGTTCGCGCCGCACACCGGACGGCGGATCGTGCTGGCCACCAACGTCGCCGAGACCTCGCTGACCGTGCCCGGCATCCGCTACGTCGTCGACACCGGCGTCGCGCGCATCTCCCGGTACAGCTCGCGGCTGAAGGTGCAGCGGCTGCCCATCGAGCCGATCAGCCAGGCGTCGGCCCGGCAGCGGTCGGGCCGCTGCGGGCGCACCTCCGCGGGCATCGCCGTCCGGCTCTACACCGAGGAGGACTTCGAGAGCCGGCCGGAGTACACCGACCCGGAGATCCTGCGCACCAGCCTGGCCTCGGTGCTGCTGCAGATGGCCGCGCTCGACCTCGGCGACGTCGCCGACTTCCCGTTCATCGACCCGCCGGACCGGCGCGCCGTCGCCGACGGCCTGGCCCTGCTCGAGGAGCTCGGCGCCCTGGACGGGGACGGCCGGCTGACCCCGACCGGCCGGGCGCTGGCCGCGCTGCCCCTGGACCCCCGGATGGCCCGCATGGTCGTCGAGGCCGACCGGCGCGGCGTCCTGGAGGAGGTCCTGGTCATCGCCGCGGGGCTGACCATCCAGGACCCCCGCGAGCGGCCCACCGAGCACCAGCAGGCCGCCGACCAGGTGCACGCCCGGTTCGCCGACGAGAACTCCGACTTCCTGGCCCTGCTCAACCTCTGGCGGTACCTCGGCGAGCAGCAGGAGGCGCTCTCGGGCAGCCAGTTCCGCCGCACGATCAAGCGGGAGTTCCTGCACTACCTGCGCATCCGTGAGTGGCAGGACCTCTACGGCCAGCTGCGCAGCACCGCCCGCCGCCTGGGCATGGCCGTCGGTGAGCTCGCCGCCGAGCCCGACGAGCGCGGCATCCACACCGCGCTGCTGGCCGGGCTGCTCTCGCACGTCGGGGTCCAGGTGGAGGACACGCGCACGCAGAGGGACGGCGACCGGCGGCGGGGCGGCCGGGAGTACCTGGGCGCCCGCAACGCCCGCTTCGTGATCGCGCCCGGCACGCCGCTGGCCAAGAAGCCGCCGCGCTGGGTGGTCGCCGCGGAGCTGGTCGAGACCAGCCGGCTGTTCGCCCGCACCGTCGCCCGCATCGACCCCGAGGTGGTCGAGCGGCTGGCCGACCACCTCGTCAAGCGGCAGTACTCCGAGCCCCGCTGGGACGCCAAGCGCGGCTCGGTGGTCGCCACCGAGCGGGTCACCCTCTACGGCATCCCGCTGGTCGTCGGCCGCCGGGTGCAGTACGGCTCGATCGACCCCGTCGTCTCCCGGGAGCTGTTCATCCGGCACGCGCTCGTGCAGGGCGAGTGGACGACGCACCACCGGTTCTGGCACGACAACGCCGAGTCGATGCGCCGCGTCGCCGAGCTGGAGGAGCGGGCCCGGCGCCGGGACATCCGGGTGGACGACGAGACGCTGTTCGAGCTCTACGACGCCCGCATCCCGGCCGACGTCGTCTCCACGCGCCACTTCGACCGGTGGTGGAAGCAGGTCCGCCGGCAGACCCCGGACCTGCTGACCTTCTCGGCGGAGATGCTGACCAACTCCGCGGCGGCCGGGCAGGTGCGGGTCGAGGACTTCCCGGACGAGGTGCCGCTCACGCAGGGCCTCACCCTGCCGCTGTCCTACGCCTTCGCGCCGGGGACCCCGCAGGACGGCGTGACGGTCGACGTCCCGCTGGCGGTGCTCGACGCCGTCGCGGAGCGGACGTCGGGAGGCTCGCTGGCCTTCACCGTGCCGGGGCTGCGCGAGGAGCTGGTCACCGCGCTGCTGCGCACCCTGCCCAAGCAGTTCCGGCGAGCGCTGGTCCCGATCCCGGACCGCGTACGCGAGGTGCTGCCGCACATCGCGGCGACCGAGCCGCTGCTGCCGGCGCTGGAGCGCGAACTGCGGCGCGCGGCCGGGGTCGTCGTCCCGCCGGACGCCTGGCAGCCCGACCAGGTGCCCGACCACCTGCGGGCCACCTTCCGGGTCGTCGACGACCGCGAGCGCGCCCTGGCCACCGGCAAGGACCTGCAGGCGCTGCGCCGCGAGGTCGCACCCCAGGCCCGGGCCAGCCTCGCGGCCGCGGCGGCCGACGTCGAGCGCACCGGTCAGACCGCGTGGACGTTCGGCACCCTGCCGCGCACCGTCGACGTCCGCCGCGGCGGGCACGTGGTCACCGCGCACCCGGCCCTGGTCGACGAGGGTGCGACCGTGGGCGTGCGCGTGGTCGCGACCGAGGCGGAGGCGACGCGGCTGTCCTGGCGCGGCGCCCGCCGGCTGCTCGTGCTCGTCGCCGGGTCCCCGACCCGCCAGGTGGTCAAGGGGCTGTCGCCGAAGACCCGCCTGGCCCTGCAGTTCAACCCGGACGGCGAGATCCCCGCGCTGGTCGACGACTGCGTGGACGCCGCCGCCGACGAGCTGATCGCCGCGGCGGGCGGTCCGCCGCGGGAGGAGGCGGCCTTCGCCGCGCTGGTGGAGACCGCGCGCGCCCAGCTGCTGCCGCTGACGACCGACGCGGTGCGCCGGGTCGAGGCGGTGCTCACCCAGGCCCGCGAGGTCGCCGTGGCGATCGGGGCCGCGCCGGGACGGCGGGTGCCCGAGGCGGCGATCGCCGACCTGCGCCGCCAGATGGGCGGCCTGCTGCACCGCGGGTTCGTCGCCTCGGCCGGGCGGCGCCGGCTGCCCGACCTGGTGCGCTACCTCAGGGCGATGGCGCACCGGCTGGAGAAGCTGCCGGCCAACGCGGTCCGCGACCAGCTGTGGATGGCGCAGGTCGCGGCGGTGACCGAGGAGTACGAGCAGCTGCGCCGCCAGGTGCCGCCGACCGGGGCGCCCGACGACCCGGTCGCGCGGGTGCGCTGGATGATCGAGGAGCTGCGGGTGGGGCTGTTCGCCCAGACGATCGGCACGCCCCGGCCGGTGTCCGAGCAGCGGGTCTACAAGGCGATCGACGCGCTCACCGCGTGAGCGGGTGACCGCTCGACGATCAGGGACCCTGATCCTCGAGCGTCCTCCCGCACCGCAGACCGTGGGGGAGGACGCGCCACGATCAGGTCACCTGATCCCCGCAGCGGGCACTCAACTGGCGACGCGGTCGCGCAGCAGGGCGGAGATGCGCTGCCGGGTCACGCCGAACAGCGCGGCGATCCGGTTGATGCTGACCTGCTCGGACTGCAGGGCGTGCGCCTGCTCGCGCCGCCACGTCCCGCCCGCGGTGGCCAGCACCGACATCACCGAGCTGATCTGCTCGACGACCAGCGGGCGGCGCTCCTCGGTGACGATGTCCAGCCAGCGCCGTCCGTCGCGGCGCTCGGCCAGGAGCTGCTCGGCCCGGTCCCGGGCGCAGCGCAGCTCGTCGAGGCAGCTGTCGAGGGCGGTCACCAGGGCGCTGAGCGCCTCGACCGCCGTGTCCGGCGGTCGCGCGCCGTTCTGCTCCGTCTCCACGACGGCTCCTTCCCGGTTCCGCACCGGTTCAGATGCGTGCAACTGCATGGCACGCTACCGGACTGCACGGCAGTTGCGTGCAACTCCTCTGACGGGCAACCGCCGTGACGCGCAACGGCTGTTGTCGCGCGGGGCCGGCAGCGGTGGTTTGCCGCCGGTGGCTGCCGGGGACGGGCGGAGGGACCGAACGAGCGAAGGGGAGTGGGCATGAGCGAGCCGACCGGCCACACCGAGAGCGCGGGCGAGGGGCTCTCGGACGAGGAGATGGTCCGCACCGTCGCCGAGCAGACCGACAGCGCGTCCGAGCACGCCGACGTGGCGGGCAAGGACTGGGACGGCGACCCGAGCGCGGCCCCGGACCCGAACAGCTGACCCGCGGCGCCCGTCCGGCCGGTCGCGGACCCGTCCGGACGGGCGCCGTCCTGCCAGACTGCGCAGGACCCCGGGAGGGCGCGCGTGGACACGAGACCGGCACCGGTGCCGACCGCGGGAGGCGAGGCCCCCGCACCCGGGACGACGGCGGCGCGTCGCCGTCCCGCCGCGCTGGGCCCCGCCCGGACGGCCGCCCGCTGGGGAGTGCGGCACGGGCTGCCCGCGGCCTACCTGTCCCGCGCGGCCCGTCGCGGTGACCTCGTCGGCCGCCTGCTGCGCGACCCCGCCCTGCGCGCCGAGCCCTACGACCTCTACGAGCAGCTCAGGGCCCGCGGGCCGCTCGTGACCAGCGCCCTCGGCCCGGTCACCACCTCGCACGCCGTGGCCTCGGAGGTGCTGCGGTCCGACCGCTTCGGCGTCGGCTTCGACTGGTCGGGTGCGCCCCGGGCGCTGCGCTGGGCGCTGCGGTTCGGGGACGAGCCGGCCGCCACCGGCGTCGCCGAGCCACCCTCCATGCTGGTCACCGACCCGCCCGACCACACCCGGTACCGACGGCTGGTCAGCCGCGCCTTCACCCCGCGGGCGACCGCGGCGGCCGAGCCGATGGTGCAGCAGACCGCCGAGGCGCTCCTCGACGCGGTGGAGCCGGCCGCCGGCGGGACGGTGGACCTCGTCGCCGCCTACGCCGCGCCGCTGCCGGTCCTGGTCATCGCCGACCTGCTGGGTGTGCCCGCCGACCGCCAGGAGGAGTTCCTGCACTGGAGGGCCGCCGCGGCGGCGACCCTCGACCCCGGGCTGCCGCTGCGCCGGTTCGTGGCGGCCGACCGTGCGATGCGGGCGCTGCACGCCTTCCTCGGCGAGCACTTCGCCCACCTGCGCCGCGACCCCGGGGAGGACCTGGTCAGCCGGCTGGTCACCGCCCCCGAGGAGGAGCGGCTCTCCGACCGGGAGCTGCACGCGACCGTGATGCTGCTGCTCGGCGCCGGCTTCGAGACGACGGTGAACCTGCTCGGCAACGCGGTGGTGCTGCTCGACGCCCACCCCGACCAGCGGGCCGCGCTGCTGGCCGACCCCGCGGGCTGGCCCGGCGCCGTCGAGGAGGTCCTCCGCCACGACAGCCCGGTGCAGATCACCGGCCGGTCGGTCCGGTCCGACGCGGTGCTGGCCGGCGTCCCGCTGCCCGCCGGCTCCCGGGTGACGCTGCTGCTCGGCGCGGCCAACCGCGACCCCGCCGTCTTCCCCGAGCCCGCCCGCTTCGACGTCGGCCGCCGCAACGCCCGCGACCACCTGGCCTTCTCCGCCGGCATCCACTACTGCCTCGGGGCCGGCCTGGCCCGGATGGAGGCGGCCGTGGCCCTGCGCGCCCTGTTCGAGCGCTTCCCCGGTCTGCGGGTGTCCGGGCGACCGGTCCGGCGGGACCTGCAGACGCTGCGCGGCTTCGAGCACCTGCCGGTGGCGCTGCGCTGACCCAGGCGCGGCCGGCTCAGGCGGGGCTGCCTCATGCGGGGCTGGGCTCGCGCGGCCGCTCCTCGACCCGCAGGACGGCGTCGCGCGCCGCGCCCCACCCGGCCCAGGTCATCGGCACGAGCAGGACCAGCAGCAGCGCCATCGGCCAGGCCCAGCCGCCGGTGCGGTCGTGCAGCCAGCCCAGCACCAGTGGGCCGGCCGCGGCCATCAGGTACCCGAGGCACTGGGCGACCCCGCCCAGCCGCGCGGCGGTCAGCGGCGTGGGGCTGCGCAGCACGATGAGGGTCAGCGCGAGCGCGAAGCCGCTGCCCTGCGCCAGTCCGAAGGCGCAGACCCACACGAGCGTGCCCGTCCCCGGAGCGACCAGCAGGCCGCCCACCCCCACCAGGTAGGCGGCGACGACGGCCAGGACCAGCGGGCGCTGGGTGCGCATCCGCCCCGCCTGGGCCGGGGCGAGCAGCGCCCCGGCCGCGCCCACCAGGTTGCACGTCCCCAGGAGGAGGCCGCCCCGGGACACCGGCACCCCGGCGTCGGCCAGCAGGGTCGGCAGCCAGGCGGCCACCGAGTAGAACTGCACGCTCTGCAGGCCCAGGTAGACGGTCACGCGGCGGGCCAGCGACTGGCGGAGCAGCACCCAGGACCCGCCGCCGGGCACGTCGCCCCGGGTCGCGCGGTGCCGCCGGCCGGTCCCGGCGGCCGGCAGCCACAGGACCAGCGCCGCCAGCGCCAGGAGCAACCACGCGGCCAGCGCCGTCCGCCAGTCCCACTCGAACGCGACCGCCAGCGGCACGGTGGCGGCCGCGCCGACGGCCGCCCCCAGGTTCAGGGACGCCGAGTACAGGCCCATGACCAGGCCGGGCCGGGCCGCCTCGCGCTTCACGTAGGCGGGCATCAGCACGTTGGCCAGCGCGATCGCCGCACCGGCGAGCAGGCTCCCGGCGTAGAGCAGGGCCACCGGGGACAGCAGCCGCAGCGCGATGCCGGCGGCGAGCAGCACCAGGGACGCCGCCACCGCGAGCTCCAGCCCGATCCGCC
This sequence comes from Geodermatophilus sp. SYSU D00697, assembly GCF_054050175.1. Classification (NCBI taxonomy): domain Bacteria; kingdom Bacillati; phylum Actinomycetota; class Actinomycetes; order Geodermatophilales; family Geodermatophilaceae; genus Geodermatophilus; species Geodermatophilus sp. SYSU D00697. The sequence goes on from NZ_JBJGYV010000001.1 coordinate 66,026, forward strand.
GCGCGAGACGGGGTGCGACGGGCGCGAAGGCGCCGAAGCAGAGCACGGGCAGAGTGGTCAGCAACCCGGCCATGGCCGAGGACAGCCCGGTGTCCGCCCGGAGGTCGCCGAGCACCGGCGCCACGGAGACGACGGCGGGGCGCTGGTTGAGCGCGACCGCCACGACGGCGGCCACGAACAGCAGCGCGGCTCCGCGGGAGCGCGTCCTCCCCCCGGCGTCCATCCTGGTCAGCACACCACACCGGAGGGTGACCCACGGACCCGGCACGGCCATTCCGCAGGGCGGGAGGGGGTTGGCGGGACGGCCTCCGGGCGGCGATAGTGACCGCGGTCTCTCGCCCGACGGAAAGTGAGCGCATGAGCATCCTCGGTACCCGCGTGGTCCGCACGGAGGACCCGCTGTTCCTCACGCGTGGTGCGACCTACACCGACGACCTGGTCGACGACCGGCTCACCGGTGCGCTGCACGCCACCTTCGTCCGTTCCCAGGTCGCGCACGGGCGGATCCTGTCCGTCGACGCCTCCGCCGCCCGCGAGGCGCCCGGGGTCGCCGCCGTCTACACCGCCGAGGACTGTGCGGACCTCGCGCCGCTCCCGGCGGGCCTGCCGATGGTCCCGCCGGCCATGCAGCGGCCGTGGCTGGCGACCGACAAGGTCCGGTTCGTCGGCGACATCGTCGCCGTCGTCCTCACCGAGGACCGCTACCAGGGCGAGGACGCCGCGGAGCTGGTCAGCGTCGACATCGACCCGCTGCCCGCCGTGGTCACCACCGCCGACGCGGCCAAGGGCGAGGTGCTGCTGTTCGAGGAGGCCGGGACGAACGTCGCGGCCGAGTTCGGTGGCCCACCGCCGGCGGACTTCTTCTCCGGCTGCGAGGTCGTCGTCACGCAGGCCTTCAAGAACCAGCGGGTGGCGCCCGTGCCGCTGGAGACCCGCGCCGCCGCCGCGGCCTGGGGCGAGGACGGCCGGGTGACGATCTGGTGCACCAACCAGGGCGCCCAGCAGGCCAAGGGCGAGATCGCCGGCTGGCTGGGCCTGGACCCGGCACGGGTCCACCTGGTCACTCCGGACGTCGGCGGCGGCTTCGGCGCGAAGATCGGCGCCGACCCGGAGTACGCCTTCGTGGCCTGGCTGGCGCAGCGGGCCGGCCGCCCGGTCCGCTGGACGGAGAACCGCTCGGAGAACCTGCTCGGCATGCTGCACGGCCGGGGGCAGGACCAGCAGGTCACCATCGGCGGGCGCCGCGACGGCACCATCGAGGCCTACGCGATCCACGTCGACCAGGAGGCCGGTGCCTACCCGCGGGTCGGGATCATCCTGCCGACCCTGACCATGCTGATGGCGTCGGCCACCTACGCGTTCCCCAAGGTGCACGCCTCGGCGCGGGCGCTGGTCAACAACGCCACCTCCATCGGCGCCTACCGCGGGGCCGGGCGGCCCGAGGCCACCGCAGCCGTCGAGCGGGCCGTCGACATGTTCGCCGCCGAGATCGGGATGGACCCGGCCGAGGTGCGCCGGAAGAACCTCGTCCCGTCGTTCTCCGAGCCGCACACCACGCCGTCGGGGGCGACCTACGACTCGGGCGAGTACGTCGCGGCGCTGGAGAAGGCGCTGGAGGCCGCCGGCTACGAGGAGCTGCGCGCCGAGCAGGCCCGCCGCCGCGAGCGCGGCGACGTCCGGCAGCTGGGCATCGGGCTGTCGACATACGTCGAGATCACCGGCGCCGACACCGGGCTGGGTGCGGCGGAGTCCGCCGAGCTCGAGGTGCACCCGGACGGGACGGCGACCGTGCTGACCGGCACCTCGCCGCACGGCCAGGGCCATGCCACCGCCTGGGCGATGCTCGCCAGCGACCAGCTGGGGATCCCGGTCGAGAAGATCACCGTCCTGCACGGTGACACCGACCGGATCCCGCGCGGCGGCGGCACGATGGGCTCGCGCAGCCTCCAGCAGGGCGGTGCGGCGGTGCACCAGGCGGCCACCGAGCTCGTCGAGCTGGCCAAGCAGCGGGCCGCCGAGCAGCTGGAGGCCGACCCGGCCGACCTCGAGGTGGACCTGTCGTCCGCCGGCCTGGCGGTGCGCGGCACCCCGGGCGCGGGTGTCACCTTCGCGCAGCTCGCCGAGCACGAGCCGCTGGTCGTGCAGACCCGGTTCGAGGCGGCGGCGCCGACCTTCCCGTTCGGCGCGCACGTCGCCGTCGTCGAGGTCGACACCGAGTCGGGCAAGGCCGAGCTGCAGCGGCTGGTCGCCGTCGACGACGCCGGCATCATCGTCAACCCACTGCTGGCCGAGGGACAGCGGCACGGCGGCTTCGCCCAGGGGGTGGCGCAGGCGCTCCTGGAGGAGGTCCTCTACGACGCCGACGGCAACCCGCAGACCGCCACGCTGGCCGACTACCCGTTCGTCTCGGCGACCGAGCTGCCCAGCTTCGAGCTGGTCGACATGGCCACGCCCACGCCCATCAACCCGCTGGGCGCCAAGGGCATCGGCGAGGCCGGGACGATCGGTTCCACGCCCGCCGTCCACAACGCCGTCATCGACGCCGTCGCACACCTCGGCGTCCGGCACATCGACATGCCCACCACGCCCATGAAGGTGTGGCGGGCCATCCAGCAGGCCCAGCAGGGAGGCAGCAACGCATGAAGGTCTCGATGACCGTCAACGGTCAGCAGCGCACCGACGAGGTGGAACCCCGCCTGCTGCTGGCGCACTACCTGCGTGAGGTCTGCGGACTGAAGGCGACCAACATCGGCTGCGACACCACCTCGTGCGGCGCGTGCACCGTCATCGTGGACGGGCTCTCGGTGAAGTCGTGCACCGTGCTGGCGGCCCAGACCGACGGCGCGCAGGTCACCACGCTGGAGGGCCTGGCCGGGCCGGACGGCGAGCTGCACCCGATGCAGAAGGCGTTCCGCGAGGAGCACGGGCTGCAGTGCGGGTTCTGCACCCCGGGCATGGTGATGGCGGCGATCGGCGTCCTGGCCGACAACCCCGACCCCAGCGACCGGGAGGTCCGGGAGGGGCTGGAGGGCAACCTCTGCCGCTGCACCGGCTACCACAACATCGTCCGGGCGGTGCAGGCCGCGGCGAAGGCCGGCCCCGCCGCCGGCCAGGTGCCGCAGTCGCAGGAGGTCGCCCGATGACCGAGCGTGCGAGGGCATCCGAGGACACCGCATCCCGGGTCGTGCACCCGACGAGCGCCAGCGAGGAGTGGGCATGATCCCTGGGCCCTTCGAGTACGTGCGGGCGGCGTCGGTCGAGGAGGCGATCGCGGCGCTGGTCGAGCACGGGGACGACGCCAAGGTCATGGCCGGTGGGCACTCGCTGCTGCCGATCATGAAGCTCCGGCTGGCCATGCCCGCGGTCGTCATCGACATCAGCCGGATCCCGGGGATGTCCTACGTGCGGGTCGAAGGCGACGAGGTGGCCATCGGCGCGGGCACCCGGCACCACGAGCTGGAGAAGGACGAGGTCGCCCGGGCCGAGGTGCCGATCCTGCCCTACGTGGCCAGCCAGGTCGGTGACCCGCAGGTGCGCCACCGCGGCACGATCGGCGGCACGGTGGCGCACAGCGACCCGGCGTCCGACCTGCCCACGGCGTTGCTCGCGCTGGGGGGCGCGGCGGTCGTGCAGGGCCCGAACGGACGCCGGAGCATCCCGCTGACCGAGTTCTGGCAGGGCTTCTTCGAGACGGCGCTCGAGGAGGACGAGCTCATCGTCGAGATCCGCGTGCCGCGCACCGGGTCGGCCGGCTGGGCGTACGAGAAGTTCACCCGCCGGGCCAACGACTGGCCGATCGTCGCCGCCGCCGCGGTCGACGGCCGGGTGGCGCTGGCCAACATGGCCGGGACGGTCGTGCGGGCCTCCGCGACGGAGGAGGCGCTGGCGCGCGGTGCCTCCATCGAGGAGGCCGCGGCGCTCGCCGACGAGGGCACCTCGCCGGGCGCCGACATGCACGCCGACCAGGAGTACCGCCGCCACCTGGCCCGGGTGCTCACCCGCCGGGCGCTGGAGAAGGCTGCCGGGGCACCCGCAGCCGCCGCCTGAGCAGCGCACGACGACGCCCCCGGGAGCCTGCGCGCTCCCGGGGGCGTCGTCGTGCGGTCAGGAGACCCGGATGAGGCTCTGGGTGTCCCTCGTGCTCCGGGGGTCCTGCAGCGCGCCTGGGGCACGAGGATCACCCCCCGGAGCGCGGCGGGACCGTTCCTCGTCCCGGCCCGCCGAGCCGCGTGGGGCCTGCGTCAGCCGGCGGGGGTGAGCATCCCCGCGCCGACGGTGGCGTTCGTGGCCTCGTCGACGAGGATGAACCGGCCGGTCACCCGGTTGCGGGTGTAGTCGTCGACGAACAGCGGCTGGGTCGTCCGCAGCCGGACCCGCCCGATGTCGTTGAGGCCCAGCTCGGTCGCGTCGGTCTGGCGGTGCAGCGTGTTGACGTCCAGCCGGTAGGCGAGGTCCTTCACCATCGCGCGCACCGTGCGCGTCGTGTGCTTGACCGCGATGCGCTGCCGGGCGCGCAGCGGCTCGTCGGCCATCCAGCAGACCAGGGCGTCGAGGTCCTGGGTGGCGGTCGGGCTGTTCTCCGTCCGGCAGACGAGGTCGCCGCGGGAGACGTCGAGGTCGTCGGTCAGCCGCACGGTGACCGCCATCGGGGGGAAGGCCTCCTCGACCGGCCCGCGGGGGCCGTCGATGCCGGCGATCGTCGTGGTCAGGCCGCTGGGCAGCACCTGGACCTCGTCGCCGGGGCGCAGCACGCCGCTGGCGACCGTGCCGGCGTAGCCCCGGTAGTCGTGGTGGGCGTCGGACTGCGGCCGGATGACGTACTGGACCGGGAACCGGGCGTCGGTGAGGTTGCGGTCGCTGGCGACGTGCACGTGCTCGAGGTGGTGGATCAGCGTCGGCCCCTCGTACCACGGGGTGTTGGGGGAGTGCTTCACCACGTTGTCGCCGTGCAGCGCGGAGATCGGGATGACCGTGAGGTCCGGGACGGCGAGCTTCGCGGCGAAGGCGCTGAACTCGTCCCGGATCGACTCGTAGGCGTCCTCGGACCAGTCGACGAGGTCCATCTTGTTGACCGCGACCACCAGGTGCGGCACCCGCAGCAGCGAGGCGAGGAACGCGTGCCGGCGGCTCTGCTCGACCATCCCCTTGCGCGCGTCGACCAGCACGATCGCGAGGTCCGCGGTCGAGGCGCCGGTGACCATGTTCCGGGTGTACTGCACGTGCCCGGGGGTGTCGGCGAGGATGAACGTCCGCCGCGGGGTGGCGAAGTAGCGGTAGGCGACGTCGATGGTGATGCCCTGCTCGCGTTCGGCCCGCAGGCCGTCGGTGAGCAGCGCGAGGTCGACGTAGTCGCCCTTGCTGGCGCGGGCGACGGCCTCGTACTGGTCCTCGAAGATCGCCTTGCTGTCGAACAGCAGCCGGCCGATCAGCGTGCTCTTGCCGTCGTCCACCGAGCCGGCGGTGGCGATGCGCAGGATGTCCTTGCGCGCCGTCGCCAGCTCGACCGCGTGCTCCGCGACGGCCGAGTGGACGTCGACGGGCTGGTCGGTGGTCGCCTCTTCGACGGGAGCCATCAGAAGTAGCCCTCCTTCTTCCGGTCCTCCATGGCGGCGTCGCTGACCTTGTCGTCGCCGCGGGTCGCGCCCCGCTCGGTCATCCGGGTCACCGCGATCTCGGCGATGACCTCCTCGACCGTCGTCGCCTCCGACCGCACGGCGGCGGTCAGGTTGGCGTCGCCGACCGTGCGGTAGCGGACCATCGCCCGGAACGGCTGCTCGCCGTCCCTGGGGCGGATGAACTCGTTGACCGCGTAGAGCATCCCCTGCCGCTCCACGACCTCCCGCTCCTGGGCGAGGTACAGCGGCGGGATGGCGACCTGCTCGCGGGCGATGTACTGCCAGATGTCCAGCTCGGTCCAGTTCGACAGCGGGAACACCCGGATGGACTCACCGAGGTGGATCCGGCCGTTGTAGAGGTCCCACAGCTCGGGGCGCTGGTTCTTCGGGTCCCACTGGCCGAACTCGTCGCGGAAGGAGAACACCCGCTCCTTGGCCCGCGCCTTGTCCTCGTCGCGGCGGGCGCCGCCGAACAGCGCGGTGAAGCCGTGCTCCTCGACCGCGTCGAGCAGCACCGGCGTCTGGATGCGGTTGCGGGAGCCGTTGGGCTCCTCCTTGACCAGGCCCTTGGCCATCGCGTCGGGCACCGAGGCGACGATCAGCGAGACGCCGAGCTCGGCGACCCGCTTGTCGCGGAACTCCAGGACGTCGGGGAAGTTCAGGCCGGTGTCGACGTGCATCACCGGGAACGGGATGCGGGCCGGCGCGAACGCCTTGCGCGCCAGCTCCAGCATCACGATCGAGTCCTTGCCGCCGGAGAACAGCAGCACGGGCCGTTCGAGCTCGGCGGCCACCTCACGGATCACGTGGATGGACTCGGCCTCCAGCGTCTCCAGTTGAGAGAGCCGGTAGTCGGGTGTCGTCACGCGTCGGTGCTCCGATGGATCGGGGGCAGGGCTCGAACCAGCACCAACCGCACCGGTCCGGGGGAGATTCCCGCCCCCAGTGTCCGCCATGGGCTCACCGCGGCGGCTGTGACCCCGCTCGCACCGCCGCCAGGAGCCGGTCGGCGAGCTCCGGACGGCACACCAGCAGGTCGGGGAGGTACGGGTCGGGCTCGTTGTAGCGCAGCGGCGAGCCGTCCAGCCGGACGGCGGTCAGCCCCGCGGCGCGGGCGACGGCGACCGGCGCGGCCGAATCCCACTGGTACATCCCCCCGGCGTGCACGTAGGCGTCCACCTCGCCCCGGACGACCGCGGTCACCTTGTACCCGGCCGAGCCCATCGGCACGACCTCGGCGTCGAGGGCGGCCGCGGCGACGTCGGCCTCCCGGGGTGGCCGGGTGCGGCTGACCGCGATGCGGGGCCGCCCGCCCGAGCCGCGCGGGACCCGGGGTGCGGGGTCGGTGACCAGGACCTCGTCCAGCCCGGGCAGGGCCACGGCGGCTGCAACCAGGTCCCCGCCCGGCCCACGCTCCCCGTCGGCCCACAGGGCGACGTGCACCGCCCAGTCCGGCCGGCCCTCGCCGTATTCCCGGGTCCCGTCGAGCGGGTCGACGATCCACACCCGGTCGGCCGAGAGTCGCTGCGGGTCGTCGACGGCCTCCTCGCTGAAGACGACGTCGTCGGGACGGCGGGCGGCGAGCAGCCCGGTGATCGCGGTCTGGGCCGCGGCGTCCCCCGCGTCACCGAGCTCACCGCCCGACAGCCGCCCCTCCCCGCGCAGCTGCACCAGGACCTCGGCCGCGGCGCGGGCGGCCGCCGCCGCCACCTCGACGTCGCTCACGACCGGTCCGCCAGGGCGGTGGCGTCCGTGGGCCGTCCCGGCGGGGCGTGCCGGCCGGAGGCGTCGGTGATGGCGCCGAAGTAGTCCGCGTGCAGCTCCTCGCGGGGCATGACGAACACCCCGGAGGCCTCGACGAGCACCCGGTCGGGCGCCTCGGCCGTCGCGATGGTGCCGCTCACGACGCACTTGCGGCCGGCCGCCTCGACGACGCGGGCGCGCAGCACCAGGGGCGTCGACAGCGGCACCGGCCGCCGGTAGTCGACCTCCAGCCGCACGGTCATGCCCCACAGGCCCGCCGCGATGGCCGCGGAACCGAGCAGCTGGTCCATGAGCATGCTGCTCATCCCGCCGTGCACGTAGCCGGGCGGCCCCTCGTAGGCCATGCCCAGCGTCGCCTCGGCGACGACGCCGTCGTCGGTGCGGCGGATGGTCAGCGGCGGCGCCACCGCGCTGCCCACGCCGCTGACCGGGTTGTAGACCCGCCGGAAGACCAGCGGGTCGTCGAGCGCCGGCAGCTGCGTCGGCGGGCGCTGCGCGGCTGCCAGCCGGGCGGTGGTGGCCCGGGCCTCCTCGGCCGCGGCGAGGAGCTCGGCCGCGGGCAGCGTGGTGCGCACCGAGGCGTCCACCAGCTCGCGCAGCGCGGTGCCGAGCTCGGTCACCGCGGCCATCAGGTCGGCATCGTAGGGCGGGCCGCCCGCGTCGGAGTCCACGGGCGGACGGTAACGAGCCGGTGCGGCCGCTCAGGCCCCGGCCCCGCGGGGCAGCGGTCCCGCGGCGCCGTCCTCGACCGGCGCGGTCCCCGGGCCGCCGGGTCCCGAGCGCGGCAGCCGCACCGTGAAGGCGGCGCCGCGGCCGGGGGCGGTGTCCAGGTGGACGGTCCCGCCGTGGGCGGCCACGAGCGCGGAGACGATCGCCAGCCCGAGGCCGGTGCCCCCCGCGGTCCGGGCACGGGCCGGGTCGGCGCGGTAGAAGCGCTCGAACACCCGCGCGGCGTCCTCGGGGGCCATGCCCGGGCCCTCGTCGGCCACCCGGAGGACGACGACGCCGCCGTCCTCGCCGTCCGCGGTCGTCGCGGGCTCGTCGGAGAGGCTGACGGTGACCGGGGCGGTCGGCGGGGTGTGCACCAGGGCGTTGGTGACCAGGTTCCCGACCACCTGGCGCAGCCGCGCCTCGTCGCCGAGCACCACCGGCAGCTCGCTGAGCCCGCTGTCCAGGTCCAGGGTGATCGGCCGTTCGGGCTGGACGGCGCGGGCGTCGTGCACCGCGTCCCCGGCCACCTCGGCGAGGTCGACGGGGGCGATCGACAGCGGGCGCTGCTGGTCGAGCCGGGCGAGCTGCAGCAGGTCCTCCACCAGGACGCCCATCCGGGCGCCCTCGGACTCGATCCGCTGCATCAGCCGCGCGGTCTCCTCGGGCGTGCCGACCGCTCCCTGCCGGTACAGCTCGGCGAACCCGCGGATGGAGGTCAGCGGGGTGCGCAGCTCGTGGCTGGCGTCCGCGACGAAGCGGCGCATCCGGTGCTCCGAGGCGCGGGCCTGCTCCTCGGAGGCCTGCTGGGCGCGGAAGGCGCGCTCGATCCGGCTCAGCATGCCGTTGAGCGCGGTGGTGAGCCGGCCGACCTCGGTCCGCTCGTCACCCTCGGGGACCCGCTGCGACAGGTCGCCGGCGGCGATCGCCCGCGCGGTGCGCTCCACCTCGGTGAGCGGACGCAGGCTGTTGCGGACCAGCACGTAGCCGGCCGTGCCCAGCAGGAACAGGACGATGAGCCCGACCACGACCTGGATGCGGACCAGCCGGCCGAGCACGCGCTCGTCACCGGCGAGGTCGGTGCCGACCAGCGCGGTCCACCCCTCGGGCAGGTCGACGGCGGCGATCCGCCAGGAGGTGTGGTCGTCCTCGGCGGGCACGGTGAAGATCCGGTCCCGCCCGGGGGGCCCGTCGTCGTCCACGCGCTCGGCGAGGACGTCGAGGTCGGGCGACCTCCCCGGGTCGTTGACCGGGCCGAGCACGAGGACGAGGTCGTCCTCCCCCGGGGGCAGGCAGCCCAGGTAGTCGGGGGAGGGGTAGCCCGGACCCCCCTCGCTGCACTGGCCGAGCACCCGCCACGGGTTCCGGGCGACGTTCTCGGCGCTCAGGCGCAGCTGGTCGTCCTGCTGCCCGGTGAGGTAGCCGCGCAGCAGCGACGTCGCGGCCAGGCCGGTGGCCGCCAGGGCCACCGTGACCAGGACGACGAGGAGGGCGACGAGGGTGATCCGCAGCGGGATGCGGGGACCACCCCGCGCGCGGGGTGGTGCCGGGTCGCTGCCGAGGTGCGGCCCGCTCACGAACCGCGGGGGAGCCGCAGCGTGTAGCCCACGCCCCGGATGGTGTGCAGCAGCCGCGGCTCGGTCGTGTCGACCTTGCGCCGCAGGTAGGAGATGTAGGACTCCACCACGTTGGCCTCGCCGTTGAAGTCGTAGTTCCAGACGTGGTCCAGGATCTGCGCCTTCGACAGCACCCGCCCGGCGTTGGCCATGAGGTAGCGCAGCAGCTTGAACTCCGTGGGGGACAGGCTGACCACCTGGCCGGCCTTGATCACCTCGTGGGACTCCTCGTCGAGCTCGATGTCGGCGAAGGACAGCCGCGGGGCCTGCGCGGCGCGCTGCTGGCCGGTGCTGCGGCGCAGCACCGCCCGGATGCGGGCGAGGACCTCGTCGAGGCTGAACGGCTTGGTCACGTAGTCGTCGCCGCCCAGGGTGAGGCCGGAGACCTTGTCCTCGTTGGCGTCGCGGGCGGTGAGGAACAGGACCGGGGTGTGCCGGCCGCTCTCCCGCAGCCGGCGGACGACGCCGAAGCCGTCCAGTCCGGGCATCATGACGTCGAGCACGAGCAGGTCGGGGCGGAACGACGCCGCCATCGCGAGCGCCTGCTGGCCGTCGGCGGCGGTGGCCACCTCGAACCCGGCGTAGCGGAGGCTGGCGGAGAGCAGCTCGCGGATGTTGGGCTCGTCGTCCACCACCAGGAGGCGCGCCTCCGGTGCCGAGCTCCTGCCGGTGCTGGTCACAGCACCTCCCGTCGAACGTGCAGCCGTCGTCATGGTCCCCAGGGTGGGAGCGGCGGCTTGGTCTCTCCTGGGCGGTACCTGTGAGGAGTCTGGACGACGGTCACCCGGTGGGTGACATGGCGCGTCCCCGCCGCCAGTACCCGATGGCGTGGTGCTGGGCCCGCCCGAGCCCCCAGCGGCCGCGCAGGTCGGCCCGGACGGTGCGGACGACGCCGGACTCGGCCGCCACCCACGCGAAGACGTCGTCCCCCGCCGGCCGGTCGATCGCGGCGACGGCGTCGGCGAGCACGGTGCTCTCCCCGGGCGGCGTGCCGCCGCGGTGCAGCCAGCGCACCTCCACGCCGTGCGGAACGGGCAGCGGCTGCTCCTCCGCGGCGTCGGCGACCTCCACCAGCGCGACCCCGCGGGTGGACGGCGGCGCCTCGGCCAGGATCCGGGTGATGGCGGGCAGGGCCGTCTCGTCGCCGGCGAGCAGCAGCCACCCGGCCGGTCGCTCGCCCAGCGGCCCCCCGCCGGCCACGGCGATCGTCGTACCGGGGCCGGCGGCCGCCGCCCATGCTGCCGCCGGCCCGTCGCCGTGCAGCACGAAGTCGATCTCCACCTCGCCGCGGTCGGGGTCCTGCCGTCGGGCGGTGTAGCTGCGCAGGCTCACCCCGTGCGAGCCGGCGGGCCAGACGATCCGTCCGTCGCGGGCGACGGCCGGCCAGCGCGGCGCGGGGTCACCCACCCGCGGCACCAGCAGCGAGATGGTCGGCCCGGCTGCGGTCACGGCGGCCGGCGTGCCCGACAGCAGCACCCGGCGCACCGAGGGGGTGACCTCGGCGACGGACACGACCGTGAGGACGTCGACCGGTCGGGTCGGGTCGGGCGCGGTCGGCGCCGGGCTGCTGGAGGCCGGGTTGCTCAGGGACATGGCACACCCAGCCTAGAACGGGCCGACCCGGCCGACCCCGGGGGAATGGGGTCGACCGGGCCGGCGATCGAGGACGGGCCCACGTCACCGTGGGTAGTCGGTCCACCCCGCCCTAGCAGGGGCGATGGGTCGGCGTCTCCGTCGACGACAACGCTACGTGATCGCCCGTCGTCCGCCACTGCCCGCACGGGTGATGCCGCGTTCCGAACGGGTGATGTGTGCCCCGGGTGCCTCGGGGGCAGGGGCAGGGGGACAGCGTCGAGCGCCGGGAGCGACTGATGGCAGACGAGTTCAGCAAGGGCGACCACGTCACCTGGAACAGCCACGGCAGCCAGGCCGAAGGCACCGTCCAGCGCAAGATCACTGAGGAGACGGAGGCGTCCGGCCGGAAGGTCAAGGCCAGCGAGGACGAGCCGCAGTACGAGGTCAAGAGCGACAAGAGTGGCAAGACGGCGGTGCACAAGCCCGGCGCTCTGCACGAGAAGTGACGGAACTACCAGGAGGAGAGCGACCGTGAGTGAGACCGGGGACCAGTTCGCCGGAGTGTCGGCGCGCAGCACCAAGCACAACCCGCGGCTCGACGAGGAGCTCGAGCACGAGACCCAGGGGATGCTCAAGGCCGAGCGCGCGACCCGCGCCGAGGAGTGGCGCGAGGTCGAACCCGTCGCGGAGGGCGACCCCGACCTGACCGCCGACCCGCAGGGCACGCTGGTCGGTGGCGTCCCGGTCGGCATGACCGAGGACGCCGTCGTCGCCCGCGCCGAGCTGGCCCGGTGGCTGGACCGCGCCGACTTCCCGAGCGACGGCCCGGCCCTGGTGGAGGCGGCCCTCGACCACCGAGCTCCCGACGCCGTCGTCGACGAGCTCCGGCGGCTGCCCGACGGCGAGACCTACGAGCGGATCGGCGACGTGGTCCGCGCCCTCGGGTACCCGACCGAGACCTGATCGGCCCGGCGGTCAGGAGTCGGGGCGCCCCGGCTCCTGACCGTCCGCGGTGACCCGGCTCTCGAGGGCCTCGCGCTCCTCGTCCTCGGCGATCTCCTCGGCGCCGCGCCGGCGGAACAGCCGGGAGCCGGGGAAGCCCTTCACCACGTGACGCAGGTCCTGCATGGTGTCGAGCAGGTCGTGGACGTCGGTGCCGACGTTCCCCAGGGACGCCACGATCGGCAGGACGTCCTCGTCGAGGTGCTGCATCAGCTGCGGCAGCCGGTCGATGAAGGTGACCACCGCCTGGACCTCGTCCGGGTCGATGCTGGTCGCCAGCCGCCGCACCGCCGGAGCGAGCGCGAGCAGCGGCTCCTCGAAGGTGTCGACCAGCGGGTCGACCCGGCCGAGCAGCCCCTCCGCGCGGGAGACGGCGCCGTCCGCCCGCGCCAGGGTCGCGCCCGTCGCGTCGATGGCGGCGTCGGCCCGTTGCTGGGTGCTCTCCACCGCGGTGATCGCGGCGTCCGCCTTCTGCTGGGTGCTCTCCACCGCGGCGATGGCGGCGTCGGCCTTGTGCTGGGTGCTCTCCACCGCGGCGATGGCGGCGTCGGCCTTGTGCTGGGTCTCGCCGACCGCGGCGATGGCGGCGTCGGCCTTGTGCTGGGTCTCGCCGACCGCGGCGATGGCGGCGTCGGCCTTGTGCTGGGTGCTCTCCACCGCGGCGATGGCGGCGTCGGCCTTGTGCTGGGTCTCGCCGACCGCGGCGATGGCGGCGTCGGCTCTCTGCTGGGTCTCGCCGACCGCGGCGATCGCGGCGTCGGCTCTCTGCTGGGTCCCGCCCACGGCGGTGATCGCGGCGTCCGCCTTCTGCTGCGTCTGCGACGCGGCGCTGACGAGCTCGTCGGCGCCGCGCTGCGTCTGCCCCACGGCCCCGATGAGCCCGTCCGCGCTGCGCTGCGTCTGCCCGACGGCGCTGATGAGGGCGTCGGCCCGGCCGCGGGTGGCGTCCACGGCGCTGATGAGGGCGTCCGCCCGGCCGCGCGTGGCGTCCACGGCGCTGATGAGGGCATCCGCCCGCCCGCGGGTGGCCTCCACGGCGGTGACCTCGCCGTCGACCCGGTCGAGGAGCCCGTCGATCCGGTCCACGGCCGAGGTCACCCGGTCCAGGAGCGTCTCGACCCGGCCGACGACGGTCCCGAGCCTCGGGACCAGCGCCAGCGCCTCGGACACGCCGTCGCGGAGGCCCTCCACCGCTGAGATCACGTCGGTCGGTCCGGGCACGAACGGCAACTTCACCCGGGGGACGCTACGGCCGCGACGAGGGTCCCGCGCGGCGATGTCCGCGCGTCGGCGGGGTCGGCGGCGATCCGCCCGTATCGTGGACAGTCGCCGCGACCGCGCGCGGGCAGTGCCGCCTGCGCCCGTGCGGAGGGACGGCACGGGCCAGGGCGACACCTCGACGATGGGAAGTCGGCACACGTGGGGGACAAGCGGACGCGCGACGACGCGGGTGACGGTCGGACGCCCGGGCGCTTCCTCGGACGGCGACGTCCGGCCCAGCAACCTCCCGCCGACCCGTCCCGCCCGGCGCGCGAGCCGATCACCGTCGAGCAGCTGATCGCCCGGCAGGGCGGTGAGGTGGGCCGCCGGCGTGCCGCGCGCACCGGCGAGATCCCGCTGCCCCTCGACCCGGGTGAGCCGGCGCCGCCGCACCGGCGCGGCCTCCCGCCCGTGCCGGCCGACGAGTCGCGTCCCCCGCGCGAGGCCGTCCGTCCCGCGCGTGAGGAACCGGCTGCCCGGCCGGCCCGCGACGCCGACCCGAGCCCGACGCCCCCGCGTGGGTTCCCGCCGGTGCCCGGCGCCGACCGGACCTCACCGGCGGGGGCCGACCGCACCGGCCGGCCGGTCGGAGAGCCGCCCGCGGAGCCCCGCCGGGAGGCCGCGCAGCTCCCGCCGGCCGCACCCCCGCCCGTCGCGCCGGCGGGCACTGGCCTGCCGCCCGTGCCGGCCGGCCTGCCACCCGTGCCGCCGTCGCCGGTGCGTGCCTCGACACCGCTGTTCCCCCCGCTGGGCGACCTGCCGCCGGGGTACCGCCCGTCCCGGCCGATCGCCCCGCTCCCGCCCATCCCCGGCCGGGACGTGCCGCTGGCGGGGGCGACCCGGCTGTCCCCACCGAGCCCGCGGGCCCGGCGGGCGGCCCGTCGCGCGGCCCGCAGCCCCGGCCGGCGCCGGCTGATCCGGGCGGCGATCGGCCTGCTGGTGGTCGCGGGCGTCGTCGTCGGCTACCACCTGGGCCTGTACTTCTACGTGGACCAGAGCATCCAGCGCGTCGCGGCGCTGGCCCCCGAGGGGCCCGAGGTGCTCGCCCCCCGGCTGCAGGAGGGCGCGGCCACCTACCTGGTCGCCGGCACCGGCCTGCCCGGCGCGGAGGGCCCGGCCGCCGTCGCCACCCTGCTGGTGCACGTGACCGCCGACGAGCAGCGCGCGGTCCTGGTCAGCGTCCCGCCCACCGCCCTCGTGGACACCCCCGCCTGCGTCGCCGCGGACGGCGAGCTCCGCGAGCCGACCAGCGAGGCGTTCGCGGGCTCCCTGCTCGACGGGGGGCCGGCCTGCATGGTCCGCGCCGTCCAGCAGATCACCGGGCTGCGGGTCGACCACTACCTCGGCGTCGACCTCACCCGCCTGCCCGGCATGGTCGACGCGCTCGGCGGGATCGGCCTGTGCCTGCCCACGGTGTCCGACGCCGTGACCGCCTCGGCCAGCCCGCTCGAGCCCGGCAGCAGCGAGCTCTCCGGCGAGCAGGCCTCCGGCTTCCTCACCCCGGGCGACGCCGGTTCCGACGTCACCGGGGCCGCGGTGGCCGAGCGGGCCCAGCTGCTGCTCACCTCCACCCTGCGGACGGCGATGTCCTGGGGCACCCTCGGCGACCCCGTCACCCTCACCCGGTTCCTCACCCGGGCCTCCGACGCCCTGACCGTCGACGAGGGGACCACGCTCGGCGACCTCCGCGCGCTGGCCGGCACGCTGGGCGACCTCTCCGGCGACGCGGTGCAGCGCGCCGGCCTGCCGGTCGCCCAGGTCGGCCACGTGCCGGCCGGGAGCGAGCAGGCCTACGTGGTGCTCGATGCCGCGGTCACCCGCTCGCTGTTCGACGAGGTCATCGACGAGGGACGGCTGCCGGAGGAGTTCGCCGCTCAGCAGGCGGCCGAGGACGCCGAGGCCCCCGCCCCCTCCGCCGAGGCCGCCCCCACGCCTGCGCCCTCCGCCGAGGCCGAGCAGCCGGCCGCTCCGCCGGCGCCGCAGCCGCTCACCGTGGCCCCCGGCGGGATCACCGTCGACGTGCTGAACGGCACCGGCACCAGCGGGCTGGCCGCCACGGCCGCCGACCAGCTCCGCGGCCAGGGCTTCGGGGTCGGGCAGGTCGGCAACGAGCCGGGCACCGTCAACGAGACCCTCGTGCGGTACGGCCCAGGCGCGGAGGAGCGGGCGCGCACCGTCGCCGCCGCCGTCCCCGGGTCCGTGCTGCAGGCCAGCGACACGATCGGCGACCGGGTGCAGCTGGTCCTCGGGCCCGACTTCTCGACCGTCGTCCCCGTCGAGGTCCCGGCCCCGCCCCAGCAGGCGGTCGCGCCGGCGGAGCCGACCGGCGACACGCTCGCCGCCCCCGCCACCGAGCCCGCCGCGAGCGAGACCCCGGTCTCCTGCTGAGGGGAGGCGGGGGACGGCACCTGGTCGCGCCGAGCGTGTCCGGGGCCTCGCGCGCTGGACCCCGGGGGCCCTGCTCCCCGCGTAGGTGACACCGCGGCCTGAGGCGGTCCCAGCGGCGCGGGGACACGACTGCGCTGGAACGCGAGAGGGGGCCACCGCGTCGAACGCGGCGACCCCCTGTCCGTCGTCCTGCCGGACGACACAGCGACCAGGTGCCGTTCCCCTGCTGCGCCGAGACCGTCCGCGGGGCCCTCCGGGCCCCACTCCTCGCCGCAGATCAGCCGAAGCGGCCGGAGATGTAGTCCTCGGTGGCCTTCTCGTCCGGGTTGCTGAAGATCTTCTCGGTCGGGTTGAACTCGATGAGCCGGCCGGGCTGGCCGACACCGTTGAGGTTGAAGAACCCGGTGTAGGAGCTCACCCGCGCGGCCTGCTGCATGTTGTGCGTGACGATGACGATGGTGAAGCGCTCCTTGAGCTCCGTCATCAGGTCCTCGATCGCCAGCGTGGAGATCGGGTCCAGGGCCGAGCAGGGCTCGTCCATCAGCAGGATCTCGGGCTCGACGGCGATCGCGCGGGCGATGCACAGCCGCTGCTGCTGGCCGCCGGACAGGCCCGACCCGGGACGGTCGAGGCGGTCCTTCACCTCGTTCCACAGGTTGGCGCCCCGCAGCGACCGCTCCACGAGGTCGTCGGTCTCGGACTTCTTCATCCGCTTGTTGTTCAGCCGGTTGCCGGCCACGACGTTCTCGTAGATCGACATGGTCGGGAACGGGTTGGGCCGCTGGAAGACCATGCCGATCTGCCGGCGCACGTTCACCGGGTCGACGTCGGCGCCGTAGAGGTCCTGGCCGTCCATGACGACCTTGCCCTCGACACGGGCGCCCGGGATCACCTCGTGCATCCGGTTGAGCGACCGCAGGAAGGTGGACTTGCCGCACCCCGACGGACCGATCAGCGCGGTGATGTTCCGCGGTTCGATGGAGACGTTGACGTTCTCCACGGCCAGGAAGTTGCCGTAGTAGATGTTCAGGTCCGAGACCTCGATGCGCTTGGCCACGTACGTGTCCTCCTGACGGGCTCCGGTCAGCGACCGGTCTTGGGGGCGAAGAAGCGGGTGATCAGGCGGGCGACGACGTTGAGCGCCATCACCAGGACGATGAGGACCAGAGCGGCCGTCCAGGCGCGCTCGATGGCGAACTCCGGCGGGAAGCCCGGCTGGGTCAGCTGGTAGAAGGCGTACACCGGCAGCGTCGCCATGCGGCCGTCGAACGGGTCGAGGTTGGTGCCGTTGATGATGCCGACGGTCACCAGCAGCGGCGCGGTCTCCCCGATGACGCGGGCCACGGCCAGGGTGATCCCGGTACCCAGGCCTGCGATCGCCGTGGGCAGGACGACCTTGACGATGGTGCGCCACTTGGGGACGCCGAGGGCGTAGCTGGCCTCGCGCAGCTCGTTCGGCACGAGCTTGAGCACCTCCTCCGACGACCGGACGACGACCGGGATCATCAGCACCGACAGCGCGACGGCGCCCATGACGCCCAGCCGGATGCCGGGGCCGAAGAAGAGCGCGAACAGGGCGAAGGCGAACAGGCCGGCGACGATCGACGGGATGCCGGTCATGACGTCGACGAAGAAGGTGATCGCCCGCTTGAGCCGGCCCGACCCGTACTCGACCAGGTAGATGGCCGTCAGCAGGCCGATCGGCACGGAGATGACGGCGGTCAGCAGGGTGATGATGACGGTGCCGAGGATCGCGTGGTACGCGCCGCCACCCTCCCCGACGACCCCGAGCAGTGAGGAGTTGAAGAACTCGCCGTCGAGGCGGGGGAGCCCGTTCTCGAGCACCGTCCAGACCAGGGACACCAGCGGGACCATGGCGATGGCGAACGCGGTGGTCACCAGGGCGGTGACCAGCCGGTCGGTGCCCTTGCGCCGTCCCTCCACCTGGCGGGAGACCAGCCAGACCAGCAGTGTGCCCAGGACGGCGCCGTAGATGACCGTGAGCGCGATGCTGAACCCGGTGAGCGCCGAGAGGACGGCACCGAGCGCGATGCCGAGGGCGTAGAGGCCCAGCGCCCCGTACCGGGGCAGCTGGCGGCTGCGGCGGACCGGCCCCTCGGGGGACGTGAGTCGCGAGGGCGCGGACTGGGTGTCGGTGCTCATCAGTTGGCTCCGGAGAAGTCGGCGCGCCGCTCGACGATCCAGCGGGCGAACATGTTGACCGCCAGGGTGATCACGAACAGCGCGAGGCCGCTGGCGATGAGCGTGTTGATCGCGATGCCCGTGGACTCGGGGAACTGCAGGGCGATGTTGGCCGCGATGGTCGACGGGTTGCTGCTGGAGATCACGTTGAACGTGATCCCGCCGGAGCCGGAGAGCACGATGGCCACGGCGAGCGTCTCGCCCAGGGCGCGCCCGAGGCCGAGCATCGCGCCGCCGATGACGCCGGACTTCCCGTAGGGGAGCACCGCCATCTTGATCATCTCCCAGCGGGTGGCGCCCAGTGCCAGGGCGGCCTCGCGGTGCAGGGCCGGGGCCTGGCTGAACACCTCGCGGGAGATCGCCGAGATGATCGGCAGGATCATGACCGCGAGGACCAGGCCGGCGGTCAGCATGGTGCGGCCGGTCGCGGACGCGGGGCCGGCGAAGAGGGGGATGAAGCCGAGGTTGTCCTCGGCCCAGGCGTAGAAGGGCACCAGGGCGGGAGCCAGCGCGGCGATGCCCCAGAAGCCGTAGACGACGCTGGGGATGGCAGCCAGCAGGTCGACGACGTAGCCCAGGCCCTGGGCCACCCGTCGGGGGGCGTAGTAGGTGATGAACAGGGCGATCGCGACGGCGAGGGGCGTGGCCACCACCAGGGCGATCACGGCGGCGATCAGCGTGCCGAAGACCAGCGGGGCGACGTAGCTGCCCAGGCCCTCGCCGCCGGGGATGTCCTCGGCGGGGGCGGTCAGCGCGGGGAGCGCCTCGCTGATCAGGAAGACGGCGACGCCGGCCAGGACCAGCAGGATGAGGATGCCGGAGCCGGTCGCGCTGGCGGCGAAGATCCGGTCACCAGGGCGGCGTACCGGCCGCGCGGTCGTGGGCTCGGACGGGGTCCTGGTCGCGGTCACCCTTGCTCCGTGGGTTGGTTCGGTCGTGTCGGGTCCGCCCGTCCCGGGCGGGGCCGTGGCCCGGGGCGTCGGAGGACGCCCCGGGCCACGGTGTGGGGCTCGGTCAGCCGGCGGTCATCGCGTCGACCGCGGACTGGGCCTGGTTGCGCAGGGCGGCCGAGATCGGGGCGCTGCCCGCGGCCTCGGCGGCGGCCTGCTGGCCCTCCTCGCTGATGACGTAACCCATGAAGGCGGAGACGGCGTCGGCCTTGGCCTGGTCGTCGTACTGGATGCAGCCGATGTGGTAGCTGACCAGCACGATCGGGTACTCGCCGGAGCCCTCGGTCTGCCGGTTCACCTCGATGGCGAAGTCGTACTGGCCGCGGCCCTCCAGGGCGGGGGAGTTCTCGACGACCGCCGCGGCGGCCTCCGGGGTCGGGGCGACGAACTCGCTGCCCACACCCACGTTGGCGATGCCCAGCTCGCCGGCCTGGCTGGCGTCGGCGTAGCCGATGGCGCCCGCGCCGGCCTGGACGGCGGCCACGACGCCCGAGGTGCCGTTCGCGGCCTCCCCACCGGGCAGCGGCCACTCGCCGTCGGGCTCGGAGGTCCACACGTCCCCGGCCGTCTGGAACAGGTAGTCGGTGAAGTTGTCCGTCGTGCCCGAGTCGTCGGCGCGGTGCACCGGGGTGATCGCCTGGTCCGGCAGCGTGACGCCGGGGTTGTCGGCGGCGATCGCCGGGTCGTTCCAGTTCGTGATCGCCCCGGAGAAGATCCCGGCGATCGTGGCGGGCTTCAGGTTCAGCTGGTCGACGCCCTCGAGGTTGTAGATGACCGCGATCGGCGAGATGTAGTTGGGCAGCTCGAAGACCTCGCCACCGCCGCAGCGCTCCTGCGCCTGCGGGAGCTCCTCGTCGTCCAGGGCGGCGTCGGAGCCCGCGAAGTCGGTGCCGCCGGCGATGAACTGCTCGCGGCCACCGCCGGAGCCGACGGGGTCGTAGCTGAAGTTGACGCCCGGCTGCTGCCCGTTGAACCCGGCCTGCCAGGCCTGCATCGCGGCCTGCTGGCTGCTCGCGCCGGCCCCGACGAGGTCGCCGCTGAGCTCCTCCGAGCTGCCGCCGCCGCTGGTGCTGCCGCCCCCGCCGGCGTTCTGCTCGTTGGCGGCGCCACACGCGGTGAGCGCGAGGCTGCCGGCCAGCGCCGCGGAGAGGGCGACGGCGCGCGACGTGGTGCTGAGCTTCAACTCAGTGCCTTTCGACTGGTGTGCCCGGACCTCGATGCCGGGCAGCAAGGAACCAACGAGCGCCGAAGGTAGGCAGCCGAGGTGGCCGCATCCGGGTGCCTCGGTGAACGAGCGGTGAACGGCTGCGGAGCGTTTCCCCACCGGGTGAGAACCAGGTCACGTCGAGCAGGTGAACGGGCGCGCGCCCCCGTTGCGGACGGAGATCGTCCGGTACTAGGCGGCCCGCCGCCAGGAGACGTCGACGGCGTGCCGGGTGAAGCCGCTGCGCTCGTAGAGCGTCACCGCGGCGGTGTTGTCCTCCTCGACGTAGAGGAGCACCTGCCGGAGACCGCGGGCGCGCAGGTGCGCCAGGCCGGTGTCGGTGAGCGCCCGGCCCAGGCCGGTGCCCTGGGCGTCGGGGTCGATGCCGAGCACGTAGACCTCGCCCACCGCCTCCGGCCCCTCGTCGCCGGGCGGGTGCACCTTGGTCCAGTGCGAGCCCAGGAGGGTGCCGCCCTCGTCGGGCTCCCCCCGCCAGGCCAGGAAGAACCCGGCCGGGTCGAACCACGGCTCGGCCTCGCGCAGCCGCAGGTCGGCCTCGGTCCAGCTGCCCTGCTCGGGGTGGGTGGCGAAGGCGCGGGCGTTGACCCGCAGCCAGGCCTGCTCGTCCCGGCCGGGCCGGAACGGTCGCACCGTCACGCCCTCGGGGAGCCGCGGCCGCGGATCGGGGTCGACGCCGGCCAGGTCGCGGCGCATCTGCAGCAGCACCCGCGCCCGCGTGTAGCCGCGGCCCGCGGCCAGCTCGGCCGACCCCGGCAGGTCGCCGTGCGCCCACACCCGCAGGGGGCGGTCGCCGGCGAGCTGCTCGAGCCGGGTCAGCAGGGCGGCGCCGACGCCCTGCCGGCGGGCGGCCGGGGAGACGACCAGCTCGGCCTCCGCGTCGCCGGTCCCGTCGCCGCCCTCGAACCGGGCGTACCCGGTGAGGGTGCCGTCGGGCGCCTCGGCCAGCACGTCGCGCCCGCCGTCCGGACCGCCGTGCTGCAACCGCAGCTCGGCCTCCTCCGAGAGGGGGCGGACGCCGTCGCCGGCCGTCGCGGCGCGCAGCAGCGCGAGCACCGCGGCGACGTCAGCCGGGTCGAGGCGCGCGACGTCCCGGACGGTGGAGGAGGAGGACAGGGCGGCCTCAGACCAGCTCTGCGTCGGAGGCGGTCTCGGCCTCGGCCCGGGCGGCGGCCGCGGTGGCGTCGGCGACCTGCTGGTCGAGCTTGTAGCCGACGTTGCGGACCGTGCCGATCAGCGCCTCGTGCTCGGTGCCGAGCTTGGCCCGCAGCCGGCGCACGTGGACGTCGACGGTCCGGGTGCCCCCGAAGTAGTCGTAGCCCCAGATCTCCTGCAGCAGCTGCGCGCGGGAGAAGACCCGGCCGGGGTGCTGGGCCAGGTACTTGAGCAGCTCGAACTCCTTGTAGGTGAGGTCGAGCGGCCGGCCGCGGAGCTTGGCCGAGTAGCTGTGCTCGTCGATGACCAGCTCGCCGGCGGTGGTCACGCCGCTGTCGCCGCCGTCGACCGGCGTGGCGGCCGCCATCCGCCGGGCGGTGGCCCACTTCAGGCGGGCGTCGACCTCGGCAGGGCCGGCGGTGTCGAGCAGGACGTCGTCGACGCCCCAGTCGGCCGACAGCGCCACGAGGCCGCCCTCGGCGAGCACGGCGACCAGCGCCGAGGCGACGCCGGTGGAGGCGAGCAGCCCGCACAGCGTGCGGGCGCCGATGAGGTCGTGGCGGGCGTCGACGAGGACGACGTCGCCGGAGTCGCCGTCGAGCAGGCTGGACAGCTCGGGCGCCACCACGCGGACCTGGTGGCCCAGCAGCCCGAGGGCGGGCAGCACCTCGGTCGTGGCCTGGCGCGCCGCGGTCATGAGCACGAGTCGCATGTCGTCTCCTCAGGGGAGCCGGGGACGAGGAGTCGTCCGGGGGCCCACGACGGCGCTGTCGAGAGACAGCAGGATAACCGACGCGTTGCAGGGACCCTGCGTCGT
The DNA here is from genome assembly GCF_054050175.1 of Geodermatophilus sp. SYSU D00697. Classification (NCBI taxonomy): domain Bacteria; kingdom Bacillati; phylum Actinomycetota; class Actinomycetes; order Geodermatophilales; family Geodermatophilaceae; genus Geodermatophilus; species Geodermatophilus sp. SYSU D00697. The sequence continues at coordinate 88,300 of NZ_JBJGYV010000001.1, forward strand.
GACCGATCTGCAACGAGTGACGGGAGCCACGGTCGACGGCGTGCGGCCCGCAGGCGTCGACACCCCCGGGCCCACCGCGGTGCCGGCGGCCGCCGCGGGGGTCGTCACGGGGGCCGGACACGCCGAGAGCGGCGCCCCGGCCAGCTCGTCGAGCGGATCGGGTGCTGGGTGTCTGCGACGATCGACCCGTGACTGCGGCCGCACTGCGCACGAGGGCGACGGCCCGGGGGCACCACGTCCCCGCGGCCGCCCTGGCTGCCGTTGCCACGGCGTTGCTCCTGGTGCCCGCCGAGGTCGCGGGTGAGATCGGGCGGGTGGCCGCGGTCGCCGTCCTCCAGGTCGCCCTCGTCGCCGCGTGGGTGCCGGCCACCGGCATCCCGGGGCGGGTCGGTGCGCCGCTGCTGGGCCTGGCGGCGGCCGCGGGTGCCGACGCACTGGTCGTCCTCCCGGAGCGGCCCGAGCTGGGGTCGCTCCTGGCGGTCCCGGGGCTGGGCTTCCTCGCGGCCGTGCTGCACCAGATGTCCCGCCCGGCGCCGCGCCGGGACGTCGTCGGCTCGCTGGCCGGGGTCGTGCTGCTGGTCTGCGCGGTCTCGGCCCTGGCGGTGCTGCTGCTCCTGCCGGGCGAGGGCCGGGGCGGGGACGCCGCCACGACGGCCCTGCTTGTCGTCGGGACGACGATCGTCGCCGGTCACCTCGTCGACCTGGTGGTGCTCCGGCCGACCGTCGCCCCCGGCGTCTCGCGAGGGGTGCCCGGGCTCGTGCTGTCGGTGCTGGCCGGCGCCGTCGTGGCGCTGGTCCGCCACGGCACCGCGGACCTGTTCGAGGTGCTCGCCGTCCTCACGTTCGGCCTCGGGCTCGGCGGCGTCGCCGCCCTCGTCGGGCTGGCCGCGCAGTACGCAACGGTGGAGGGCCCGCGGCGGGCCTGGGCCGCGCTGCTGGTGCAGGCGGTGCTGCCGTTCGCGGCCTGTGCCCCGGTCGCCTTCTCCCTCGTCCTGCAGGACGCGTTCTGATGCGTGCCCTGCTCGTCGTCCTCCTGCTGCTGGTCGGCCTCGCCGTCGTCGCCGACCGGGTGGGCGTCGGCGTCGCCGAGGACCGCGTCGCGCAGGTCATCGCCGAGCGCGGGCAGCTCGCCGGGGAGCCGGAGGTCGACATCCGCGGGTTCCCGTTCCTGACCCAGGCGCTGGGTGGCACCTACGAGGACGTCCGCATCTCGCTGACCGCGGCCGAGCTGGGCCAGCCGCAGGGCGCGCGGGCCGACGTCTCACTGCGCGGCGTGCACGTCCCGCTGTCCGACGTGCTGTCCGGATCGGTGCAGGAGGTGCCGGTCGACCGCATCGACGGGACGGCGACGCTGTCCTACGCGCTGCTGTCCGAGCAGCTGGGCCCCGGCACCACGCTGACCCGCGAGGGCGACGGGCTGCGCGTCCAGCGGACCGTGGAGCTGGCCGGTCTGACCGTTCCCCTGACCGCGGTGGGCACGGTCGGCCTCGACGACGGCGACCTGGTCGTCGACGTCGAGGAGGCCTCTGGGGCGGGGGTGGACCTGCCGGGCTTCCTCGTGGACGAGGCCGGTGACCTGCTGGACCTGCGCTACCCCGTGCCGGAGCTGCCCTTCGGGCTGCAGCTGACCGGTGTCACCCCGGGCGACGACGGCGTCGACGTCGCCGTGGCGGCCACCGACGCGGTGCTGCGGGGCTGACCTCCCGGGAACACCCGCCCGGCAGGCCGCGGTTGTGCGGGGCGTGGGTCCCGTCGACGTGCCGTCCGACGTCCTCGCGGCGCTGGGTGTGCGCCCCGAGGAGGCCGACCTGACCGTCGTCCAGTTCTCCACGGCCTTCTGCGGGCCGTGCCGGGCGACCCGGGCGCGGCTGCGGCAGCTGGCGGCGACGCGACCGCGGCTGGCCGCCGTCGACGTCGACGCCGAGAGCCACCTCTCCGCGGTCCGCGCGCTCGACGTCCGGAGCACGCCGACGCTGCTGTTCCTCGCCCGCGACGGCCGCCTGGTGGGACGCGCCGACCGCGCGCCGCGGGCCGGCGAGCTGGCCGCGCTGGTCGATGCGCACCTCGGGCCGGGCCCGGGCACCCGGGAGGGGTGGGACGTGTGATCCGTTACCCTCGCGCCGTGGGCATCCTGCTGACCTCACGCCGCACGGTGGACCTGTGCCGCGTCGGCAGCTGCCTGTGTCCGGCCTCCTGAGCGCTGGCCCCGCCCGCCCAGAGCCGCCCGATCGACGTGCGGGCGCACGGTCGATCCCGGCGCGGAGCGCTCCGGCTCATCCCGCCCCCACCTGAACCGTCCGGCGGGTCGACCCCGGCCCGCACCACCCGACCCGCACCCACACAGGGAGGAACACCCCCCATGAGCCGCAACGACGTGCTCGTCTCCGCCGACTGGGCCCAGGAGCACCTCGGCGCCCCCGGCATCGTCTTCGTCGAGGTCGACGAGGACACCAGCGCCTACGACAAGGGCCACATCCAGGGCGCGGTCAAGCTGGACTGGAAGACCGACCTCCAGGACCCCCTGCGCCGCGACTTCGTCAGCAAGGAGCAGTTCGAGCAGCTGCTGTCCGAGCGCGGCATCAGCAACGACGACACCGTCGTCCTCTACGGCGGCAACAACAACTGGTTCGCCGCCTACGCGTACTGGTACTTCAAGCTCTACGGCCACCAGGACGTCAAGCTGGTCGACGGCGGCCGCAAGAAGTGGGAGCTCGACAGCCGCCCGCTGTCCACCGACACCGTGTCGCGGCCGGCCACGCAGTACCGGGCGCAGGAGCCCGACACCTCGATCCGCGCCTTCCGTGACGAGGTCGTGGCCGCGATCGGCCAGAAGAACCTCGTCGACGTCCGCTCGCCCGACGAGTTCGCCGGCAAGCTGGTCGCCCCCGCCCACCTGCCGCAGGAGGGCGCGCAGCGTCCGGGTCACATCCCGACCGCGGTGAACGTGCCCTGGAGCAAGGCGGCCAACGAGGACGGCACCTTCAAGAGCGACGAGGAGCTGGCCGAGCTCTACGCCGACGCCGGCCTCGACACCGGCAAGGACACCATCGCCTACTGCCGGATCGGCGAGCGCTCGAGCCACACCTGGTTCGTGCTGCGCGAGCTGCTCGGCCACCAGAACGTCAAGAACTACGACGGTTCGTGGACCGAGTACGGCTCGCTCGTCGGCGTCCCCATCGAGAAGGGGGCCTGAGATGTGCGGCGCTCCCAAGCAGGGCGGTGCCCTGGCGGGCGTGGACCTGACGACGCAGACGGTCATCCAGGGCTCGGTGTGGCACGACGGCGCGCCGGTCGCCGGGGCCTACGTCCGGCTGCTGGACTCGACCGACGAGTTCACCGCCGAGGTCGTGACCAGCCCCGAGGGCGAGTTCCGGTTCTTCGCCGCACCCGGTGAGTGGAAGCTCCGCTCCCTGGCGCCGGTCGGCAAGGGCGAGCGCCTGGTCAGCGCCGACGTCGGCCTGAACGAGACCACCGTCGCCATCGACTGACGGAGGCACCCCTCCGGGGCCCTCCGCGACAGCGCCCGCCCCGGCAGCCGCCGGGGCGGGCGCTGTCGCGTGCTCAGGAGATGTCGGGCGGCAGCCGGTTGGGACCGGCCTCCGGCGGGCGCGGGCGGTCCTCCGGATAGGCGCGGACGGCGACGATCGCGACATCGTCCGCGCCGTCCACCGGCAGCATCCGGGCCAGCAGCGCGTCGCAGAGCTCCTCGAGCGGCACCCGGCCCAGGTCGCGGAGCGCCTCGCACAGCACCGCCAGCCCCTCGTCGAGGTCGGTGTCCCGGCGCTCGACCAGGCCGTCGGTGACCAGCAGCAGGGTGTGCCCGTCGTCCAGCTCGACCGTGTGGTCGGCGCGCGGGGCGTCGGGGTCCACGCCGATCATGAGATCCGGTCGGGTCTCCAGCAGCGTGGTCGTCCCGTCGGGCGCGAGCAGGAGCGGCGGCAGGTGCCCGGCGTTGCTCCACCGCAGCACGCGGGTGCCACGCACCGGCACGTCGGGGCGGCGCTCGACCCGCGCGAGGACCACGGTCGCCAGGCTGCTCACCGCCAGCCCGCGGGCGGCGTGCTCGGCGCGGGTCAGGGTCGCTGACGGCGGCTCGTCGTTGTCGTAGGCCAGTGCGCGCAGCAGTCCGCGCAGCTGGCCCATCGCCGCCGCGGCGTCGCTGTCGTGACCCACGACGTCCCCGATGACCAGCATGGTCGCGCCGTCGGGCTGCAGGAACGCGTCGTACCAGTCGCCGCCGACCTGGGCCTCGTGCGCGGCCGGCCGGTAGCGGACCGCGATGTGCAGGTGGTCGGGCTCCGGCGGTGGCGTGAGGAGGGCCTGCTGCAGCCGGTCCGAGAGCGCTCGCTGGGTCGCGGCCCGCGCGGCCAGCTGCTGCAACTCGGCCGCCTGCCGCTGCGCGGCCAGCCGGTCGGTGAGGTCCCGGAAGGAGACGACGACGCCGGTCACCGCGCCGTCCTCCAGCATGGGGACGGCGATCAGCTCCACCGGCACCGGCCTGCCGTCGTGGTGCCAGAAGGCCTCGTGGTCGCCGGCGACCGTCCGGCCGGTGCGGAGCGCCTGCCACACCGGGCACTCCTCCCGGGGGTAGGGGGTGCCGTCGGGGCGGACGCCGTGCATCAGGTCGTGCTGGTCCAGGCCCAGTTGCTCGGCGGCCGGGCGACCGGTGATCCGCACGGCGGCGGGGTTGACGAACTCGACCCGGCCGGCCGCGTCCAGGCCGTAGATGCCGTCGGCGACGTTGGCCAGCACGCGCTCGTAGCGCGCCACCGCGCGGGAGAGCTGCGCCTCCACCGACCGGAGGGTCGGCACGTCGTCCGCCCCTGCTCGATGGTCCTCGATGAGGCCGCCCTCCTCGCTCCTGACACCTGCTCCGGCACGCGCCGCAGCCGTCCAGCGTGCCATGCCCCGTGCCGGCGTTCCCGCCGGTGGAGGTGCGCGACCGGAGACACCCGGCAGTGCGCCGTCCGGCGTCCACGACGAGCTCCGTGCACCCGGCGTGCCCGGCGGCGGGTCGCCGTCGGCCGACTGTCGTCGGCGAGGCCGAGGACCGGCTCGGCCTCGTGGGCGGCCAGCGTCGCCTCGGCCGCCACGACCCGCTGCCGCTCCTGGGCCTTCTGCCCCTCGACAGCAGCTCCACCGGCACCGGGTGGTGACCAGCGGGTGTGTGCGCAGCACGCCGGCCAGCGCGACCTCGAACGAGGACGGGGCGGCGGTCGCTGTGACGTCTCGAACGCTGGTATGGGGTGTGACGATCTCCTGGACGCACCCGGCGGTGCCGCCGGCCCCGGGCGTCAGCCGCGGGAGAGGCCGATGAGCTGCGCCAGCTCGTCCATCGCGCGGTCGAAGTAGCGGTCGGCGTCCTCCACCGAGCCGACGAAGTGCCCGAACAGCTCGAAGCTGATCGTCCCGTAGAGCGAGCTCCAGGCCAGCAGGGCCCGCAGCCGGACGGTGTCGTCGAGGGCGGGGTGTTCCCCGCCGAGGACGGCCACCGTGTCGTCGCTGAGCAGCGTGCGGTCCCGCGCCGCCCCGGACGGCTCGGGCAGGACACCGCTGCGGGCGGCATCGCCGAGGACCCGGCCGAGGACGACGCCGACCCGGCTGGCCGCGGGGACGGTGTCGCGCGGCGCCGCGTAGCCCGGCACCGGCGACCCGTAGAGCAGGGCGTACTCGTGCGGGCGCGCCCGGGCCCACGAGCGGACGGCGCGGCAGACGGCCAGCCAGCGCTCGCGCGGCGGGGCCGCGGGGTCGTCGGCGGCCTCGGCGGCGGCACCGAGGGCGTCGTAGCCGTCGATGATCAGCCGGGTCAGCAGGTCATCCCGGCTCGGGAAGTAGCGGTACAGCGCCGACGACGCCATGCCCAGCTCCCGCGCCACCGCCCGCAGCGACAGCGCGGCGGCGCCCACCTCGGCCAGCTGCCGGCGCGCGGCGTCGGTGATCTCGGCGGTCAGCTCGGCGCGGACGCGTTCGCGGGCGGTGGGCGGCACGCCCCTCATGATCGCCCGCGCGAGCACTGTACGCAACTGCGATCACTGCTCTTGACGCCCGAACCAACGTCTGCGAGCGTGGAACGCATTCGAGAGCACCGCTCTCAGACCGACGAGGAGGTCGACATGGGACTGCACGTCATCGTGGGCAAGGGCGCCGTCGGGACGACGACCGCCGAGCTGCTGGCCGCGCGCGGGCACCGCGTGCGGGTGCTCTCCCGCAGCGGCGGCACCTCCATCGACGCGGTGGAGCACCGGCAGGTGGACGCCGCCGACCCCACCGCGCTGGCCGCCGCCGCCCGGGGCGCGGACGCCCTCTACAACGCGGTCAACCCCGCCTACCACCGATGGGCCACCGACTGGCCCCCGGTCGCCGCGGCCCTGTTGGATGCGGCCGAGCGCACCGGCGCGGTGCTGGTCACCATGTCCAACCTCTACGTCTACGGCCGGCCGACCGGCCCGATGACGCCCGAGAGCCCGCTGGCCGCCACCGACCTCAAGGGCCGGGTGCGGGTGGCGATGTGGCGCGAGGCGCTGGCCGCGCACGAGGCCGGTCGCGTCCGCGTGACCGAGGCCCGCGCCGCGGACTTCGTCGGCCCGCAGGTGCCGGCCGAGCACTCGCACCTGGTCCGGCAGCTGCCCGCCCTGCGGCGGGGCCGGCGCGCCTGGGTGGTCGGGGACCCCGACGCCCTGCGCAGCTGGGCCCACCTGCCCGACGTCGCGGCCACGCTGGCGACGCTGGGCACCGACGAGCGGGCGCTGGGCCGGGCGTGGCACGTCCCCAGCGCGCCGCCCCGTTCCCAGCGCCAGGCACTCGGCGACCTCGCCGCCGCCATGGGCAGGCCCCCGGTCCCGGTGAGCGGGATCCCGTGGGCGGTCCTGCGCGGCATCGGCCTGGTGTCGCCGGTGATGCGCGAGGTCGTCGACGTCCGTCACCAGTTCGACCAGGAGTACGTCATCGACGCCACCGCCACCACGGCCACCTTCGGGCTCACCGCCACCCCGTGGGCCGAGGTGGTGGCGGCGACGGCCGGATCGGTGCCGACGACCGCCTGAGGGAGGACCCCGTCCTCCGCAGGCTCGAGGACGGTGCCCTGGACGGGCCGTGCCGGCACGACACCAGCCGGTCCTACGGTGGAGCGCATGGTCGCTGCCTGGGTCCTCGTCACCGTGGCGTCGCTCGCCGCCCTCGGCTGCGGGTACGGCGCCGTCCGGCTCGCCGGTCGGCCGAAGGGGGCGCGTCGATGACCGACGCCACCGAGCTGCCGGTCCCCGACACCGTCGACGTCCGCTCCGGCCCGGAGGTCTCCGAGGAGCTGCTGGCGGTCCTGCCGCTGCTCGGTGAGTGGCACGGCGAGGGCCAGGCCGCCGGGGCCGAGGGCGACCACCGGTTCGGTCAGTGGATCCGGTTCAGCCACGACGGGCGGGGGTTCCTCGCCTACGAGTCGCGGACCTGGCGGCTCACCGACGACGGGCAGATCGTCGGTCCGGAGAGCCGGGAGTCCGGCTTCTGGCGGCCCCGCGGCCGCGACGACGTCGAGCTGCTGGTGGCCAGCCCCGACGGACTGGTGGAGATCTACGTCGGCCGGGCCCGGACGACGACCAGCTGGGAGCTCACCAGCGACGTCCTCGCCCGCACCCCCGACGCGCCGGACGTGGCGCGCGCCGTGCGGCTCTACGGCATCGTCGAGGGCGCGCTCATGTACGCGATCGACCGTGCGGCCGCCGACCAGCCGCTCGCGCCCACCATGTCCGCCCGCCTGGAGCGGATCCGATGACCGCAGCGCCCACCCGCCCCACCACCCCGAGGCAGGTCGCCGACCGGTACGTCGACGCCGTCTGCGACCTCGACCCGATCGTCGCCACCTCGCTGGGCACCCGTCCCGGCGACGACCGGCTGCCCGACCCCAGCCCCGCCGGGCTCGAGGCCGAGGAGCAGCTGGCCCGCGACACCCTGGCCGAGCTGGACCGGGTGCTGGCCGCGGACCCGGCACTGGCCGACGACCCGGTGGAGCGGCGCTGCGCCCGCCTGCTGCGGGAGCGGCTCGGCGCCGAGCTGGCCGCCGCCGAGGCGGGGGAGGGGCTGCGGGCGCTGTCGAACCTGACCAGCCCGGTGCACTCGGTCCGGCAGGTCTTCCTGCTCATGCCCACGGCCTCCGAGGACCACTGGGCGGTCGTCGCCCGCCGCATGGCCCGGGTGCCCGAGGCCTACCGGGGCTTCCGAGCCGCGCTGGAGGAGGGCGCCCGCCGGGGGCTGTTCGTCGCTCCGCGGCAGGTCTCCACCGTGGTCGGGCAGCTCGAGGAGTGGCTGGCCGGGCCGTTCTTCGGCCGCTTCGCCGCCGGCGGCCCCGAGGCGCTGCGCGGCGAGCTGACGGCCGCGGCGCGTGCGGCCGACGAGGCGGTGGCCGAGGTCCGGGACTTCCTCCGCGACCGCTACGCCCCGCAGGTCGAGGGGACGCCGGACGCCGTCGGCCGCGACCGCTACGCGCTGGCCGCCCGCCGCTGGACCGGCTCGGACCTCGGCGCGGGCGCCGGGCTGGAGGAGGCCTACGCCTGGGGGTGGGCCGAGCACCGGCGCATCCTCGCCGAGCAGCGCGCCGCGGCGACCGAGGTCGTCCCCGGTGTCGGCCCGACGGAGGCCATGCGCTGGCTGGACGTCCACGGCCCGGCCGTCGAGGGCGTCGAGGCCATCCGCGAGCGGCTGCAGGCCATGATGGACGAGGCGATCGCGGCCCTCGACGGCACGCACTTCGAGCTGGCCGAGCCGATCCGCCGCGTGGAGGCGATGATCGCGCCGCCGGGCAGCGCCGCCGCCCCCTACTACACCCGCCCGGCGCACGACTTCTCCCGGCCGGGCCGCACCTGGCTGCCCACCCAGGGCCGGGAGCGCTTCCCGCTGTGGGACCTGACCTCGATCTGGTACCACGAGGGCGTCCCCGGTCACCACCTGCAGCTGGCGCAGTGGGCCCTGGTGTCCGGGCAGCTGTCGACCTACCAGACCTCGCTCGGCTCGGTCGGGGCCAACGTCGAGGGCTGGGCGCTCTACGCCGAGCGGCTCATGGACGAGCTCGGCTACTTCCCCGACCCCGGGACCCGGCTGGGCTTCCTCGACGCCCAGCAGCTGCGGGCGATGCGGGTCGTCGTCGACATCGGCATGCACCTGCAGCTGCCCGTCCCCGACGACGCCGAGGGCGTGCTGGCCGACCACCGCGGACGGCCGTGGACGCCGGAGCTCGGGCGGGCGTTCTCCGGCGAGCACAGCGGCAGCAGCCCGGCCTTCCTCGACAGCGAGCTGGTCCGCTACCTGGGCCTGCCCGGCCAGGCGATCAGCTACAAGCTCGGCGAGCGGGCCTGGCTGGAGGGCCGGGAGGAGGCACGGAAGGCCCGCGGCGACGCCTTCGACCGCAAGGCCTGGCACATGGCCGCGCTGTCGCAGGGCTCGCTCGGGCTCGACGACCTCGCCGCGGAGCTCGCCGTCCTCTGAGCTCAGGGGGCGTCGAGCGGCAGCGGGTTGACCGTGTCGGCGTCCCAGGTGACCGGCTGGGTGGGGGAGGCCTCCGCCGTCTCCAGCCCCTCGGCGGCGAGGACGGCGTCGACGCAGGCCCGGCTGCCGCCGACGAAGGTGGTCACCAGGTCGATGTCGGTGGCGACGAACCACGCACGGTCGGCCGGCCACCACAGGTTGGCGCTCTGGCTGGCCGGCTCGGGGAGCAGGTTGGCCTCCGCGAGCTCCACGGGGCCGCGCAGCAGCCAGAAGGCCCGGCCGGGGAGCTCCAGGCGCGGGAGCGGCTCGAGGTGGGGGAGGGCCAGGACCTCCGCCCAGTGCGTGGACAGGCCGAACCAGCAGTCGTCGGGTGTCCCGGTGTGCCGCCGGAGGACCCGGGCGAGGGCGGCGGCGACGTGCTCGGGCAGGTGCCCGAGGGCGGGGGAGTCGTCCCACAGGGGCGACTGGTTGTCCTCGCCCAGGAACTCCATCGACCCGGTGATCGAGGTCCACTCCATGGCCGGGTGCGCGACGGTCCGGTTGGCCTCGGCCACCTCGGCCCACGACACGTCGCGGTCGTCGAGGCCCTCGTACCGGACGGCCGGGTGGAAGACGCGGGCGTGGGCCGCGAAGACCGGCGGGACCAGCGCGGCGACGGTCGCCGCCTCCTGCCCGCGCACGGCCGCGGCCACCCACGCCGCGGCGGAGACGTCCGTCTCGGCGTCGGCCTCCCTGCCCGTCCCGCCGGCGACCACCCGCGGACCTCCCCCGGAGAACGGACAACCCCCGGGCTGCTCCGCGGCGCTGACCCTGCTGGGCAGGGGAGCTGCACGCGGGCCGACTGGACAAGTGTCGGCGGCCCGGGGGTCGGGTGACTGTCCGGTTCTCGCTCGCCGCCGTACGACGGACGGGCGATCTGCCGTCGCTCAGACTGTCGTCTGAACGGGCGGCCCATCTGGACGGCGGCTAGCGGACAGCCACCTCACGAGTCCGATAAGCATGCAAAGTTCGGACCACCTCCCTTCTCGTGTACCTCGACGGTACGTCGGGGGAGCGAGGGTCGGCAACGCGGATTCTCAGCTGTCAGCGGAATCACCGACGGTGCGCCCAGGCGGTGAGCTGCCGCGCCAGTCGGGGTCGTGCTCGGCGGCGTCGTCGACGGTGCGCACCTGGTAGACGTCGGGGATGCCGTCGGCGTCCCGGTCCGCCCGCTCCTCCTCGAACATCCGCCGGTAGCGGCGGTTGCGCAGGCGCAGGATCACGGTCGCGAACAACGCGGCGAGGACCGTCCCGGTGAGGATGCCGACCTTCGCGTGGTCGTAGGTCGGCGAGCCGAGGCCGTAGGCCAGCTCGGTGATCAGCAGCGACACGGTGAAGCCGATGCCGCCCAGCAGCGCCAGGCCCACCACGTCGGGCCAGCCGAGGTTCTCGTCCAGCTGGGCGCGGGTGAATCGGGACACCAGCCAGGTCGCGGCCGTGATGCCGATCGCCTTGCCCGCGACCAGGCCGACGGTGATGCCCACGGCGACGCTGTCGGTGACCGACGCGGCCAGCCCCGAGAGCCCGTCGACCGCCACGCCCGCGGAGAAGAAGGCGAACACCGGGACGGCGACGCCTGCCGACAGCGGACGGATGCGGTGCTCGAAGTGCTCGGCCATCCCCGGTCCGGCGTCCGGACCGCCGGCGGCCTGGCTGCGCACGACGGGCACGGTGAAGGCGAGCAGCACGCCGGCCACGGTCGCGTGCACCCCGGACTCGTGCACCAGCACCCAGGTCACGGCCGCCAGCGGGAGCAGCAGCCACCATGAGCGGATGCGCTTCTGCACGAGGAAGGCGAACACCGCGAGCGGCACCAGCGCCAGCAGCAGCGGGACGACCGAGAGGTCCTCGGTGTAGAAGACCGCGATCACCACGATCGCCAGCAGGTCGTCGACGACGGCGAGGGTGAGCAGGAAGGTCCGCAGCGCGCTCGGCAGGTGGGTGCTGATCACCGCCAGGACGGCGAGGGCGAAGGCGATGTCGGTGGCCGACGGGATCGCCCACCCGCGCAGGGCGCCGTCGTCCCGGCCGAGGTTGAGGAGCACGAAGAACAGGGCGGGCACGGCCATGCCCCCGATGGCGGCGGCGACCGGCAGCGCGGCGCGGCGGGGGTCGCGCAGGTCGCCGGCGACGAACTCCCGCTTGAGCTCCAGGCCGGCGACGAAGAAGAAGATCGCGAGCAGCCCGTCGGCAGCCCACGTGCCGAGGGTCAGGTCCAGGTGGAGGGACGCCGGGCCGACCCGGGTGTCGCGCAGCGACTCGTACGCCTCCGACCAGGGCGAGTTGGCCCAGGCGAGCGCGATGGCGGCGGCGGCGAGCAGCAGTGCCCCACCCACCGTCTCCTTGCGGAGGACCGAGGCGATCCGGCTCGCCTCGGTCCAGGAGCCACGGCCGAAGAGCCGGGGGGAGGTGGGGGTCGTCACGAGGCGGCTCCAGGGGGAGGGGTCGGGTCATGGACCTGCCGACCAGACTTCCCGGCGCACCTGCCGGAGACCCTACCGGGCGCCTCCCCGAGCGGGACGGCGGCCGGGCGCACGCTCCGTACAGTGGGCGCCGTGACAGCCCGCTCCACGCCCGGTCCCTGGAGCAGCCGGTGAGGCTCGCCGAGCTCGCCGGTCGCCGGGTCGGTGTCTGGGGCCACGGCCGCGAGGGGCGCGCCGCCGTCCGCGCGGCTGCGGCCGCCGGTGCCGCCGGTGTCGTCGTGGTCGACGCGGCGCTCCCCTCGGCCGAGGACCTGCCGCCGGGCGCCGAGGCCGGCACCGACGTCGCAGCACTGGCCGGCTGTGACGTCGTCCTGCGGTCCCCGGGCATCAGCCCCTATCGCGAGGACGCCCGGGCGCTGGCCGCGCGCACGACGATGGCGTCGGGCACCGGGATCGCGCTGGCGGAGTTCGCCGCGCGGTCGGTGCCGACCCTCTGCGTCACCGGCACCAAGGGGAAGAGCACCACCAGCGCGCTCGCCGCCGCCGTCCTCACCGCCGCGGGGCGGCCCGCGGTGCACGCCGGCAACATCGGCACGCCGCTGCTCGACGTCCTGCTGGACGGGGTCGTCACCGACGGCACGTCGCTGGTCGTCGAGGTCTCCAGCTACCAGGCGGCCGCGGTCGACGGCTTCTCCGGCTTCGGTGCGGTGACCTCGCTGGCGCCCGAGCACCTCGACTGGCACCGCACGGTCGAGGCCTACTACCGCGACAAGCTGCACGTCTTCGCCGACTGCGGCCCGGCGACGGTGGTGGTCGGCGGGCAGGCCCGCGGGACCGCCGAGCGGTATCTGGACCCGGTGGTGCTCGTCGACCCCGCCGACCTCGTCGCGGAGGACGAGCTGGCCGGCTTCCGGCCGGCGCACCTGCCGGGGCTGCACAACGTGGCCAACCTGCACGTCGCGCTCGCCGCCTGCGTGCGGATGGGCGTCGACCTGGGGGGCTCCGGGGAGGCCGTCCGCCGGGCCGTGGCCGACTTCCGGGCGCTGCCCCACCGGCTCTCCCCGGTCGCCACGCGGGACGGCGTCACGTTCGTCGACGACACGCTGAGCACCACACCGGTGTCGGTGCTGGCCGCACTCGACGCGTTCGCCGGGCAGCACGTGACCCTGCTCGCCGGCGGACAGGACCGCGGCCTGGACTACGCCGACCTGGCCCGCGCCGTCGTGGCCCGCGGCGGCTCGGTGCGCGTGGTCACCGTCCCCGACACCGGCGCCCGGCTGGCCGCCGACATCCGCGCCGACGCGGCCCGCACCGGGGTCGCGGCACCGGTCACCGAGACCGCGTCCCTGGACGAGGCGATCGCCGAGGCCCTGCGGACGGCGCCGCGCGGCGGGGTCGTGCTGCTCTCGCCCGGCGCCCCCAGCTACAACCGGTACCGCAACTACGAGGAGTTGGCACGGACCTATGAGCAGATCCTCCTCGACGCCGGAGCCGACCGTGTCTGACCCCGGAGCGGATGCGGCCTTCGTCGTCGCCGAGCGCTCGCTCGACCCGGCCACCGGGGAGGCGGCGTTCACCTACTCGCTGGCCGGTGACGAGTTCACCGAGCGGCTCACCCTCGACCGCGAGCTGCTGACCGCCGCGGACCCCGCGCGCCTGGACGCCGCCCTCGACCTGGTGCACCTGGTCATGGGCACCAGCTACTACAAGCTGCGCGCGCCCGGCCGCATCGTGGTGCGGCGACCGGTCACCAAGGCCCAGCTCGCCGTCGCCGAGGCCGCCTACACGCACGGCCTGGGGGAGTTCGCCGCGGTCAACCGGCTGCCCGTGCCGCACGAGGTGGCCTGGGAGGTCGAGCTGCGGTCGGCCGACCCGGTCCCGGCGAACGTGGGCGGCCGCGGCGCGCTGCTGCCGGTCGGCGGCGGCAAGGACTCCGCGCTCGCGCTCGTCGTCGTCAGCCCGGCCACCGCCCTGGCGATCAACCCGACCGACGCCCAGCGGGACGTCACCCGCGCCGCGGGCGTGCCGCTGCTCGGCGTGCGCCGCCGGCTGGACCCGCTGCTGGCCGAGCGGACGGCGGCCGGCGGGCTCAACGGGCACGTGCCGGTCACCGCGATCAACTCGGCGATCTCCACGCTGGTGGCCGTGCTGGGCGGGTTCGACCCGGTGGTCTTCGCCAACGAGCGGTCGGCCGACGAGGAGACCCTGTCGGTGGACGGCGCGCGGGTGAACCACCAGTACTCGAAGTCCTACGAGTTCGAGCGGTTCTTCGCCGCCGCGGCCGCCGAGGTGGGAGTCGGGTACTTCAGCCTCACCCGGCAGCTGTCGGAGCTGGCCACGGTCGCCGCCGTGGCCGCCCTGCCCGGCCTGCGCGACGAGATCCTCAGCTGCAACCGCTCCTACACCCAGGAGCACCTCGGCGGCGAGGCCACCCAGCGCTGGTGCCTGCACTGCGACAAGTGCCTGTTCACCTTCCTCTGCTTCGCGGTGTTCCTGGAGCCGGCCGAGGCGACGGCGATGTTCGGCGGCAACCCGCTGGAGGACCTCTCCCTGGTCGACGGCTTCCGCACGCTGTGGGCCACCGAGAAGCCGTTCGACTGCGTGGGGGAGCGGGCCGAGAGCGCCGCGGCCATGGCGCACCTGGCCGGCAGCACGGTCTGGGGCGGGTACCCCGTCGTCCGGGCGCTCGGCGGCGAGGCGGCGTCGTTCGCCGCGGTCACCGGCGCGACCGTCGAGGGCTTCCTCGAGCCGCGGGGGGAGCACGCGGTCCCCGAGCAGCACCTCGCCACGCTGCGGCGGGTGCTCGCGGAGGCCCGCTCGCCGGTGCGGTGAGCTCCGCCACCGGGGTGGAGGCGCGGCTGGCGGCGGTCGAGCGCGCGGTCCTGCGGCCCGGCGCCCGCGACGTCAGCGGGCTCGGCGCCGCCGTCGCCGGGCAGCTCGCCCGCCTGGCCGGCAGCCTCGCCGCCGCCGGGGAGGTCCGCTCCCGGGTGGGCCTGGTGACCGGCGTCCACATCGCGTGGGCGCCCCGCCCCGCGGCCGAGACCGACGGGCCGGTGGGGACGGCGGTCCTCGCGGCGGCGCTGGCCACGCTGGGTGCCGAGCCGGTGGTCGTGACCGACGAGCCGTGCGCGGAGGTGACCGCCGCCTGCCTGGGTGTCCTCGGCGCGGGACGGCTCACGGTCGTCCCCGCGGAGGACGACGAGGCCGCGGTCGCCGGCCGCGTCGACGGCCTGGGTCTGTCGCACCTGGTCGCCGTGGAGCGCCTCGGGCCCAACGCGCAGGGCCGGGTGATGACGATGCGGGCGGTGGACATCACGCCGTCCACGGCTCCGCTGCACGCGGCGTTCACGCTCCCGGGCCTGGTCACCGGCGCGGTCGGCGACGGCGGCAACGAGATCGGCATGGGCAACGTGCCGGCCGACGTCGTCGCGGCCTGCATCGCGAACGGGGAGCGGATCGCCTGCCGGGTGCCGGTCGACGCGCTGGTGACCGCGGGCACGTCCAACTGGGGGTGCTACGCGCTGGTCGCGGCGCTCGCCGTCCTGGTCCCGCGGCGCGGCCCGGAGCTGCGCACGCTGCTCGACCCGGCCGTGGACGCCGCGGTGCTGCACGCCGCCACCGCGGCCGGCGGGATCGACGGCGTGACCGGCTCCCCGGGCGCCTCGGTCGACGGCGTCCCGGTGCCCGCCTACGCCGACCTGCTCGCGGACCTCCGCGACCTGGCGCGGGCATAGGCTCCACCGCGTGGCCGACTCGCACCGCACGGAGCTCGCCGCGCCGCTGGCCGAACGCCTGCGGGCCCGCGGCCTGCGGCTGACCACCCAGCGCCAGCGGGTGCTCGCCGCCGTCGCCGCGATCGAGCACGCCACCCCCGAGGCGATCAGCGCGCGGCTGCGGGAGGAGGCCGGCCCGGACGGCGCCGCCCCCGACACCTCCACGGTCTACCGCACCCTGGAGCTGCTGGAGCGGCTCGGCCTGGTGTGGCACACCCACCTCGGCAAGGGCGCGCCGGTCTACCACGCGGCCGAGCACCCGCACGTGCACGTCGTCTGCCAGGGTTGCGGGGAGATCTCCTCGGCCGACCCCGGGCTGCTGGACTCCGCCGCGGAACGTCTCGCGGCCGATCTGGGTTTCCAGCTCGACGTGGGGCACGTGGCGCTCTCCGGGACGTGCCGCGCCTGCCGCGAACGAGCCGACCAGGAGAAGCCATGACCACCGCGCCGTCCCCCCTGCTGTCCCTGCCCGGCGCCGTCGCCGTCGAGGACGGCTCCGTCGCGGCGCACTACGGCGACCCGCTGCGCGAGCAGCGCGCGCTCGCCGAGGGCGCCGGCCTCGTCGACCGCAGCGACCGCGACGTGCTGGCGATCCCCGGTGCCGACCGGCTGAGCTGGCTGCACAGCCTCACCACCCAGCACCTCGACCGGCTCGCCGAGGGCACCGGCACCGAGGCGCTGGTGCTCTCGCCCAACGGGCACGTCGAGCACCACCTGGTGCTCGCCGACCTGGCCGGCACCACCTGGGCCGACGTCGAGCCGGGCACCGGCGCGGCGCTGCAGACCTTCCTCGACCGGATGCGGTTCCTGCTGCGCGTCGAGCCGGCCCTGGTCACCGGGGAGTGGGCGCTGCTGTCGCTGGCCGGGCCGCGCGGGGACGCCGTCCTCACCGCCGCCGGGCTGCCCGTGCCGGCCGGCCCGTACGAGGTCCTCGCCCTCGACGGCGGCGGCTGGGTGCGGCGCGTGCCGCCGATCGGTGAGGGCGCACCGGTGGTGGACCTGCTGGTGCCCCGAGCCGAGGTCGCCGCCCGCGCCGACGCGCTGGTCGCCGCCGGCGCGACCCCCGCCGGCCTGGACGCGTACGAGGCGCTGCGGGTGGAGGCCCGCCGGCCGCGGTTCGGCGTCGACACCGACCACCGCACGATCCCCAACGAGACCGGGTGGCTGACCACCGCCGTCCACCTGGACAAGGGCTGCTACCGCGGCCAGGAGACGGTGGCGCGGGTGCACAACCTGGGCCGGCCGCCGCGGCGGCTGGTGCTGCTGCACCTCGACGGGCTCAGCGAGGAGCTCCCGCAGCCGGGCACCCCGGTGCTCGCCGGCACCCGCGAGGTCGGGCGGGCCGGGACCGTCGTGCGCCACCACGAGCTCGGCGCGGTCGCGCTGGCGCTGGTGAAGCAGTCGGTGAAGGCAGAGGCCGACCTGAGCGTGGGCGGCGCGCGGGCGTCGATCGACCCCGACGACCTGCCGGGGGAGCTGGACGACACTCGGGCGGCGGCGCGGGAACGTGTGCGGGCCGTCCGTTCTGCGACGATCCCCCGGTGAGGGTGACGCGCTCGTGAGCATCGCAGCGAGCGACGGAGCCGACAGGGAGTGAGCATCGAGCGAGCGCCAGCGAGCGAGGCGCGGAGCGACCGCGGAGGCGACCCGGTGCGGAGCGAGCGAGGAGCGGAGCGAGTGCGGAACCGAGCCAGGAGGACACGGTGAGCTCCGGCACCCTGATCACGCTCGCCCCCACGGGGGCTGAGTCCGCGAAGGCGGACGTCCCCGCGCTGCCGGTGACCGTCGACGAGGTCGTGGCCACCGCCCGCGACTGCCAGGCGCTCGGCGCCGCCGTCATCCACCTGCACATCCGGGACACCGAGACCCGGCCGACCCTCGAGCTGGGCCGGGTGCGCGAGGTGGTCGCCGCCGTCCGGGAGGCCACCGACCTGGTCGTCCAGCTGTCCACGGGCGGCGCGGTGACCGACCCGTTCGACGCGCGCCTGGCCGTCCTCGACGCCGAGCCCGACGCCGCCTCGCTGTCGCTGGGCACGGTGAACTTCGGCCGCGACGTCTTCAGCAACCCCTGGGACCTCATCGTCGAGCTGCACACCCAGATGCAGCAGCGCGGCGTCGTGCCGGAGTACGAGGTCTTCGACCTCGGCCACCTGGCGACCCTGGCCCGGCTGCTGGACAAGTACGGCCCGCCGCACGGCGGTCACGTGCACGTGGACTTCGTCATGGGCGTCCCCGGCGGCATGCCCGGGACGACGCAGGCGCTGGCCGCCTGCCTGCCGCTCCTGCCCCCGGGCGCCTCGTTCGCGGCCACCGGGGTCGGGCGCACCTCGGTGCCGGTGATGCTCGCGGCGCTGTCGGCGGGGGGGCACCTGCGGGTCGGCATGGAGGACACGCTCACCTACGCACCGGGCGAGCCGGTGCGCGACAACGCGCAACTGGTGGCCCGCGCGGCGGGGTTGGCCCGGATCGCCCAGCGCCCGCCGATGAGCATCCCGGACGCCCGCGCGTTCCTCGGCATCTCCCCCCTTCCCGTGGAGGCTTCTTCGTGACCCCCGAACCCACGCCCGCCGGTGGCGCCGCCGTCGACGCGCTGCTCGACCCCGGCTTCCTCGAGGCGGCGGTGCAGCGGCCGATGGCCGACGTCCGCCGGCTGCGCCGCCAGGCGGAGCAGGAGGAGGTCAACCTCTCCTACACGCGCCGGCTGCTGCAGGGCCGGCTCGACATCGTCCGGCGCGAGCTCCAGCGGCGGGCCGAGGACGACGGCCGGTCGCTGGTCGACCTGCTGCCGGAGATCCTGGCCGAGAAGGGGCGGGGCCCGGCGCACGGCCTCGGCCGCCACCAGACGGTGCAGCCGGCCGCGCCGGAGGAGTACGAGTCGTGGGTCAACGCCCTGACCCCGGGCGTCGACCTCTCCGCCGTCCCCGAGCTGACCGACGGCGAGCTGGAGCGGGCCGCCCGGGCGCTGGCCACCGCGGAGAGCTCGCTGTCCGAGCGCCGCCGCGGCGTGCAGCAGGTGATGGACGGCCTGGCCGCCGAGCTCGCGCGGCGGTACCGCAACGGCGAGGCCGACGTGGCCGCCCTCTTGGCCGACGAGGGCCGGTGAAGGACCAGGCTCCACGGCACGCCTCGCAGGCTCGGCGCGGACCCCTGGAGCCAGGCCGTTCCAGCACCTCGCCAGGGTGGCCGGAGAACCCCGTGCTGGCCGAGGTCTGGCGATCCGGGTTCCTCGAGTCGGTGCACCGGGGTGCGCTGGTCGTCGTCGGCCCGGACGGCGGCGTGCTGTTCTCCGCGGGGGACGTCGACCGGCTGGTGCTGCCCCGCTCGGCGAACAAGCCGGTGCAGGCCACCGCGATGCTCGCCGCCGGCTGGACACCCCGCTCCGGTCAGGAGCTGGCCATCGGGGCCGGCTCGCACACGGGCGAGGACGGCCACCGGGAGCTCGCCGCCGCGATCCTGGCCGCCGCCGGCCTGGGCCCGGACGACCTGGGCTGCCCGCCGGCTCTCCCGTCGGACGAGGGGACCCGGGCGGCCTGGCTGGCCGCGGGCCGGGAGCCCGAGCGGCTGGCGATGAACTGCTCCGGCAAGCACGCGGCGATGCTGGCCGCCTGCGTCGCGGCCGGCTGGCCGACCGAGGGCTACCTGGAGCGCGAGCACCCGCTGCAGCAGGCCGTCGAGCGGCGGCTGGGGGAGGTGGCCGGGACGCCGGTGGCGGCGGTCGTCGTGGACGGCTGCGGTGCCCCCCAGCACGCGCTGCCGCTCACCGGCCTGGCGCGCGGGGTGTCCTCGCTGGTCGAGGCCGCACCCGAGACCCGGGAGCGGTCGGTCGCCGACGCCATGCGCGCCCACCCCTGGTTCGTGGCCGGGACCGGCCGCGACGACACCGAGCTGATGCGCGCCGTCGAGGGGCTGCTGGTCAAGGTCGGCGCGGACGGCGTGCACGTGGCGGCGCTGCCCGGGCGCGGGGCGGTGGCCCTCAAGCTGGACGACGGCGGGGAGCGCGGCCGCACGCCGGCCCTGTGCGCGGGGTTGCTGCGGCTCGGTGTCCCCGCGGAGCAGCTGGCCCCGTTCGCGCGCACCGCGGTGACGGGTGGGGACGGCGTGGTCGGTGAGGTCTGCTCGGCCGCCGTCCTGCGGGGTTGAGCCGAACGCCGGACGTGTGAGGCGGCTCACGGCCTGGTGCTAGCAGAACCGCTTGCAACTGCTAGCACCGCTGGTTAGCGTCGTATCCGTGCAGACGCCCGGCGAGTTCGTCCGTGAGCAGGTGACCACGGTCCGCGAGAAGGTGGACCAGCTCGCGGGCAGCGTCGCGGAGACGGTGGCCGCCGAGCGGTCCAAGGTCTCGGCGACCAGCTCGCAGGTCGGCAACTACATCCGGGAGCAGCGCAGCGCGGCCCGGGTGTCCCTGCGCGAGCTCGCCCGCACCGCCGGCGTGAGCAACCCGTACCTCTCCCAGGTGGAGCGGGGGCTGCGCAAGCCCTCGGCGGAGATCCTGGCCGCCATCGCCAAGGGCCTGAAGATCTCGGCCGAGACGCTCTACGAGCAGGCCGGGATCCTCGACCGCCGGTCCGGCAACCCGGACACCGTCGCGGCCATCCGGTCCGACCCCTCGCTCTCCGAGCGGCACAAGGCGGTCCTGCTCGAGCTCTACGAGACCTACGTCCGCGAGCACGCCGCCAGCGAGCCCCCCGCACCCACCTCGACCCCGACCCCCAGTTCCTCGAAGGAGTCCGCATGACCGCCACCGACACCCTCAAGAAGGCCGGCCGGACCGTCGTGGTCCAGCAGAAGACCGCCCTGCTGGCCGCCGTCGGCGCCGGCGACCTCGCCGTCGAGCGCACCCGCGCCGCAGTCGGCACGCTCCGCTCGCGGGCCGAGGCCCTGCCGGGCGAGGCCCAGGTCCAGGTCGACCTGGCCGCCAAGGAGGCCCGCACCCGCGCCAACGAGGCCGCCAACCGTGCCAAGGACGCCGTCCAGTCGGCCCGCACCACCGCCGAGCACGTCGCCTCCGCCGTCCGCCCGGACGCGGTCGTCACCACCGTGTCCGGCCTGGTGAGCACCGCCCGCACCCAGGCCGTGGCCACCATCGAGACCCTCGCCCTGCGCGGCGGCAAGGTCGTCGACGAGCTGCGTCGCCAGCCGGCCGTCCGGAAGGTCGTCTTCCGCGCCGAGCGCGCCGTGGACGCCGTCGAGGACCGTCTCGAGGACGTCCTCGAGGAGACCGCCGAGGTCGTGTCCGAGGCCTCCGACGAGGTGACCTCGGTCGTCCAGAAGACCGCCGCCAAGACCGCCAAGGCCGTGGACGCGGCCGAGGAGAAGGCCGCGCAGGCGGCCGACTCGGCCAAGGCCGCGCTCGAGGAGACCGCCGAGGTGCCCGCCCCGGCCAAGCCGGCCAAGAAGAGCTCGGCGGCCCGCAAGAGCACCAAGGCCACGACCACGGCCCGCGTGAGCCGTACCCGCACCGCCAAGACCGACGCCTGAGGAAGGACCACCCTCCCGCCCACGCCTCGCAGGCTCAGGCGGAGGGACCCTGAAGGCTGGCCGTTCCAGCACGTCACCAGGGCCCCGGAGCGCACCCGCGCTCCGGGGCCCTGTGCTGTCCAGCGGCCCCGATGGGGTTGCGCACGACCGCGGACGCCGCTGTCGCGGGTACCCTCCGGGCATGCTGTCCTTCGACGGGGTCATCTACCTCGGGCTGTACTACGGGGCCCTGGCGCTCACCGCGTACGCCCTCGTCGACGCCCTCGTCCGGCCCGCCGCCGGCTACGTCGCGGCGGGCAAGCTCACCAAGCCGGCCTGGGCCGCGATCACCGGGCTGGCCCTGCTGGTCGTCTTCTGGCAGGGCCCGATGAGCTTCCTCGGCCTCCCGGCGATCATCGCCGCGATCGTCTACCTGGTCGACGTCCGGCCCGCCGTCCGCGGCCTGCGCCGGGGCGGCAGCAGCTGGTGACCGTCGGTCAGTAGCCGCGGTCCGCGGGCATGACGACCCACAGCACCAGGTAGGCCACGAACTGCGGGCCGGGCAGGATGCACGAGAGCACGAAGGCCAGCCGCAGTCCGGTGACCGACAGGCCGTAGCGCCGGGCGATGCCCGAACAGACTCCCGCGATCACCTTGTTGCGGGTGTCGCGGCGCAGGGGTGGGCGAACAGGCGAGGTCATGCGCCCGACCCTACGGTCGCAGCGTGCTCCTGCGGGCGGTTCCGGGCGAACGTCACCGAGGCCGACGGGTCAGACGCGCTGACCGAGCGCGCCTCACCGGCTGAAGACGCCCTCCGGCGGCTCCGGTGAGGCCACGGCGTCGATGTCGTGCACCGGCTGCGCCCGCCCGGCGAAGCGGTCCAGTTCCGCGCCTTCGACCACCCGGCCGGGCATCGGGTCGGCGGCGCAGCGGCGGACCAGCGCGGCGATCGGCAGGTCGGCGTCGGACCCCACCGCCACCAGGTTCCCGAAGCGCCGGCCCTTGAGGGTCCCCGGCTCGGCGAGCAGGCAGACGTGCGCGAACACGGCGCGCAGCGTGGCCACCTGGGCGCGGGCGAAGCGCAGCGGCGGGCCGTCGGCGACGTTGGCCGCGTACACGCCGCCGGGTCGCAGCACCCGCCGGGCCTGGTGCGCGTACTCGACGGTGGTCAGGTGCGCCGGGGTGCGGGCGCCGGCGAAGACGTCGCTGACCACCGCGTCGGCGCTGCCGGTCGGCAGCGCCTCCAGCCCGGCGCGGGCGTCGGCGGCCCGGACCCGGACCCGTGCCGCGCGGGGCAGCGGCAGGTGGGCGCGCACCAGGTCGGTGAGCGGCTCGTCGATCTCCACCACCCGCTGCCGGGAGCCCGGCCGGGTCACCGCGACGTAGCGCGGCAGGGTCAGCGCGCCGCCGCCGAGGTGGACGACGTCGATCGGCCGCCCCTCCTCGGCGGCCAGGTCCAGCACGTGTCCCATCCGGCGGACGTACTCGAACTCCAGGTGGGAGGGGTCCTCGAGGTCGACGTGCGACTGCGGCGTCCCGTCGACCATCAGCACCCAGGAGCCGTCCCGGTCGGCGTCGCCGAGCAACTCGGCCACCCCGCCGTCCACGGGCGTGGGGCCCGGCGGGACCACCTCGGGCACGGGGCGTCGGCTCATCGGCCGCGCAGGAGGGCCTCGGCGGCCGGATCCCCGCTGACGGAGACCTCGGCCGGGCGGCCCCACAGCCGCCGGAGCAGGGCCTCGGCGGTCGCCTCGAGCCGGGCGTCGGCGTCGCCGGTCCCGTCGCTGACCGCCACCGCGCCCCGGTCGACCTGCACCGACCACGCGCGGCCGGTGTCGGTGCAGTGCACCGCCACGGTCGCCGTCGAGGTGCGGAGCGGGTCGGTGTGCGCCCAGCGGGGGACGACGACGCGCAGCAGCTCGTCGACGCCGTCCTCGGCCAGCTCCGGGTCGACCGCGGTGACGGGGACGCCGGCGGCGACCTCGAGGTCCATCCGGTGGACGGCGTGCTCGTGCGCCTGCCGGCGGACCCAGGAGGCGGCCACCTGCTCCGCGGCGGGGCTCATGTGCCAGGCGGGGGAGTCCGGCGGCGTGGTGCGCAGGGCGTGCACCAGGTCGGCGTGGCCGGCCGCGTACCAGTCGAGCAGGTCCTCGTCCGGGGGCTGCGGCGGGGCGGCCGGGCGCTCGGTGGACCCCGCCCGCACGATCGCGGTGGCCCAGCGGTGGACGGCGCCGAGGTGGCCGACCAGGTCGCGGACGGTCCAGGCGGGGACCCACGGGACCGGGGAGTCCAGGCCCGGCGCGGCGGTCAGCCCGGCGTCGACCTCCCGGGCGAGGAGGCCGAACCGCTCGCCCTCCTCGACGACGGCCTCGATGCACCGCTGCCCGAGCGCCCCGCTGATGGCCACGGCGGTCATGGTGCCCGACCCGCCAGAGCCGGCCGCGGTCAGACCGGCGCGACGGCCGACCAGCGCACGCTGACCTCGCCCTGCCGCCAGCGGCGGGTGGAGCCGACGAACGGCCAGCCCTGCTCGGCGAGGGACTCCACGGCGGCGGTCCAGCGCTGACGGGGGCCGAACGTGGACAGCCCCGCGGCGCTCGCCCAGGCCGCGTCGAAGGCCCGGAGGAACTCGTGCACCGGCTGGCCGGGGACGTTGTGGTGGATGAGTGCCTTGGGCAGCCGCTCGGCGAGGTCGGAGGGCCGGTCGAGGTCGGCCACCCGCGCCGAGAGGGTCAGCGTGAGGGGACCGTCGGCGTCGAGGGCCACCCAGACCGCCCGCCGTCCCCACTCGTCGCAGGTGCCCTCGACCAGCAGCCCGCCGGGCCCGAGGGCGGCGCACATCGTCTCCCAGGCGCGGCCGGCGGAGTCTTCGTCGTACTGGCGCAGCACGTTGAACGCCCGGACCAGCACCGGCCGCAGCCCGGCCAGCTCGAAGCCGCCCACCCGGAAGTCGACCCGCGGTGGGTCCCGGTCGGCGGCGACCGCGGCGACCCGCTCGGGGTCGATCTCCAGGCCGACCACCTCGAGGCCGTGCACCTCCGGGGCCAGCCGGTCGACCAGCTCCAGGGTGGTCACCGCCGACGCCCCGTAGCCGAGGTCCACCACCAGCGGCCGGGCCGCGTCGCGCAGCCGCGGCACCTGGGTGGCCAGCAGCCAGCGGTCGACCCGGCGCAGCCGGTTGGCGTTGGTGGTGCCGCGGGTGGGCAGGCCCAGGGCGCGGGCCCGGCCGGCCGCCAGGCGCGGGTTGGCCTTCCTGGGGAGGCTGGCCCGGCGCTTGTGGTCCCCGCCTCCTGCCTCGCTCACCGGTCCAGAGGGTAGTCGCGGTTAGCGTGGAGCCGTGCAGGTCCGACGGAACGCCCCCCTGGCGGAGCTGACGACGCTGGCGGTGGGTGGTCCGGCGGAGCGGCTCGTCGAGGTCACCGACGCCGACGAGCTGGTCGCCGCCGTCCGCGAGGCCGACGAGGCCGGCCGCCCGCTGTTGCTGCTCGGCGGCGGCTCCAACGTCATCGCGCCCGACGCCGGCTGGCCCGGGGACGTCGTCCTCGTCCGCAGCCGCGGCGTGCGGCGCGACGGCGGGCAGCTGGTCGTGCAGGCCGGCGAGCCCTGGGACGACCTGGTGGCGTACACCGTCGACCAGCAGCTGGCCGGCATGGAGGCGATGTCGGGCATCCCCGGGTCGACCGGCGCCACGCCGGTGCAGAACGTGGGCGCCTACGGCCAGGAGGTCGCGCAGGTCATCACCGCTGTCCGGGTCTGGGACCGCGCGGAGAAGGCCGAGCGCACGCTCTCGCCCGACGAGTGCGGCTTCGCCTACCGCGACAGCCGGCTCAAGCGCGAGCCGGGGCGGTTCGTCGTCCTCGAGGTGGGCTTCGCGTTGACGCCCGGGGAGCTGTCCCGGCCGATCGGGTACGCCGAGCTGGCGCGGCGGCTGGGCGTGGAGCTCGGGGAGACCGCCCCGCTGGCCGACGTCCGCGCCGCCGTGCTGGAGCTGCGCCGCGGCAAGGGCATGGTCTGGGACCCCGCCGACCCCGACAGCCGCAGCGCCGGCTCGTTCTTCACCAACCCGATCGTCCCGGCGCAGCGGGCCGTGGAGGGCTGCCCGAGCTGGCCTGCCGGAGACGGCCGGGTCAAGCTCAGCGCCGCCTGGCTGGTGCAGCACGCCGGCTTCGGCCGCGGCGTCCGCGAGGGCCGGGTCGGGACGTCGTCCCGCCACAGCCTGGCCCTCACCACGGCCGACGGCGCCACCGCCGACGAGCTGCTCGCCTTCTCCGAGAAGGTCATCGGCACCGTCCGGGAGCGCTTCGGCGTCACCCTCGAACGCGAGCCGACCGCCGTCCGGCCGTAGCGGAGTGCGCAAGCGCAGGAACCTCGCTCACGGCACTCCGCTCAGGGCTCCTCGCGGTGCACCTTGTGCTGGGCGGCCTGGGCGCGCGGGCGGACGACGAGAAGGTCGACGTTGACGTGGTGCGGGCGGGTGAGCGTCCACGCGACGCAGTCGGCGATGTCCTCGGCCACCAGCGGCTCGCGCACCCCGCGGTAGACCGACTCGGCCTTCTCCCGGTCACCGACCCGGTTGACGGCGAACTCCCCGGTCTTCACCATCCCCGGCGCGATCTCGATCACCCGCACCGGCTGGTCGTACAGCTCCAGCCGCAGCGTCTCGGCGAGGGTGTGTACCGCGTGCTTGGCGGCCGTGTACGACGCCCCGCCCTCGTAGGAGATCAGCCCCGCGGTGGACCCCATGAACAGCAGGTCGCCGGCGCCGGAGGCGATGAGCTTGGGCAGCAGCGCCTTGGTCAGCCGCACGGTGCCGAGCACGTTGACCTCGTAGGTGCGCTCCCAGGAGTCGAGGTCGGCCTCGGCGACGGGTGCGGCGTCGAAGGCCCCGCCGGCGTTGTTGACCAGCACGTCCACCCGGTCCAGGGCGCCGGCGAACTCCTCGACCGACGTGGGGTCGGTGAGGTCCAGGGGCAGCGCCCGGCCGCCGATGGTGGCGGCCAGCTCGGTGAGCCGGTCCAGGCGCCGGGCCCCGAGGACGACGTCGAAGCCCTCCTCGGCCAGGCGCGCGGCGGTGGCCGCCCCGATGCCGCTGGACGCGCCGGTCACGACGGCGGTGCGGCCCTCACCGGGCAGCGGACGGGGCGTCGACGGAAGATGGCTGCTGGGACCGGGCATGAGGTCGATCCTGGCCCTGTTGCAGGATGGAGAGTCGAGTGGGTGCCGTCCGGCGCCCCATCAGGGAGCCGAGGCGGGAGGTCGGACGTGGCCGCTCGCCGTCGCGCCCGGTCGGCCGCGCCCCGGCGAGTGGCGACGCTCTCGGTGCACACCAGCCCGCTCGACCAGCCCGGCGCCGGGGACGCGGGCGGCATGAACGTCTACGTCGTCGAGGTCTCCCGGCGGCTGGCCGCCCGGGGCATCGAGGTCGACGTGTTCACCCGCGCCACCTCCAGCGACCTCCCGCCGGTGGTGGAGATGAGCCCCGGCGTCACCGTGCGGCACGTCAGCGCCGGCCCGTTCGAGGGGCTGGGCAAGGAGGAGCTGCCCGGGCAGCTGTGCGCGTTCACCGCCGCCGTCCTCCGCGAGGAGGCCCAGCACGAGCCGGGCCACTACGACGTCGTGCACTCCCACTACTGGCTCTCGGGGCAGGTGGGCTGGCTGGCCCGCGACCGCTGGAGCGTGCCGCTCATCCACACCGCGCACACCCTCGCCAAGGTCAAGAACGCCGCCCTGGCCGCCGGTGACCGGCCCGAGCCGCGGGCCCGGGTGATCGGCGAGGAGCAGGTGGTGGCCGAGGCCGACCGGCTGATCGCCAACACCGCCGACGAGGCCCGCCAGCTCGTCGACCACTACGCCGCCGACCCGCGCCGCACCCTCGTCGTCCCGCCCGGCGTGGACCTCGACCGCTTCACCCCCGGTGACCGGACGGCGGCCCGCCGCCAGCTGGGCATCGCCGAGGACGCGGTGGTGCTGCTGTTCGTGGGGCGCATCCAGCCGCTCAAGGCGCCCGACCTGCTGCTCGAGGCCGCCGCCCGGATGCTCGCCGACGACCCGGCGCTGCGCGACCGCCTCCAGGTGCACGTCATCGGCGCGCCCAGCGGCTCGGGCCTGGAGGCGCCGCGGCAGCTCGAGCAGCTGGCCGCCGAGTTGGGCATCCCCGACCTGGTCCGCTTCCTGCCGCCGCAGCACGCCGAGCGGCTCGCGCAGCACTACCGCGCCGCGGACGTCGCCGTCGTCCCGAGCCACAACGAGTCGTTCGGCCTGGTGGCGCTGGAGGCCCAGGCCTGCGGGACGCCGGTCGTGGCCGCCGCCGTGGGCGGGCTGCGCACCGCCGTGCGGGACGGGGTCTCCGGCGTGCTCGTCGAGGGCCGCGACCCGGCCGACTACGCCGCCGCGATCCGCGCCGTCCTCGCCCGCCGCGAGCTGTTGTCGGCCGGTGCCCGGCGGCACGCCGGCTCCTTCTCCTGGGAGCGCACCGTCGACTCGCTGGTCGCCGCCTACACCGCCGCCGCCGGAGAGATGGCGGCCGCCGCGCGCCAGCGGGTCGCGGGTCCGGTGCTGCGCCCGGCTCGGGCGCTGGGGGCGGTGCTGCCGCTCCCGGGGGTGGCTCGGTGAGCGGCTCCGCCGCCCCGGCGGCTGCGCTGCGCGGGAGCGAACGGACGGCACGGTGAGCGGACAGGGGCGTGAGCATCGCAGCGAGCGCCAGCGAGCGAGGAGCGGAGCGCCCCGCGGGAGCGAACGGACGACACGGTGAGCGGGCAGCGGGGCGTCGAGGAGCTCGACGCGGTCATCGAGCAGACCCTGCGCGAGGCCGAGCTGGTGTTCGACCACCCCGGTCCGGGCCGCTGGCTGGTCGACCTCCCCGGCACGAAGAAGCTCAAGACCGTCTGCGGGCTCATCGTCGGCGAGCACGCACTGCGCGTGGAGGCGTTCGTCTGCCGCCAGCCCGACGAGAACCGCGAGCAGCTGTGGACCTTCCTGCTGCAGCGCAACGCCCGCATGTACGGCGTCGCGTACTCCATCGACCGGGTCGGCGACGTGTACCTGACCGGCCGGCTCTCGCACGCGGCGGTGACGCCCGAGGAGCTCGACCGGCTCCTCGGTGCCGTGCTGAGCTACGCCGACGAGCCGTTCAACACCATGCTCGAGATCGGCTTCGGCACCTCGATCCGCCGGGAGTGGGAGTGGCGGGTGAAGCGGGGGGAGTCCCTGCACAACCTGGCGGCGTTCGCCGACCTCGCCGACCCCGAGCGCCGGTCCGGGACGCCGTCGGACGCCGGCGGCGAGGGGTGACGGCGACCGGACGCTCGCCGTCCGGTGCCCCGGTCGACGACCGCCCGGGCTACGCCCGCCGCTGGTGGGTGCTGGCGACGATGACGGTCTGCCTGCTCGTGGTGATCATGGGCAACACGACGCTCAACGTCGCCATCCCCACCCTCCAGCGCGATCTGGGCGCCAGCCAGGGGGAGCTGCAGTGGGCGATCGACGCCTACATCCTGGTGTTCGCCGGCCTGCTGTTCTCCTGGGGCGTGGTGGGTGACCGCATCGGCCGCCGCACCGTGCTGCTGGTGGGTCTGGCGATCTACACCGTCGCGTCGGTGTTCGGCGCGTTCAGCGACAGCCCGGCCGAGCTGATCGTCTGGCGGGCGGTGATGGGCATCGGCGGGGCGGCGGTGCAGCCGGCCACGCTCGCGGTCATCACCAACGTCTTCCCGCCCGGGGAGCGGGGCCGGGCCATCGGCATCTGGGCCGGCGCCGCGGGGCTGGCCGTCGCCGGTGGGCCGCTGGCCAGCGGTGCGGTCCTCGAGAGCTTCTGGTGGGGCGCGATCTTCCTCATCGCCGTGCCGGTCGCCGTGGTCGGGATGGTCGCGACGCTGCTCGTCGTCCCCGAGTCCCGCGACCCCTCCCCGGGCCGGCTCGACGTCCCTGGCGTGCTGCTGTCGATCCTGGCGCTGGTCGGCCTGGTCTACGGGATCATCCACGGTGGCTCGGGCGAGGGCTTGACCTCGCCGGGGGTGCTCGTGCCGCTGCTCGGCGGGCTGGCCCTGCTGGTGCTGTTCGTCTGGCTGCAGAGGCGCTCGACCCACCCGGCGCTGGACGTCACGCTGTTCCGCAGCCCGGCCTTCTCCGCCGCCGCGGCCGCGCTGGGCCTGAACTTCTTCGCGCTGATGGGCGCGACCTTCTACCTCGTCTACTACCTGCAGGGCGTCCGCGGCTACGGGCCGCTGGGCAGCGGCGCCGCGCTCATCCCCATGGCGCTGGGCATGGCCGTCATGGCGCCGGGCAGCTCCCGGCTGGCCGAGCGCTTCGGCGCCAAGGCCGTCGTCGCCACCGGGTTCACGCTCATCACGCTGGCCGTGCTCGGGTTCCAGTTGCTCGATCGCACCTCGCCGCTGTGGCTGCTGCTCACGATCCTCTCGGTGCAGGGGCTGGGCATGGGCGCGGTCATGGCGCCCACGACCGAGTCGATCATGTCCGTCGTCCCCCGGCACAAGGCCGGTGCGGGCGCCGCCGTGAACAACTCCGTGCGGCAGGTCGGCGGTGCGCTGGGCGTGGCCATCCTCGGGTCGCTGCTGGCCTCGTCCTACGCGTCCTCCCTCGGGGACGCCGTCGAGGTGCTGCCGCCCGAGGCCCGCACGGAGGCCAGCACCTCGCTGGTCGCGACGCTGGAGGCGGTCGCCGGGGTCCGCGCCGGCGGGGACCCCGACGCCGCAGCCGCCGCGTCCTCCCTGCTCGACCCCGCGCAGGAGGCCTTCGTCTCGGCCATGCACGTCACCGCGGTCGGGACGGCGGCGGCCAGCCTGCTCGCCGCCCTCGTGGTGCTCGTCTGGCTGCCCGGGCACCGGCGGCGGCCCGCTCAGGAGGCGGTCCCGGCCCACCAGTAGGTCGTCGACGTCCGCGGCCGGTCGTCGCGGAACCGGCGCATCGCCGCCGCCACCTCCGGTTCCCGCTCGACCGGCAGGCACAGCCGGCGGCGGGTGAAGGCGAGGACGACGTCCTCGGGGGCCTCCCGCCAGGGATCGGGCCGCGACTCGGTCACCGACTCGGCGGTGACGCCGAGCTCAGCCAGCACCTCGCCGAACAGCTCCGCGCTCGGACCGGTGGGCCGGTCCTGGCCGTGGAAGTGCCGCCACAGGGCCCCCAGGGAGGTCCACGGGTGCAGGTCGCTGAGCTCGACGACGACCCGGCGGCGGGCGTGGCGGGTCAGCGCGTCGACGAACGGCGCGATGTCGGGCACGTTGTAGACGACGTCCGCCGCGACGACGGCGTCGGCGGGCGGCACCTCGACGGCCACGTCGGGCCAGCGGCCGCACCAGGTCCGCACCGGCGTCGCACCGGCCGCGACCCGGTAGCGCTCGAGCATCTCGGGCGAGGAGTCCACGGCCAGCAGCTCCGCGGCGCCCACCGGGATGCTCGCCCGGCCACCGCCGCAGCCGACGTCCAGCACGCTGGCGGGCGCCACCTCCCCGACGACGTCGACGGTGCGGCCCGGACGGCGGGTGCTGCCGAACAGGCCGGGCGGGAAGCCGTAGGGCGACTCGGGCGCCGCGGCCAGGATCGCCGGGTCGATGGCCCACGCGGCGAGCTCCTCGGCCCAGCGCTGCACGGCGGTCACGCGGCGATGATCCTCTGCACTCCCGGGTCCCCCGCAGGGGCCGCCGCGAGCCTGAGGGTGGGGGAGGGGTCGGCCTTGGCCTGTGGCCCCGCTGCAGGGTCCCGCCGCGAGCGTGCGAGTGGTGGGGGGTCGGCCTTGGCCTGTGGCCCCGCTGCAGGGTCCCGCCGCGAGCGTGCGAGTGGTGGGGGTGGGGGGTCGGCCTTGGCCTGTGGCCCCGCTGCAGGGTCCCGCCGCGAGCGTGCGAGTGGTGGGGGTGGGGGGTCGGCCTTGGCCTGCGGCCCCGCTGCAGGGTCCCGCCGCGAGCGTGCGAGTGGTGGGGGGCAGGGGGGTCCTTCTAGCGTGGCGGCGGTGCAGGACCAGCCAGGGCAGCAGCGCTTCGTGCGGGCGCTCATGGGCCTGGTCGCGGCCTCGGCGCTGGTCTACCCGATGCTGCTGTGTGCCGTGCGGCTGGCCTTCGCACAGCTGGTCGTCGTCGACGTCCCCGCGGTGGTGCTGTGGCTGGCGGTCGCGGTGACCTGCAGCGTCGCCCTCGTCGCCGCGGTGCGGTGGGGCGCCGAGCGACCGGTCCGCAGCCCGTGGCTGCTGATCGGGCTGGCGCCGCCGGCCGCGTTCGAGCTGTGGGTGGTGTGGCCGCTGCTCCCCGGGTGACGGACGCCGGCCTCCTCGTCCCTCGCCTGCTCGGGACGAGCCTCCGGACGGGCCGACGACGGGTCGCACCCGATCGGGCAGGATGACCGGTGTGACGACGACTGCCCCCGGGACGCTGGTGCTGCTCCGCCACGGCGAGAGCGAGTGGAACAAGGCCAACCTGTTCACCGGCTGGGTGGACGTGCCGCTGTCGGAGAAGGGCCGCGTCGAGGCCGCCCGCGGCGGGGAGCTGCTCGCCGAGCACGGCCTGCTCCCGGAGGTCGCGCACACCTCGGTGCTCAAGCGGGCCATCACCACCGCCGAGCTGGCCCTGGCCGCGGCCGATCGCCAGTGGATCCCGGTCAAGCGGTCGTGGCGGCTCAACGAGCGGCACTACGGGGCGCTGCAGGGCAAGGACAAGGCCGCGACGCTCGCCGAGTACGGCGAGGAGCAGTTCATGGTCTGGCGGCGCTCGTACAGCACCCCGCCGCCGCCCATCGACCCGGCCAGCGAGTACTCCCAGGACGGCGACCCGCGCTACGCGATGCTGCCGTCGGAGGTGCGGCCGCAGACGGAGTGCCTGGCCGACGTCGTCGTCCGGATGCTGCCCTACTGGTACGACGCGATCGTCCCCGACCTGCGCGCGGGGCTGACCGTGCTCGTCGCCGCGCACGGCAACAGCCTGCGGGCGCTGGTCAAGCACCTCGACGGCATGGGCGAGGACGAGGTGGTGGGCCTCAACATCCCCACCGGCGTCCCGCTGCGCTACGACCTGGACGAGGACCTGCGGCCGGTCAAGCCGGGCGGGGAGTACCTCGACCCGGACGCGGCCGCGGCCGCCATCGAGGCGGTCAAGAACCAGGGCAAGCGCTGACGAGCCGACCCCGGAGGGGTCGGCGAGGGAAGCGCTGGAGCCGCCCTGCGAGGCGGCCCGAGGAGCGGGCGGGCGGAGCCCTCCCCGACGAGGGTCGGATGGGCTCCGCGCAGCCGGGGGACGGCGCCTGGAGGCGGTGTCCCCCGGTAGGCCGACAGGTCACGTCGCGCTGGCGTGCATCTCCCGCTCGCCGGTGACGAGGAAGACCACCCGCCGGGCCACGCTGACCGCGTGGTCGGCGAACCGCTCGTAGTAGCGGCCGAGCAGCGTGATGTCGATCGCCGCCTCCATGCCGTGCTTCCAGTCCGTGGAGAGCAGCTCGCGGAACAGCTGGCGGTGCAGCTGGTCCATGAGGTCGTCGTCGGCCTCGAGGTGCGCGGCGGCCTCGACGTCGAGCTTGGCGATCACGGTGGCGGTCTGGCTGACCAGGCTCTCGGCGACGTGGCCGGCCTGCAGGAAGATCGGGCGCAGCTCCTGCGGGACGGCGGGCTCCGGGAAGCGCATCCGCGCCAGTTTGGCCACGTGGACGGCGAGGTCGCCCATGCGCTCGAGGTCGGCGATCATCCGCATGGCCGCGGTGATGGTGCGCAGGTCGGTGGCCACCGGCGCCTGGCGGGCCAGCAGGGTGAAGCAGCGCTGCTCGATGCTCTCGCGGGTCGCGTCGATGTGGTCGTCGCCCTCGATGACCAGGTTGGCCAGCTCGATGTCGGCGTCCAGGAGGGCGGTGGTCGCCTTGCTCATCGCCGAGCCGACGGAGTTCGCCATCTCGACCAGGCAGCTGTTGATGTCCTCGAGTTCCTCGTGGTAGTGCTGGCGCACCGTCGTCGTCCTCCTCGTGGCCGGCCGGACCGGCAGTGGCTGGCGCGCCGCCGGTCGTCTGTTCGGCTCGCCGGCGCTCTCCCCGTCGAGCGTAGGGCCGCATCTCCACACCCTCCGGCCCTCCGGGTGAACGACCGGGCACGGGAACGTGAACAGTCCCGATACGGCGCCGAACCGCCACCCGGACGGGGGATGACCAGAGGTCGCGTCCGCCTAGCATCGAGGTCGTGAGCCCCACGGTCGCCCTCGTGGTCGGCCTGGTCATCGGTGGTGCCCTGGTCGCCACGGTCCTGCTGCGCTACTCCCGTCCCGACCTCGACCGCTCGGCCCCGCCCCCGGCGGCCCCGTTGGCGGAGGCCGTGTTCGCCCGCCGCCTGCTCGACCTCATGGACCCGGCGGTGGTGCTGCTGGACGCCGACGACGTCGTCGTCCTGGCCAACCCGGCCGCCCGGGCCCTCGGCATCGTGCGGGACACCCGGCTGCTGGTGCCCGACCTGCTCGAGCTGGCCGGCGAGGTCCGGGCCGGCGGGCGGCGGCGGGCTGACGTCTCGCTGCCCGGTCCCCTCGTCGGCGGCGGGCCTCGGCTGGTCGGCGTCCACGGCGTCCGCCTGGAGGCGGGCTCCGCGCCGGGCGGGCCGGTGGCGCTCGTGCTGCAGGACGTCACCGAGGCCCGCCGGGTGGAGGCCGTCCGCCGCGACTTCGTCGCCAACGTCGGGCACGAGCTGAAGACGCCGGTGGGCGCGCTGTCCCTGCTGGCCGAGGCCGTGCAGGACGCCGCGGACGACCCGGAGACCGTTCGGCGCTTCTCCGCGCGCATGACGCACGAGGCCGACCGGCTGGCGCGGCTGGTCCGCGAGCTCATCGACCTGTCCCGGCTGCAGGGCGGCGAACCGTTGCCCGAGTTGGTGCCCGTCGAGGTCGACCGGGTCGTCGCCGAGGCCGTCGACCGCACGAAGCTGGCCGCCACGGCCAAGCACATCGCCATCGCCAGCGGGGGGCAGCACGGCCTGGTGGTGCGCGGCGTCGAGGCCCAGCTGGCGACCGCGGTGACGAACCTGCTGGCCAACGCGGTCGCGTACAGCCCCGACGGGACGCGGATCGCCGTGGGCGCCCGCGCCCGGTCCGGGTTCGCCGAGATCACGGTGACCGACAGCGGCATCGGCATCCCGCGCCAGGACCGGGCGCGGGTCTTCGAGCGCTTCTACCGGGTCGACCAGTCGCGGGCCAGCAGCACCGGCGGCACCGGCCTCGGGCTGGCCATCGTCAAGCACGTCGCCAGCAACCACGGCGGCTCGGTGAGCGTGTGGAGCGAGGAGGGCCTCGGCTCCACGTTCACCCTGCGGATCCCGCTCGCCGCCCGGACGGCCGGTGACCCCGCCTCCGGTCGGGCGGCCGCCGACTCGAACCCCGCCGGCGACGTCGTCGCCGAGCACCCCATCGCCGGTGACGCGGTCGCCGGGGACGCCCCGAAGGGACGGTCATGACCCGAGTGCTGGTGGTGGAGGACGAGGAGTCCTTCTCCGACGCGCTGTCCTACATGCTGCGGCGGGAGGGCTACGACGCGGTCGTGGCCGCGACCGGGCCCGACGCGCTGGCGGAGTACGACCGCGGTGGCGCCGACGTCGTCCTGCTCGACCTCATGCTGCCCGGGCTGCCGGGGACGGAGGTGTGCCGGGCGCTGCGGTCCCGCGGCAACGTGCCGATCATCATGCTGACCGCCAAGGACTCCGAGGTGGACAAGGTCGTCGGGCTGGAGCTGGGCGCCGACGACTACGTCACCAAGCCCTACTCCGCGCGCGAGCTGGTGGCCCGGATCCGCGCGGTGCTGCGCCGCCGGGGCGACGTCGAGACCCCGATCGAGGCCACTCTCGAGGCCGGCCCCGTGCGGATGGACGTCGAACGGCACGTGGTCGCGGTCGACGGCGAGCCCGTGTCGCTCCCGCTCAAGGAGTTCGACCTGCTGGAGCTGTTGCTGCGCAACTCCGGCCGGGTGCTCACCCGCGGCCAGCTGATCGACCGCGTGTGGGGCTCGGACTACGTGGGCGACACCAAGACCCTCGACGTCCACGTCAAGCGGCTGCGGGCCAAGATCGAGCCGGACCCGGCCAACCCCAAGCACCTGGTGACCGTGCGCGGCCTCGGCTACAAGTTCGAGGCCTGAGGGAGAGGACCCCCTGCCCCACCGCGCTCGGGCTCGCGGTGGGGCACCGCAGGGGGGCGGGTCCTCCTACTGGCCGCGGCCGGTCTCCTCCTGGAGCTCGTCGATCTTGCGGGAGGCGTCGGCCTTGCTGAGGTCCTCGGGGACCTCCTCGCCGGCCTCGCGGGCGAGGGTGTTCAGGTAGCTCTGCTGCGCGCCGGTGGCCGGCTCGTCGCCGGTCACCCAGTCCGACGGGTCCTTCTCCGTGGTGCGCTCGGTGTGGGCGTTCGATTCGCTCATGTGTTCGAGCGTAGGACGGCGGCGCGCCGTCCGCACGGTGGAGTCAGGCCCGCGCCAGTTCGCGCGCCGGCCGGGCCGGCACCGCCCGCTCCTCGGTGCGCTGCCGGTGCCCGTCCTCCCAGCGTCGTCCGGTGCGGTACACGTGCACGGCACCGCAGGCGGGGCACTCGACGTGCATCGCGACGTGGGTCGGGTGGTTGACCACCGAACGGATGCGCCGATCGGCGACCAGTTCGTCGGTCCGGGTCACGGGGCAGGTGATCAAGAACATGACCAGAGCGTGCTCCCGGTCACAGCCGCGCACGAGTGGCAGGACTGACCGCGATCGCAACTTCTCTGCCATCATGTCGGCATGAGCGGAGCGGACCGTCCCCTCGTCGTCAGCACCGTCGTCGCCGACGGTCTCGTGGGCAGCTTCGGCCTCGGGGTGGCGGCCGAGGTCTTCGGCTACGACCGCCGTGCGATGGGGCTGCCGCTGTTCGACTTCGGCCTGGTCACCGAGCAGCCCGGCGTCGTCCGCACCGACACCGGCATCCCGATCACCGTTGAGCACGGCCTCGACCGGCTGGCCGCGTCCGACATCGTGACCATCACCGCCTGGGAGCTGTTCAACCGGGTCCCGTCGCCGCAGCTGCTCGACGCGTTCCGCGCCGCCGCCGCCAACGGCGCGCTGATCGTCAGCCAGTGCACCGGGGCCTTCGTGCTCGCCGAGGCCGGGCTGCTCGACGGCCAGCGGGCCACCACGCACTGGAAGTACGCCGGCGAGCTGGCCGCCCGGTACCCGCGGGTGCAGGTCGACCCGATGGTGCTCTACGTCGACAACGGCGCGATCATCACCGGGGCCGGCACCGCCGCGGGCGTGGACACCCTGCTGCACGTCGTCCGCCGGGAGTGGGGCGCCGCGGCGGCCAACGCGCTGGCCCGGGAGATGGTCGTCCCGCCGCACCGCGACGGCGGGCAGGCGCAGTTCATCGACGCCCCCGTCCCCGCCTGCGAGGACGACCTGCTCGGCGCCGTCCTGGAGTGGGCCTCGGCGCACCTGGCCGAGGAGATCAGCGTCGAGCTGCTGGCCCGGCGGGCGCTGATGAGCCCCCGCAGCTTCGCCCGCCGGTTCAAGGCCACCACCGGGACGACGCCGCACGCCTGGCTGCTCGGCCAGCGGCTGGCCGCGGCCGAGGAGCTGCTGGAGAACAGCGACGCGCCGGTCGAGGAGATCGCCCGGCTGGTCGGCTTCGGCACCGCGGCCGGGCTGCGGGAGCAGTTCACCCGCCGTCGCGGCGTCTCCCCCCGCGCCTACCGGCAGACGTTCCGCAAGGCGCTCCCCGCAGCCGCCGCCGAGGAGACGGCCGCCTGAGGGAGGACCCCCAGGAGGACCCAGGAGGACCCCAGGAGGACCCCGTCCTCCCCACCACTCGCAGGCTCGCGGCGGTGCCCGGGACGTCAGCCGAGGCCTGCGGCCGCTCCTGGGCTCAGGCGCCGGGGATGGGCCGGGCGATGCCGACCAGGGAGTCGAGCCGCCCGGCGTTGGACGGCGCCAGTGGGCTGCGGATCACCCGGGTGAGGGCCAGCCCGGCGCGGGCGAGCAGCAGCGCGTGGGTCCGCGGGGTGAAGTGCCAGATGTGCTCGGTCGGCTTGAGCGTCCACCAGCGGGTGCCCAGCAGCCGGGCGGGCAGCGACGAGTAGTAGGGCGTCGAGAAGGCCACCACGCCGTCGTCGGCGACCAGCGAGCGCACCGCGCGCCAGAAGGACAGCGGATCGGGCACGTGCTCGACGGTGTCCCAGGCGCAGACGACGTCGAAGCCGGGCGCCAGCGGGGCGTCCTCGAGCTGGCCGCAGAACACGTCCAGGCCGAGGACGTCGCGGGCGTGCGTCGCGCCGGTGCGGGAGAGCTCCACGCCGGAGGTCGTCCAGCCGGCACCGCGCGCGGCGGCGAGGAACAGGCCGTAGCCCGCGCCCACCTCCAGGAAGCGCCCGCCGGCGGGCGTGCCGCCCCGGGCGGCGTCGATGAGACGCAGCCGGCCGGCCGTCCAGGTTCGCTGCAGCAGCATCGCGGGGGAGAGGCGGCCCCCGGTCGGGGCCTCGGCCTCGGAGGAGGCGGCCGTGCTCGAGACCCCACCGCCGTACACGCCGCCCTCGAAGTAGCCGACGTCGTCGTAGAGCCGCTGCAGTGCCTCGGGGCGCAGCCGCGGGCTGACGAACACCAGCGCGCACTGCGGGCAGCGCACCACCCCGAACGGGGCGACGTCGTGCACCAGGGTGCCGGCGACACCGCAGAGGCAGCAGACGACCTCCTCGGTGTCCGCGGCGGTCCACTGCGCGAGCTCGGTCACCGGATCAGCCTACGGAGCGACCGGGGGCGTCCCCGGCAGCGGGAGACCGAACCGGGACCGGCGGGTCGGCGGGTGGGGAGGGCGCAGGCGCGGTGCCCTCGACGGCGGCCGGGTAGCGCAGCGCCAGCAGGCTGTCGATCCGGCGCCGGACGGCGGGGGAGACCAGGCCGCCCTCGCCCTCGGCGTCCAGCAGCTCACCAGGCACGACGACGTAGCGGTCCGGCGCGGCGTCGGCCTGGGCCAGGAACGCGCGCCGCACCGCCTCGGGGTCGGCGTCCGCGGGCCCGGCCGTGACCGGGGAGTCGACCACCACCGTGAGGTCGGGCAGCAGGCCGCGGGTGGCCCACAGCGACGTCCGGAAGATGCGGTCGGCGTCGAGGCCCTGCCCGGCGCCGTGGAAGGCGATCGAGGTGTCCACGTAGTGGGTGTTCACCACGACCTGGTTGCGCTCGAGTGCCGGGCGGATGACGGTCGCGACGTGCTGGGCGCGGTCCGCGGCGGCCAGCAGCGCCGCCGTGTGCGCCCCGACCGGCGCCCCGGCGTCGTCCGTGGGCGGCTCGGGGGACGGGAAGCCGGTGCCCGAGCCCGGAGGCGGCGGGAACAGCACGCCGCGCACCTGCCGCCCCAGCTGGGTGTCGCTGGGCTCGGAGGTGACGACGACCGGGCAGCCGCACTCGCGCAGCACCTGGGCCAGGGCCTCGGTGTACCGGCGGGTGAGCTCGCGGTCGGCCCCCTCGACGACGACGAACAGGCCCACCCCGGACGACGACGCCGAGAGGATGTCCGAGCTGCCCCACAACAGGCGGGCCATGTCGCGGAACCGGGTGCGGCCGCGCCCGGCCGCCACCTGCCGCCGCGCGTAGGCGCTCACCGCGAAGGCGATCAGCCCGCCCACGAGGAGGGTCAGGCCGGGTCCGGTGAGGGTCAGCCGCAGGTCGCCGAGCTGCAGGTCGTGGTTGCCCAGCAGGCCGGCCAGGCCGGGGCCGACCGCCACGGACAGCAGCAGGACGATCCGCACCGAGGACACCACGAAGGAGAAGACCCGGCCGCGCAGCCGGTCCTCCACCTCGAACCCGATGAGCGTGTACCCGATGATCCAGCTCACGCCGGCGAACAGGCCGACGAGGAAGGCCGCCCCGGTGGCGAGCACGAAGTCCCGCAGCACCGACATGGCCAGCAGCGCCAGGCCGGCCAGGCCGATGGCGTTGGCGAAGACGCTGCGGCGGGGGACCGTCGGCAGGATGCGGGGTCCCACCAGCATGCCGATCGCCAGGCCGGTGAACACCACCCCGAAGACGACGCCGTAGCCGGCGGTGCCGGCCTCCAGGGTGGCCACGTAGAGCTGGGCGACGCCGATGGTGAGCCCGCCGGCGCCGAACGCACCGATGACCCCGACGTAGAGGGCGCGCATCAGGGGCCGGCCGCGGAGGAAGGACACGCCCTCCACCACGAGGGAGAAGACGTTGCGCTGCTCGCCGTCCCGGCCGGCCGGCGTCCCGGGGATGAGGCGCCGGGAGAGCAGCACGGTGAGCGCGCTGAGGCCGAAGCTGGCCGAGTTGAACACCAGGGCGACGACGATGGCCGTCCTGGCCTCGCCACCCTCAGCCCCGCCGGGGAACACCCGGGTGATGGTCGACAGCAGCGCGAACAGCAGCGAGGCCACCGGCACCGCGCCGTAGACGGAGAACAGCGACACCTGGTTGGCGACGGCGAGCCGTTCACGGGGCACGATCGCCACCCACATCGCCTGCTTGGCGGGGTTGGTGAACAGCCCGACGGCCTCCACCAGGAACTGCGCGACGTAGAGCCAGGTCAGCTCGTAGGTGACCGCGATGGACAGGTACAGCGACATCGCCAGCAGCTCGCCGACGACCACGGTGGTCCGGCGGTCCAGCCGGTCGGCCAGCGCCCCGGCCAGCGGGCCCAGGAGCAGGTCGGGCAGCAGCCGGGTGAGGATCACCCCGGAGATGGCCGCGCCCTGCACGGCCAGCGACTCCTCGCGGGTCAGCTGCTGGGCCATCGCCGTGGTGGCCAGGAGGCCCAGCCAGTCGCCGAGGCTGGAGACGGTGATCGCCGCCCACAGCCGGCGGAACACCGGGATGCGGACCAGCGCGAGGAAGGCGTTGTCGGGGCGCGCGTCCGCCTCGCGGGACCGTTCCCCAGCCGCGGGACGGGCCGCCGTCGCGCGCTCCTCGCTCACAGTCCCCGCCGTCCGCTCGTCGTTCCGTCCCGGGAAGGGTAGTGGCGCGGGGGACCCGGTCAGTGCGGCTGCACCCCCGAGGAGGGAGACGCCTCCGGGCGCCGGCGGTGCAGGACGACCGGGACCGGGCGGGGGCTGGCCGGGTGCCGGGCGACCAGTCCCTGGTCGAGCCGGGCCTCGGTGAGCCGGCGCAGCTCGGCGTAGGCCGGCGCGCCGAGCAGGGCGGTCAGCTCCGCGGCGTAGGTCAGCACCAGGGGCTCGGGCGACACGTGCGCGGCCGGGGAGCCGGTGCACCACCAGTGCAGGTCGTGCCCGCCCGGTCCCCAGCCGCGCCGGTCGAACTCGCCGATGCTGCTCACCAGCACCCTCGTGCCGTCGGGTCGCTCGACCTCCTCCTGCTCCCGCCGGACCGGCAGCTGCCAGCAGACGTCGGGCTTGGTGAGCAGCGGGTGCAGGTCCTCGCGCAGCGCCATGCGGTGCAGCGCACAGCCCGCGCCGCCGGGGAAGCCGGGGCGGTTGAGGAACACGCAGGCGCCGTCGACCAGCCGGGTGCGCAGGGCCCGCACGCCCCGCTCGTCGTCCTCGTCGTCCGCCTCGGTCCAGGCGCCGCGCCCGACGGGGGCGAGCTGCCAGTCGTCGTCGGTGAGGTCCGCGACGGCGGCGGTGACCCGCGCCAGGTCGTCCTCGTCGGTGAAGAAGGCCCCGTGGCTGCAGCAGCCGTCGTCCGGCCGGCCCTCCACGACGCCGGCGCAGCCGCGGCCGAACACGCAGGTCCAGGCCGAGGACAACCAGGTCAGGTCGGCCCGGACGACGTGTCGCGGATCGGCCGGGTCGGGGAACTCCACCCACTCGCGGGCGAAGTCCAGGGGCACCTCGGGCGGGACGTCCTGCACCGGGCCGAGGGTAGGCGGCACGGGTGGTGTGACCGGGTCCGCGGGGACTCGGTGACCGGACGCGCCGCCCCGCCGTCCCCCTGACGCACCCCCCGTGACCGGCCGGTTCCGTGGGCGACCGGCAGACTGACGGCATGCGGCTCGGGGTGCTGGACGTCGGATCGAACACCGTCCACCTGCTCGTGGTCGACGCCC
The DNA here is from genome assembly GCF_054050175.1 of Geodermatophilus sp. SYSU D00697. Lineage (NCBI taxonomy): Bacteria > Bacillati > Actinomycetota > Actinomycetes > Geodermatophilales > Geodermatophilaceae > Geodermatophilus > Geodermatophilus sp. SYSU D00697. Next base: position 129,451 of record NZ_JBJGYV010000001.1, read on the forward strand.
ACCGCGGCGCGCACCCCACGCCGATGCACGACGACCGGTCGGTGCTGCGGCTCGCCGAGCACGTCGGCCAGGACGACGTCCTCTCCAAGGACGGCGAGAAGGCGCTGGTCAAGGCCGTGCGCCGGGCCTGCGACCAGGCCGAGAAGCAGGGCTGCGAGCAGCTGCTGGCCCTGGTGACCTCCGCCATCCGCGAGGCCGTCAACGGGCTGGAGGTCCTCGAGCGGGTGCGCGAGAAGACCGGCGTCGACCTGCAGGTGACCAGTGGCGAGGAGGAGGCCCGGCTGACCTTCCTCGCCGTCCGCCGGTGGTTCGGGTGGAGCGCCGGCCGGCTGCTCGTCCTCGACATCGGCGGCGGCTCGCTGGAGCTGGCCAGCGGCCTGGACGAGGACCCGGACGTCGCCCTCTCGCTGCCCCTGGGCGCGGGGCGGATGACCCGCCACTACCTGCCCGACGCGCGGACGGGCGGGCGTCCGGACCTCTCCGCCCTGGGTGAGCTGGACGCGCACGCCGCCGACCTGCTCAAGCCGGCGGCCAAGAAGCTGCTGGGCGCCGGTCCTCCCGACCTGGTCGCGGCCACCAGCAAGACCTTCCGCACCCTCGCCCGGCTCACCGGTGCCGCGCCGTACTCGGCCGGGCTGCGCGAACCCCGCCAGCTCACCCGCGCCGGGCTGGAGCAGCTGATCGGCTTCGTCGCCCGCATCGAGTCCTCGGCCCTGGCCGAGCTGCAGGGCGTGTCCCCCGACCGCGCCCACCAGATGCCCGCGGGCGCCGTCGTGGCGCACGCGGCGCTGCGGGCGCTGGACGTACCGTCCGTCCGGATCTGCCCGTGGGCACTGCGTGAGGGGGTCATCCTCCGGCGCCTGGACCAGTTGGGGGACGAACGATGACGACCCCGAGGGAGCGTCGCGACGCGCCTCGCAGGGACCCGGACACCGCCGGCCGGCCGCTGGCCGACATCCTCCGGGAGGCCGGTGTCGAGTCGCCCCGGGGCCGGCGCCGCCGGGGCGACGACGAGTACGACACCGGGGTCCGGCAACGGGGGAGCGGGGGCGACCACGGGACCGACCCCGGCGTCCGGCGGCGGGCGGCCGATGCCCGCACCGGCGACACCAGCCGGGTGGGGGAGCGCCGCCCGTCCGGCCGCCGGGTGAGCGACCGCACCGGTGACCTCACGCCGTCCCCCCAGCCCGAGCGCCGCGCGCGGGACGCGGGCCCCTCCACGGCCGCGATCCCCGGCCTGCGGCCCTCCCGCAAGCCCGGTGTGCCGGGGACGACGACCTCCGCGGCGGTGACCTCCGGGGCGGGAGCTCCCGGCGCGGGGCGGTCGACGTCGGCACCCCGCAGCGCGGGACCGGAGACAGGGCCGTCGACCGGGCCCATCCCCGTCGTCCGCGCCGACGACGCGCCGCTGCTCGAGGAGGCGCTCGGCCCACGCGACGGTGTCCTCGCCTGGCTGCGGTTCGGCGGGGAGCTCGTCGTCGCCCTCGCCGCCGGCGTCGGCATCTACTTCCTGTTCACCGTGCTCTGGGAGCTGCTGCCCTACCTGGCCGTGGTGCTGGCGCCGCTGGCCGTGGCCGGGCTGGTCGCCGGTGTCGGGGCCTGGCGCCAGCGCCAGGACAAGGAGCACGCCGGGGCGCGCCTGGTCGGCGTCCTGGTCTTCGCCGGGACGCTGCTCACCATCGCGCCGGCCGCGGGGCTGCTCTCCGCCGGCTGACGAAGGACCCACCGCCCCTCGTCACTCGCACGCTCGCGGCGGGACCCTGCAGAGGGCGACCGCCCTACTCCTCCTCGTCGTCCTCGTCCGGCCCGGCCGCGAACTGCTCGACCATCGCGGCGGTGAAGGCGTCGAGGTCGTCGGGCTTGCGGCTGGTGACCAGGTTGCCGTCGACGACGACCTCCTCGTCGACCCACTTGGCCCCGGCGTTGCGCAGGTCGGTCTGCAGGGACGGCCACGAGGTCATCCGCCGGCCGCGGACGACGTCGGCCTCGGCGAGCACCCACGGGGCGTGGCAGATGGCGGCCACCGGCTTGCCTGCCTCGAAGAACGCGCGCACGAAGGCGACCGCGTCGGCGTCGGCCCGGACGAAGTCGCCGTTGATGACCCCACCGGGCAGCACCAGCGCGGCGTAGTCGTCGGGGTCGGCCGAGCTGACGTCGACGTCGACCTTCTTGGTGTCGGCCTTGTCGATGTGGTCGTAGGCGGTGATCTCACCGGCCTCCAGCGAGACGAGCTCCGGCTCGGCGCCGGCCTCCTCGAGCGCCTGCCACGGCCGGTCGAGCTCCACCTGCTCCACGCCGTCGGTCGCGAGGACGGCCACCTTCATCCCGTCGAGTTCTCCTGCCATGCGGCCGCCGCTACCCCGGCCCCGCAGGCGGCACACGCCCGGCGCACTACGGTTCGGCACGTGCCCGCGCAGCCGCCTCCTCCGGTGCTCCACCTGCTCGGTCGCCGTCTCGGCGCCCTGCTGTCGGCCGTCCCGACGGTGGATGACGCGGTGCGGACGGCGGCCGAGCTGACCGCCTCCGGATCCCCCGTCGCCCTCGAGCACCGGCCCGGTCCCGGGGCCGCGGACCCGGCCGGGGAGCTGCGCGCCCTGGCCACCCGTGTGGCGGAGATCGGGCGGCCCGGCGCGTGCGAGCTGAGCGTGCCGGTCGACCGCCTGGGGGCCGACGCCGCCGAGGTCGCCCGGGCCGCCTCCGCCGCGGGGCTGGGGGTGGCGCTGGAGGGGGACCCGGCCGCCGTCGACGCGCTCGCCGCCGAGCTCCCCCCGGTCACCGTGGTCGTCCCGGCGGGGGCACCCGGTGCCGAGGAGCGCTGCCGGGCGCTCGCCGGCCGCCGGGTGCGGCTGCTCGACCAGCGCGGCGCGGCCGCCGACCTCGCCTTCGTGCGCTGCCTGAACGTGCTGATGGCCGGGCCGGGGCGCCCGGCCGTGGCCACCACCGACCCGCGCCTCGTCGCCATCGCCGGCGAGCGCGCCGCCTGGAACGAACGAGCACCGGACAGCTGGGAGTACGTCATGCCGTGGGGAGTCCACACCGAGCAGCAGCGCCGGCTGGTCGCCGGCGCGTACGGGGTGCGCGTCGCCCTGTCGTCGGGCGAGGGGGCCGCGGGCGCGGTCCTGCGGCGCCTGGTGGGCCGGCCGTGAGCGGGCCGGAGGGCGCCGGCCGCTCGGGTCTGGCCATCATCGGCGGCGGGAAGATCGGCGAGGCGCTGCTGTCGGGGCTGGTCCGCCGCGGCGGCACCGACGGGATCCTGGTCTGCGAGCGGCACCCGGAGCGGGCGGCGGAACTCTCGGGGCGGTACGGCGTGCCCACCGTCGGCCTGGAGGAGGCGGCCGCCCGGGCCCGGGTCCTGCTGCTGGCCGTCAAGCCCCAGGACATCGGCACCCTGCTGGGCCGGCTCACCGACGTCGTCGACGCAGGGCACCTGGTGGTCTCGGTCGCCGCCGGGGTGCCGACCGCGACGATCGAGGCGGCGCTGTCCGACGGCGTCCCGGTCGTGCGGGTCATGCCGAACACCCCCGCGCTGGTCGACGAGGGGATGTCGGTCCTCTCGGCCGGCGCCCACGCCGAGGACGCGCACCTGGACGAGGCCGAGACGCTGCTGGCCGCCGTCGGCCGGGTGCGCCGGGTGCCGGAGTACCAGCAGGACGCGGTGACCGCCCTGTCGGGCAGCGGTCCGGCCTACTTCTTCTACCTGGTCGAGGCGATGATCGACGCCGGCATCCTGCTGGGCCTGCAGCGGGAGCTGGCCGCCGACCTCATCGTGCAGACGGCCCTCGGGTCGGCCGTGATGCTGCGCGACTCCGGCGAGCACCCGGTGCAGCTGCGGGAGGCGGTGACCAGCCCGGGCGGGACGACGATCGCCGCCATCCGGGAGCTGGAGCGGCACGGCGTCCGGGCGGCCCTGATCGCGGCCATCGAGGCCGCCCACGCCCGCTCGGTGGAGCTCGGTCAGCGCACGAAGGACCGATGACCGTACCGCTCGGGGCGAGCGACATGTCGACGATCCGTGACTGCGTCGCGACGTGTCGTCCGCGACGCGCCTAGACACACGTCGACGTAGCTACATAGGTGTAGTTCTGCCCAGGACGGACCGGTCCGCATGTTCGTTTCTTCCATCGCTTCTGTCACGCCAGTCCCCCTACGCTCTGTATCAGCACGTGCGTGTCCCGTAGTCGGTGGGGAAGCCGACGCCCGACGCGTGCTAGGTCCGGAGATGAAGTCATGACCATGCCCCAGCGCAACGCCACCGCCGCCGCCTACGCCCGCGCGGGTGTCCCCGCCCCGCGACCGGTCGGCCGGCCCATCAGCGCCGCCACCATGGCCCGCCCGATCGCACCGGCCCACCCCGCCGCCATGCCGGTCGGCCGGCCGGCCGTGCCGGCCCCGCGTTCGGCCGTCACCTTCCTCACCGTCGCCGAGGTCGCGAGCATGATGCGCGTCTCGAAGATGACCGTGTACCGCCTCGTGCACGCCGGCGAGCTCTCCGCCGTCCGCGTGGGGCGCTCGTTCCGCGTGCCCGAGCGCGCCGTGCAGGACTACCTGCGCGAGGCCTACACCGACATCGCCTGAGAGAGGACCTCCCTGCAGGGAGGCCCTCGCACGGGTCGACGTGACGTCGACCGGTGCCCTCGCCCCACCCCCTCGGGGGCAACACCGCACTCCGGCCGGCTCCCGCGGCAGCGTCGCCGCGGGGGCGCCGGGTACGCTCGGTCGCCGAGCGACGCCGGGCCGGTCCGGGCGTCGCACACGAGCTGATCACCACTCGCGCGGCGCCCGACGTGACCTCCCGGTCACCGGCGGACGCCGCGCGGCGACGACGTCGGGAGCACGACCATGGGTTCGGTCATCAAGAAGCGCCGCAAGCGGATGGCGAAGAAGAAGCACCGCAAGCTGCTCAAGAAGACGCGCGTCCAGCGGCGCAACAAGAAGTGAGCTGACGCTCGTGCCGCCCGCCGTCGTCCTGGTCACCGGTGTGAGCCGGTGGTTGGGTGGTGCGCTGGCGGCCGAGCTCGCTCGCGACCGCTCCATCGAACGGGTCATCGGGGTCGACACCGTCCCCCCGTCGCCGGAGGTCCTCCGGCGCCTCGGCCGCACCGAGTTCGTGCGGGCCGACATCCGCAACCCGCTGATCGGCAAGGTCATCGCGACGGCCTCGGTCGACACGGTCGTGCACATGAACATCAGCTCCACACCTGCCGGCAGCGGCGGCCGGGGGCCGATGAAGGAGCTCAACGTCATCGGGACGATGCAGCTCCTGGCGGCCTGCCAGCGGGCCTCCTCGGTGCGCCGGTTCGTGCTCAAGTCCAGCAGTGCCGTCTACGGCGCCTCCTCGCGCGACCCCGCCGTCTTCACCGAGGCCATGCAGCCCCGGCGGGTCCCCTCCGGCGGGTTCGCCAAGGACAGCCTCGACATCGAGGGCTACGTCCGGTCCTTCGCGCGCCGTCGCCCCGACGTGGGTGTGGCGGCGCTGCGGTTCACCAACTTCATCGGGCCGCGCATCGACTCGCTGCTCACGCACTTCCTGCGCATGCCCGTGGTCCCCACGGCGCTGGGCTACGACGCCCGGGTGCAGCTGCTGCACGAGGACGACGCCCTCGCCGTGCTGACCCGGGCCACCACGGGCGACTTCGCCGGGACGGTCAACGTCGGCGGGGAGGGCACCCTGCTGCTGTCGCAGGTCATCCGCCGGCTCGGCCGGCTCCAGGTGCCCCTGCCCTCCCCGACCCTGGGGACCGTGGGCCGGCTCGGCCGGCGCTTCGGTCTCGTCGACTACTCGCCGGAACAGATGCGATTCCTCAACTTCGGCCGCGTGGTCGACACGACCGTCCTCCGCGAGGAGTTCGGGTACACCCCGCGCCACACGACCGAGCAGGCGCTCGCCGACTACGCGGCGACCGTGACGCCGGTGGTCTCCCCGGACCTCGTCCGCGGGGTGACCGACACGGCCCGCACCCTGGTGCAGCGGGTGGGCGCGACCGCGGGGGCGGTCGGCCAGCGGCTGCGCCCGGCCCCGTCGGCTCCCGACCTGCGGGCGGTGCGCGATGCCTGAGGCCCGCGTGATCCCGCTGCGGCCCGAGGACGACGAGCCGCGCGTCCACCGGACGGCGTCCCCGACGTGGGAGGAGCAGGTCGCCGGCGGCCTGGAGTTCCTCCGCCGGCGGGTGACCGGCGACTACGACACCGATGAGTTCGGCTTCGACCCCGACCTCACCGACCACGTGCTGCTCCCGCTGCTGCGGCCGCTGTTCAACCGCTGGTTCCGGGTGGAGACCCACGGCGTGGAGAACGTCCCGGCCACCGGCGGCGCGCTCGTGGTGGCGAACCACTCCGGCACGCTGCCGGTCGACGCGCTCATGACGACGGTGGCGCTGCACGACGACCACCCGGCCCAGCGGCGGCTGCGCCTGCTCGGCGCCGACCTGGTGTTCGACCTGCCGGTCGTCGGCTCGCTGTCGCGCAAGATGGGCTCGACGCTGGCCTGCAACGAGGACGCCGAGCGGCTGCTCACCGAGGGCGAGCTGGTCGGCGTGTTCCCCGAGGGCTTCAAGGGCATCGGCAAGCCCTTCCGGGAGCGCTACACCCTGCAGCGGTTCGGCCGGGGCGGTTTCGTCACGGCGGCTCTGCGCACGGGAGTGCCGATCGTCCCCTGCGCGATCGTCGGCGCCGAGGAGATCTACCCGATGATCGGCAACGCGAAGACCCTCGCGCGGCTGTTCGGGCTCCCGTACTTCCCGATCACGCCGACCTTCCCGGCGCTCGGCCCGCTGGGACTGCTGCCCCTGCCCTCGAAGTGGCACATCGCCTTCGGCGAGCCCATCGAGACGGCGTCCTACGGCCCCGGTGCGGCCGAGGACCCGATGCTGGTGTTCAACCTCACCGACCAGGTGCGCGAGACCATCCAGCAGTCGCTCTACCAGCTCCTGCTGCAGCGCAGCTCCGTCTTCGGCTGACGCCGCGACGAGTGGGGGCCGGAGGCCTCCGCGAGGAGGGGCGGTCGGGGCTCAGCGCCGTGGGGGACGGCACCTGGCCGCGGTGTCGCCCGGAGGGCGACGGTGCCATCGCTCACCAGGGGAACTTGTTGCGGCGGCGGAGGGCGAGCCCGCCTCCGACGAGCGCGCCGGAGACCGCGGCGGCCGCCACCGTGGGGACGCCGATCTTGGCCGCCTTGCGCCCGGTGCGGAAGTCGCGGATCTCCCAGCCGCGGGAGCGGGCCACCGCGCGCAGCTCGGTGTCGGGGTTCACCGCGACCGCGGTGCCGGTGAGGGTGAGCATCGGCAGGTCGTTGGAGCTGTCGCTGTAGGCGGTGGAGCGGGAGAGGTCCAGGCCCTCCCGCTCGGACAGGGCGCGCACCGCCTCGGCCTTGGCCTCCCCGTGCATCAGCTCCCCGACCAGCCGGCCGGTGTAGTGACCGTCGACGACCTCGGCGACGGTGCCCAGCGCACCGGTGAGGCCCAGCCGGTGGGCGATGATGCTGGCCAGCTCCACCGGGGTTGCCGTGACCAGCCAGACCCGCTGCCCGGCGTCGAGGTGTCTCTGCGCGAGCACCCGCGTGCCGGCCCAGATCCGGTCGGCCATGAGCTCGTCGTAGATCTCCTCGCCGGCCTGGACGATCTCCGCGACCGGTCGGCCGGCGACGAAGGCCAGCGCGTTCTCGCGGATGGTGTGCATGTCGTCGGCGCTCTCGTTGCCGGCGATCCGGAACTTCGCCTGCTGCCACACGAACCGCGCCAGGTCGCGGCTGGTGAAGTACTTGCGGGCGGCCAGGCCGCGGGCGAACCAGAACAGCGAGGCGCCCATCATCATCGTGTTGTCGACGTCGAAGAAGGCCGCGGCGGTGAGGTCCGGGACGACGGCCGGTGCCGGCTCGACCTCGGCCGCAGCGGCCGACGCGGCCCCGGCGACGTGCGCCCGCGTCTCCTCGTCGGGCAGCTGGGCAGCGTTCCGTGCGCGGCGGCTGCGGAAGGGCAGTCCCGGCACTCCGACCTCCCCCTGTCGGCCCCGGGGAGCCCGGCGTTCGGCCGGGCGGCCCGGGGCGGTTGGCCTGTCCCTGGACCCTAGTGGCGGCCCGGAGGCGTCGCGGACAGGGGCTCAGCAGATCAACGGCGGGATGCAGATCGGCAGCGGCGTGTCGATCAGCGGCGGCCGGGGCGGCGACGGGGACGCCGGAGGCTCCTCGGGAGGGCCGCCGACCGGCGGCAGCGGGACCGGCAGCGACGGCCGCCCCGGCTCCGACGGCCGCCCCGGCTCCGACGGCCGCCCGGCGTCCGGGGGCCGCGGTGCGGCCGACGGGGCCTGCCCGACGCCCCTGCCCGGGGTCGCCGTGCTGCCGGTCACCGTGGTGGCCTCCCGTGCGGGTGGCGCGGGTGTCGGGGAGGGGGCGACATCGCCGTCGGGGACGCCGGGTGCGGGCTGCCCGCCGTCCGGGGCGGGGAGGGAGCCGCCGCCCCCGGACGGGCCGCCACCCGACGGAGCGGGGGCGGACGGACCGGGCGCGGGGAGCTCGGCCGGGCACGGCACCGGCACGGGGCCCAGCGGGTCGGTGCCGTCGGTGGCCGGCCCGCCCGGGCAGGCGAGCGCCGCCTGCAGGCCCGCGGCCCGCGCGCCGACCGCGGCGAGCAGGTCCACCGACTGCTGCAGGTCGGTCGTGGCGCCACCGGGCACGCCGGACCGCAGCGCGGTCAGGCCGGTGCTCTGCCGCGCGGCCCAGCCGGCCAGCTCGTCGACCGCGGCGGCGTCCGGGCCGGCCACGGCGCGGGTGGTGAGCAGCGCGGCGCCCTCGGTCGTCTGGGCGTCCATGGTGTCCAGAACGTCGACCACGACGTCGGCCGCACCCGCGCCCGACAGCGCATCGAGCTCCTCGAGCCGGGTCGTGGCGAACTGCAGCAGGGTGAGGCCCCGGTCGTCGCCGGCCAGCGCCAGCTGCGTCTGCTCGGTGCCCCGCTTGAGCCCGTAGAGCACGTCGCCGGGCCGGGCGTCGTCGGCCAGCGCGACGAGCGTCCCCAGCGCGGTCACGGTGAGCGCGGCCCCGGCCAGCCCCGCGGTCAGCCGGGTGCGCCAGGGCCGGGCGGCGTCGTCGGCCCGGACGGCCAGCAGCCGCCGCAGCCGCGAGCGGGCGGCCGGTTCCGGGGTGCGGACGGCGGCCATGGCCACCAGCCGCTCGCGCGTCGCGGCCCGGAAGGCGGGATCGGGTGCGTCGTCCAGCGCGGAGGTCAGGGCCTGCAGCCGCGCCACGGTCGCGGCCTCCTGCGCCCGGACGACGGCACGACGCGGCCGCGCGGGGGCGGGTCCGTCCTGCGTGTTCACCGGGGGCCTCCGGAGGGTCGGGCGGGGGTGCGGGGTCGGCGCGCCGTGCCGCGCCCCTCCCGCCCCAACGAGGCGGCGGGCGCGGCCGATACGGGACACCGGCGGATGACCGGGTGGGGAGTCACCGCAGCCCCTCCGGCACCAGCCGGGCCAGCCGTCGCACGGCACGGTGCTGGAGGGCCTTGATCGCGCCCTCCTTCTTCCCCATGACCGCCGCGGTCTCCGCCACCGACAGCCCCTGCAGGAAGCGCAGCGAGATGCACTCCTGCTGCTCGCCGCCCAGCTGGCGGATGCAGGCCAGCAGCTGCTCGTTGGCGAGCTGCTGCACGACCGCGTCCTCGGGACCGTCGGTGGCCCGGTCGGCGTCGCGCATGTCGGCCGTGGTGACCTCCAACCGGTACCGGCTGCTCTTCACGTGGTCGAGGACGATGTTGCGGGCGATCGTCACCAGCCAGGCGCCCACGTCACGGCCCTGGAAGGACAGGGAGTCGATCCGGCGCAGCGCGCGCACGAAGGTCTCGCTGGTGACGTCCTCGGCCAGGGCGCGGTTGCCCACCCGGTGGAACACGTAGCGGTACACCACCGGCACGTAGTGGTCGTAGAGCCGGCCGAACGCCTCGGCCTCGCCCTCCTGGGCCTGGCGCACCAGGGCCCAGACGTCGACCGTCGGCGGCGGGACCGTCGCTGCCGCCTGCGCGAGCTCGTCGGCGATGCCGGCCTCGTCCTCGGCGACGGCGTCCCCCGGCGGGAGGGCGTCCGGTGTCCGGGCTCCGGTCTCGGCGGCGGGGCGTGGGTGCGGGGTGGGGCGTGGGTGCGGCGTGGGGCGCGACCTGCCCCCGGGACCCCCGTCCGGCCCGCCGGGGACGAGTGCGGGGCGCTCCTCCAGGCGGCGCGGCTGGAACATGCGGGCGTCGGTCCTCCTCGTCGGCCCGCCGGTGCCGGATCGGCTCCCTCGGGGTGCCCCGGGCCTGGTCAGGACGTCGGGCGGTGCTGCGGGGCTGCGCTCATGGTGACAACATCGTCGCAGCCCGTCCACGTCATCCGGTGACGGAGTGTCCGGATGCCCTTCCTGTGGGTCGTGGGTCGGAGGACCGCCCCGACGGAGGAGGTGTCCGTGTCCGAGGCAAGCGAGCCGGGCTCGTCGCTGGCCGCGCTCGTGCGGGCCGCTGCCCGCACTCGACCGGAGGCCCCCGCGGTGGTCGCGGGGGAGGAGCGGCTGAACTGGGCCGAGCTGGACGCACAGGTCGACCGGGCGGCCGCCGGCTACGCCGCCCGGGGGCTGCGGCCGGGGGAGCGGGTCGCCGTCCAGCTGCCCAACAGCGCCGACTGGCTGCGCGCCAGCCTCGGTGCCCTGCGGGCCGGGCTGGTCGTCGTCCCGGTGAACACCGGCTACACCGACCCGGAGCTGGAGTACGTGCTGGGCGACTCCGGCGCGTCCCTGCTCGTGTCCGCCGGCGCGCGCGAGCCGGTCGCCGGGGTACCGGTCGCGGCCGGTCCACCCGTCGGGGACGCGGACCCGCCCGAGGTGCCCGAGGACGCGGCCACGCTGTCGTTCCTGGCCTACACCAGCGGCACCACCGGCCGCCCGCGCGGGGCGATGCTGCCGGCCGCGGCGCTGCGCGCGAACCAGCGGCAGTGCCTGGCGATGGAGCCCGCGCCCGTCCGGCCCGACGACCGCGTGCTCCTGGTGCTGCCGCTGTTCCACGTCTACGGGCTCAACGCCGGCTTCGGCCTGGTCGCGGCGACCGGCGCCTGCGCCGTGCTGGTGGAGAGCTTCGACCCGGCTGCGACCCTGGCGCTGATGGCCCGCGAGGAGGTCACCGCCGTCCCGGGCGCGCCGCCGATGTACCAGGCCTGGCTGGCGGCGGCCGATGCCGCGGGCTCCGACGCGGACCTCCGCCGGGCCTTCGCCGCGGTCCGGATGGCCTCCTCCGGGGCCGCGCCCCTGCCGCGGGAGGTGTGGACGGCGATGCGCGAGCGCGCCGCGGTGACCGTCTGGGAGGGCTACGGCCTGACCGAGGCGTCCCCGGTGGTGGCCAGCACGCTGGCGACCGGGCGGGCCAAACCCGCCTGCATCGGCAGGGCCGTCCCGGGGGTGGAGCTGCAGCTGCGCGACACCGCCCTGCACGAGCCGGAGGAGGACGCGGGCGAGGCCGGTGACGGCGGGCCCGGGGAGATCTGGGTCCGCGGGCCCAACCTGTTCCCCGGCTACTGGCCCGACGGCGCCGACGGCCCGGACGCCGAGGGCTGGCTGGCCACCGGCGACCTGGCCTACACCGACGAGGACGGCGACCTGCACCTGGTCGACCGGCGCAGCGACCTCGTCCTGGTCAGCGGCTTCAACGTCTACCCCGCGGAGGTGGAGCGGGTCCTCGACACGCACCCCGCGGTGGCGGAGAGCGCCGTGATCGGCGTCCCCGACCCCCGCACCGGGAGCGCGGTGCGCGCGGTCGTGGCGCTGCGGCCGGGGCGGGAGGTCACCTTCGAGGAGCTGCGCGACCACGCGGCGGCCTCCCTGGCGCGGTACAAGGTGCCGACGTCGGTGCACGTGCTCGGCTCCCTGCCGCACTCGCTGACGGGCAAGGTCAGCCGCGCGCGGCTGCGCGAGCTCGGCCTGATGCGGCCGGACGAGGACGCCGGCGGCGGACCGGCGGGGACGGGAGGCGGGACGTGAGCGGACCCGGAGGCGGACCGCGGCTGCAGCTGCTCACCCGGGTGGACTGCCACCTCTGCGCGGACGCGGCCACCACGCTGGAGCAGATCGCCGCCGAGGCGGGGCTGGTCACCACGACGGTCGACGTGGACTCCGACCCGGAGCTGCAGGCCGAGTACGGCGACCGGGTGCCGGTGGTCCTCCTCGACGGCCGCGAGCACTCCTACTTCTCCGTCGACGTCCCGAGGCTGCGCAGGGACCTGGGGCTGCGCTGATCCCCGCGGGCCCTCCGGTGTCACCCGGCCGGGGCCCCTCCGGGCGGTCCTTGCTATGGTCTCCACCACAGCAGGGCTCGTCTGCGCTGGGCAGAGGCCGACCCGGCCCCCGGCGACTTTGTTCCTGCGTTCACAAGCGGTTACCGTGGCGGACGCCGGGCGGCAATCCGCCCGGGTCCCCGATGTCGTTCGACCGCCTCCGGCACCCGCCGGACGTACGGGCGCGACCGCTGTGGAGCAGGCACATGACCGAGCTGGCGAGGTCGTGCGGAGACACAGCTCCTCTGGACGCGGGGTCGACGAGCGCCAGCGAGGAGAGGCCCGTGTCCCCATCGCGGCCCCGGATCCCGGAGGCCACCGTCGCGCGCCTGGCCGTGTACCTGCGGGTGCTCACCGGCCTGGCCGACGGCGGTCGCGGCACCGTCTCCTCCGGCGAGCTGGCCTCCGCGGCCGGGGTCAACCCGGCCGGGTTGCGCAAGGACCTGTCCCACCTCGGCCCCTGCGGCGTGCGCGGGGTCGGCTACGACGTGGCCACCCTGCGCGACCGCATCGCCCAGGTGCTCGGCGTCGAGCGCTCCCGCGCCTGCGTCCTGGTCGGGATCGGCAACCTGGGCACCGCGCTGGCCGACTACGCGGGCTTCGGCAGCCGCGGGTTCCGGTTCGTCGGCCTGTTCGACGCCGCCCCGACCCGGGTGGGCCGGCGGATCGGCGGCCAGCCGGTCCGGCCCATGGAGGAACTCGACGACGTGGTCGCCACGACGGCGGCCACGATCGGGGTCATCGCGACACCGGCCGAGGTCGCCCAGTCGGTCTGCGACCGGCTGACCGCGGCCGGGGTGAGGAGCATCTTGAACTTCGCACCGGTGGCGCTGTCCGCGCCCGCGGGGGTCGACGTCCGTCAGGTCGACCTCTCCGTCGAGCTGCAGGTCCTCGCCTTCCTCGGCCAGCAGCGCTCCGCCGCCGCGCCCGCCGTGGAGGTGATGGCATGAGCCTCCTCGCGGTCGGCGTGAGCCACCAGACCGCCCCCGTCGCCCTCCTCGAGCAGTTCGCGATGGGTGCCGACGACACGGTCAAGGCGCTGCACGAGCTGGTCGGCAGCGACCACGTGAGCGAGGCGATCGTGCTGGCGACCTGCAACCGGGTCGAGGTCTTCGCCGAGGTGGACCGGTTCCACGGCGGTGTCGCCGACGTCAGCCGGGTGCTGTCCCGGCAGGCGGGGGCCACGGTCGAGGAGCTCTCGCCGTACGTGACGGTCCACTACGAGGACCAGGCGGTCACCCACCTGTTCACCGTCGCCGCCGGCCTGGACTCGATGGTCGTCGGCGAGACGCAGGTGCTCGGCCAGCTGCGCAACGCCTACGCCCTCGCCCGCGAGCAGGGCACCGTCGGCCGCGCCCTGCACCCGGTCGCCCAGCGGGCGCTGCGCGTCGGCAAACGGGTCCACTCCGAGACCGGCATCGACAAGGCCGGCGCCTCGCTGGTGTCGGTCTCCCTCGACCACGCCGAGGAGCGCATCGGCTCCCTGCAGGGCCGCCCGGCGCTCGTCGTGGGAGCGGGATCGATGGGTGCGCTGGCCGCGACCACCCTGGCCCGGCGCGGCGCCGCGGTCACCGTGAGCAGCCGCACGCCGGCGCACGCCCAGCGGCTGGCCACCGCCGTCGAGGGCTGCGCCGCCGACCTGTCCCGGCTCCCCGAGGAGATCGCCGCCGCCGACGTGCTGGTCACCTGCACCGGCGCCCGCGGCCTGGTGATCGGCACCGAGGTGGTGTCCGCCGCGATGGCCGGCCGCGTGCACCGCCCGCTGGTGGTCGTCGACCTGGCCCTCCCGCGCGACGTCGACCCCGGCGTCGCCGCCGTCCCCGGCGCGCACGTCGTCGACCTGGCGCTGCTCCAGGGCGAGCGCAGCGCCGAGGGGGTCTCGGCGGCCAGCCCGGTGGCGGCCGACGACGTCGCCGCGGCGCACGTCCTCATCGAGGCCGAGACCGCGTTGCTGCGCGCCGAGCGGCAGGCCGCCGCGGTCGCGCCGACGGTCTCCGCGCTGCGCAGCCAGGCCGCCGAGGTGGTCGACGCCGAGCTGCTGCGGCTCTCCGCCCGGGTGCCCGACCTCGACGCCCGCGCCCGCAACGAGGTCGCCCGCACGGTGCGCCGCGTGGTCGACAAGCTGCTGCACGAGCCGACGGTACGGGTCAAGGAGCTGGCCAGCGCGCCGGGCGGGGTGGACTACGCCGACGCGCTGCGGGCGCTCTTCGGCCTGGGGATCGACGCCGAGGTCGCCCCGGAGCGGGCCAACCTCGCCGAGGCGGTCACCGTCGACCCCGACGAGCTGCGGCAGGGCGGTGGTCCCGCGTGACCGAGCTCGCGAGGTCGCCCGTGGGTACGGCGACCACGACGTCGACAGCGCCGTTGCTGCTGGGCACGCGGGCCAGCCAGCTGGCGACCACGCAGTCCCAGGCGGTCGCCGACGCGATCACCGCGGCCAGCGGCGTGCCGGTCCAGCTGGTGCACATCAGCACCGAGGGGGACCGGTCCTCGGCGGCGATCGCCCAGCTCGGCGGCACCGGCGTCTTCGTCGCGGCGATCCGCCGGGCGCTGCTCGAGGGCACCGTCGACGTCGCCGTCCACAGCTACAAGGACCTGCCCACGCTGCCCGAGCCCGGCCTCGCCGTGGCCGCCGTCCCGCCCCGGGAGGACCCGCGCGACGCGCTCGTCGCCCGCGACGGGCTGACGCTCGGCGAGCTCCCGCCCGGAGCCCGCGTGGGCACCGGCGCCCCGCGCCGGGTCGCCCAGCTGCGCGCCCTCGGCCTCGGCCTGGATGTCGTGCCGATCCGGGGCAACGTGGACACCCGCATGGCGCGGGTCGTGCCGGGCGACCTGGACGCCGTCGTGCTGGCCCGCGCCGGGCTGACCCGGCTGGGCCGGCTGGATGCCGTGACCGAGACCCTCGACCCGCTGCAGGTGCTCCCGGCACCCGCGCAGGGTGCGCTGGCCGTGGAGTGCCGGGCCGACGACGTCCGCACCCGCGAGCTGCTCGCCGCCCTGGACGACCCGGCGACCCGCGCCTGCGTGGTCGCCGAGCGGACCACGCTCGCCGCGCTCGAGGCCGGCTGCAGCGCGCCGGTCGCCGCCTACGCCGAGCTGGCCGAGGGCGAGGAGGGCCCCGAGCTGTTCCTCCGCGCCTCGGTGACGGCGCTGGACGGCAGCGACGGCGTCCGCGGCTCGACCTCGGGGCCACCGGCCGAGGCCGAGCGGCTCGGCCGCGAGCTCGCCGCCGAACTGCTCGACCGCGGCGCCGCCGAGCTCATGGCGGCGTCCCGATGACCCGCTCCCCCCGCGCCGGGCAGAACGCCCCGGCCTCCCCCCGAACCCCCGCACACCAGCCCTTCCGGGCTCAGAACAGGAGCACGCGATGACGCGCTTCCGCAAGCAGAACGGCGGGACGGCCGGCACGGTCGTCTTCGTCGGCGCCGGCCCGGGCGACCCCGGGATGCTGACCGCCCGGGCGACCGCGGCGCTCGCCGAGGCCGACACGGTCCTCGTCGACGCCGACGTCCCGGCCGCGCTCACCGACGCCGTCCGCGAGGAGCGTCCCGGGCTGGAGCTGACCACCGTCACCGGTGAGCCGGCCGAGGTCGCCAAGACGGCGGTCGCGGCGGCCAAGAGCGGCGGCACCGTCGTCCGCCTGGTCGCCGGTGACCCGTTCACCTCCGATGCCGCGGTCAAGGAGGTGCTCGCCGTCGGCCGCTCGTCAGTGGGCTTCGACGTCGTCCCCGGCGTCGCGCCCGCCACCGCCGTCCCCGCGTTCGCCGGGGTCGCCCTCGGCAGCACCGCGGTCACCGCCGACCTGCGCGGCGGCGAGGCCGACCTCGCCGCGCTCGCGGCCGCGGCCAAGCGCCTCGACGCCCCGCTGGTCCTGCAGGGCAGCGCCGAGGACCTCCCCGACGCCGCGGCGCGGCTGGTCGAGGGCGGGCTCTCCGGCAGCACGCCGGTCGTGGTGACCACCGGCGGCTCGGGCACCGGCCAGAAGAGCGTCGTCGCCAAGCTGACCGCCGTGGCGGAGAAGACCGCCGGGCTCGACGCCGTCGCCGGGCCGGTCGTGGCGACCGTCGGGTCGGCCGTCGACAAGCGCGGCAAGCTGTCGTGGTGGGAGAGCCGGCCGCTGTTCGGCTGGCGGGTGCTCGTCCCGCGCACCAAGGACCAGGCCGGCGAGATGAGCGACCGGCTGCGCGCCTACGGTGCGGTGCCGGTCGAGGTGCCGACCATCGCCGTCGAGCCGCCGCGCAGCCCCGCGCAGATGGACCGCGCCATCAAGGGCCTGGTCACCGGCCGCTACGGCTGGATCGTCTTCACGTCGGTGAACGCGGTGAAGGCCGTCCGCGAGAAGTTCGCCGAGCTCGGCCTCGACGCCCGGGCGTTCGCCGGCGTCAAGGTCGCCTGCGTCGGTGAGCAGACCGCCGAGGCGGTGCGGGCCTTCGGCATCGCGCCGGAGCTGGTGCCGGCCGGCGAGCAGTCCAGCCAGGGCCTGCTGGCCGACTTCCCGGAGTACGACGACGTCCTCGACCCGATCGACCGGGTGCTGCTGCCGCGCGCCGACATCGCCACCGAGACCCTCGCCGCGGGCCTGAAGGAGCGCGGCTGGGAGATCGACGACGTCACCGCCTACCGGACCGTCCGGGCCGCTCCGCCGCCCGCCCCGGTCCGCGAGGCGATCAAGGGCGGCGGCTTCGACGCGGTGTGCTTCACCTCGTCGAGCACCGTGCGCAACCTGGTCGGCATCGCCGGCAAGCCGCACGCGAAGACCGTGGTCGCGGTGATCGGCCCGCAGACGGCCGCCACCGCGCAGGAGTTCGGCCTGCGGGTCGACGTCCAGCCGGAGACCGCCGCCGTCGCCCCGCTGGTGGACGCCCTGGCCGCGTTCGCCGCGGCTCGCCGGGCCGAGGAGGAGGGCGACCCCAAGTGAGCAGCGGAGCGACCCCCGGGTTCGCGCGCGGGCGCCGGCTGCGGTCGACGCCCGCGCTGCGGCGGCTCACCGCGCAGACGCGGCTGGCGCCGGCGGACTTCGTGCTGCCGGTCTTCGTCAAGCAGGACATCACCGAGCCGGTGCCGATCTCCTCGATGCCCGGCGTCGTCCAGCACACGCTGGACTCGCTGCGCAAGGCCGCGCACGAGGCGGCCGAGGCCGGCATCTCCGGGCTGATGCTCTTCGGCATCCCCGCGGACAAGGACCCGGTCGGCTCGCAGGCCGACGCCGCCGACGGGATCGTCAACGTCGCGCTGCAGCAGCTGCGCGCCGACCTCGGCGACGAGCTGGTGCTCATGGCCGACCTGTGCCTGTGCGAGTACACCGACCACGGGCACTGCGGCGTCGTGACCCCGGCCGGCGTGGTGGACAACGACCCCACGCTGGACCGCTACGCGGCGGTGGCGATCGCCCAGGCCCAGGCCGGCGCCCACCTGGTGGCGCCCAGCGGGATGATGGACGGCCAGGTCGCGGCGATCCGCGCGGGGCTCGACAGCGCCGGGTTCACCGAGACGCCGGTCCTCGCCTACGCCGCCAAGTACGCCTCGGGCTTCTACGGCCCGTTCCGCGAGGCCGCCGAGGGCGCGCCGCAGTTCGGCGACCGCTCGACCTACCAGATGGACCCGCCCAACGCCGACGAGGCGCTGCGCGAGGTCGCGCAGGACCTCGCCGAGGGCGCGGACGCGGTCATGGTCAAGCCCGCGCTGCCCTACCTGGACATCGTCGCCCGGGTCGCCGACGCCGTCGACGTCCCGGTCAGCGCCTACCAGGTCAGCGGCGAGTACGCGATGCTCGAGGCGGCCGCCGCCAACGGCTGGGTGGACCGGCAGCGGGCGATCCTGGAGACGCTCACCGCCATCCGCCGGGCCGGCGCCGGCACCGTGCTGACCTACTGGGCGGTGGAGGCCGCCCGCTGGGTGCGGTGACCCCGTACGTCGAGCCCGGGGGCTCCTGGCGGCCGTTCTGGCTGGCCGCCGGGGTCCTCGGGCTCCTCGCCGTCCTGGACCTGGCACTGCCGGGCCTGGACCTGCCCTGGCCGCTCGCCGTCATCGTCCTGGGCGCCGTCGCCGGGCACACGCTCATGGCCCGCCGGGCCGGGACGGTGCGGGTGGACGACGAGGCGCTCTCCGTCGGCCGCGAACGGGTGCCGCTCGCCGACGTCGACGTCGCCCACCTGCGCGCCGTGGCCGCGGGGACGGCGGGGGTGGACGCCGGTGCTCCCGTGCTCGGCGGCACGGCATCGCTGCCGCGCGGGCGGGCCGGGCTGCCGCTGCGGCTCGTCGACGGGCGCACCGTGCTGGTCCCCACCCGCGACCCGGCCGCACTCACCACCGCGCTGATCGCCGCTGTGACCGACGCCCCCGACGGGCACCCGGACAGGAGAGGGACACTGGGGTCGTGACCTCGCTGGACAGCCCCCCGTACGCCTACGAGGCCCCCACGTCGGCCGACCTGTTCGCCCGCGGGCAACGGGTGACCCCGGGCGGGGTGAACAGCCCGGTCCGTGCGTTCCGCGCGGTCGGTGGCACCCCGCGGTTCATGGTGTCGGGCCGGGGCGCCTACCTCACCGACGCCGACGGGCGCCGGTACGTGGACCTGGTCGCCTCGTGGGGACCGCTGATCCTCGGCCACGCCCACCCCGCGGTCGTCGAGGCGGTCACCGCCGCCGCCCGCCGTGGGCTGACCTTCGGCGCCCCGACCGAGGGCGAGCTGGAGCTGGCCGAGGAGATCATCGCCCGGATGCCGCCGGTGCAGCGGGTGCGGCTGGTCAACTCCGGCACCGAGGCGGTGCTGTCGGCGGTGCGGCTGGCCCGGGGCGTCACCGGCCGGCCGCTGCTGGTCAAGTTCGCCGGCTGCTACCACGGCCACGTGGACTCCCTGCTCGCCTCGGCCGGCTCCGGGGTGGCCACCCTGGGCCTGCCCGACACCCCCGGCGTCACCACGGGCGCGGCGGCCGACACCGTCGTCCTGCCCTACAACGACGTCGCCGCCGTCGAGGCCGTCTTCGCCGAGCGGGGCTCGGAGATCGCCGCGGTCATCAGCGAGGCCGCGGTGGGCAACATGGGCGTCGTCCCGCCGCTGGACGGGTTCAACGCCGAGCTCCGGCGGATCACCGCCCGGCACGGGGCGCTGCTCATCCTCGACGAGGTCATGACCGGCTTCCGCGTCTCGCGTTCGGGCTGGTACGGCCTCGACCCGGTCGACGCCGACCTGTTCACCTTCGGCAAGGTCATGGGCGGCGGGCTGCCCGCCGCCGCGTTCGGCGGCCGCGCCGACCTCATGGACCACCTGGCGCCGGCCGGGCCGGTCTACCAGGCCGGGACGCTGTCGGGGAACCCGGTCGCGGTCGCCGCCGGGCTCACCACGCTGCGGCACTGCACCGACGAGGTCTACACCCGCTGCGACGAGGTCGCCGCGACCCTGCGCGGCGCGGCCAGCGCGGCGCTGTTCGCCGCCGGCGTCCGCCACCGGGTGCAGCAGGCCGGGTCGATGTTCTCGGTCTTCTTCGTCCCCGACGAGCGGCAGGTGCGCGACTACGACGACGCCCGCTCCCAGGACGCCGCCCGCTACACCGCCTTCTTCCACGCGATGCTCGCCCGCGGGGTCTACCTGCCGCCGTCGGCGTTCGAGGCGTGGTTCGTGAGCGCGGCCCTGGACGACGAGGCCGTGAACCGGGTGCTCGACGCGCTCCCGGCCGCGGCCCGCGCCGCCGCGGCCGCCGAGCCCGCCACCGCGCCGCCCGCCGAGGACCCCGCCGAGATGAGCACCTGATGGCCCCGTCACGGGGGCAGACCACCGTCGTCCACCTGCTGCGCCACGGCGAGGTCTTCAACCCCGACAAGGTCCTGTACGGCCGGCTGCCCGGTTACCGGCTGTCGGACACCGGCGAGGCGATGGCACTGGCCGCCGCCGAGTGGTTCGAGGACAAGGACGTCACCCACCTGGTGTCCAGCCCGCTGGAGCGCGCGCAGCAGACCGCCGTGCCGATCGCGAAGGTGCTGGACCTGCCGGTGACCGTCGACGAGCGGCTCATCGAGGCGGGCAACGCCTTCGAGGGGCTGCGGGTCGGCGTCGGGGACGGCGCGCTGCGCCAGCCTCAGCACTGGTGGAAGCTGCGCAACCCCTTCCGGCCCTCCTGGGGCGAGCCCTACGTGGAGATCGCCGCCCGGATGCTGGCCGCCGTCGAGGCCGCCCGCGACGCCGCCCGTGGCGCGGCCGCGGTCTGCGTGAGCCACCAGCTGCCCATCTGGACGCTGCGGCTGCACCTCGAGGGATGCCGCTTCGCGCACGACCCGCGCCGCCGGCAGTGCGGCCTGGCCAGCGTCACCTCGCTCACCTACGACGGCGACCGGTTCGTGGGGCTCTCCTACGCCGAGCCGGCCGGCGCCACCGACCCTGACGCGGTCCCCGGCGCATGAGGTCCACCCCACGACGACGCTCCGCCGGCGCTCCACGCCGCCGCGGTGGCCCCGGGATGAGTCACCTGCTCGGGGTCCTGGCCGGGGCGGTGCTCCTCGCCGGGTGCTCCACCGGGGCGAACGCGGTCGACGTCAACAACGGCGGCGAGTTCCGCTTCGTCGCGGGCACCCCGGCCGGGGAGGTCATCCCCGAGGGTGAGCGGGCCGCCGCGCCGGACTTCTCCGGGACCCTGCTGGGCGGGGGCGAGTTCTCCTCGAACGAGCTGTCCGGGGACGTCGCCGTCCTCAACTTCTGGGGCTCCTGGTGCCCGCCCTGCCGGGTGGAGACCCCCGAGTTCCAGGAGGTCTACGCCGACGTCCGCGACCGGGGCGTCGCGTTCCTCGGGCTGAACGTCAAGGAGACCAGCGAGCAGTTCGCGCAGGCCTTCGTCGACAGCGAGGGCATCGAGTTCCCCTCCCTCTACGACCCCCGCGGCGAGGTCGCGCTGGCCTTCCGGGACTACCCCGCCAACGCGATCCCGTCCACGATCGTGCTCGACCGGGACGGCCGGGTGGCGGCCGTCTACACCGGTGAGGTCGCGCAGGAGGACCTGCGCGCCGTGCTCGACCGGCTGCTGGCGGAGGAGGGCTGATGGGGGAGACCTTCAGCGGCCTGGTGACCGACGGCCCGCTGCTCGTCGCCGCCGGGGTGGCCGCCCTGGTCGGGCTGGTCAGCTTCGCCTCGCCGTGCGTCCTCCCGCTGGTGCCCGGCTACCTCTCCTACGTCACCGGCCTGGCCGGCGCCGGCGCGCGTCCTCGCGCCGCGGCCCCGACCCCTGTGGGCGGCGGGACGGCGACCGCGGTGCGCACCGAGGTCGACGAGCGCTCGCCCCGCGGCCGGATGGTGCTCGGCGCGCTGCTGTTCGTCCTCGGCTTCACCGTCGTCTTCGTCGCGTTCGGCGCCGCGTTCGGCGGGCTGGGCCGGCTGCTGCTGCAGCACGCCGACGTCCTCACCCGCGTGTTCGGCGTCGTCACGATCGTCATGGGGCTGGCCTTCCTCGGCTGGCTGCCGTTCCTGCAGCGCACCGCCCGGCTCTCGGCCCGCCCGGTCGCCGGGCTGGCCGGGGCGCCGCTGCTGGGCGTCGTCTTCGGCCTCGGCTGGACGCCGTGCCTGGGGCCCACGCTCGCCGCGGTGAACTCGCTGGCCTACGTCGAGGCGACCGCAGGGCGCGGCGCCCTCCTCGGCGTCGCCTACTGCCTGGGGCTGGGGGTGCCCTTCGTCCTGGTCGCCCTCGGCGCCCGGTGGGCCCTGGGCACGACGTCCTTCCTGCGCCGGCACGCGCGCACCGTCACCCGCATCGGCGGCGCGCTGCTGCTCGTCGTCGGCGTCCTGCTGGTCACCGGCGCGTGGACGGAGATGATGGGGTGGCTGCGGTCCTGGCTGGCCGCCACCGGCCTCGCGGAGACCTCGCTGTGACCGTGACCGCCCCGGCGGGGGCGGGCGGGGGGGCCCCGCCCCCCCCCCCCCCCCCCCCCCCCCCCCCCCCCCCCCCCCCCCGCCCCAGCCACCGGCCCGCCCCTCGCCCGGACGGCGCGCGCTGAACCTGGCGCTGCGCTGGTGGCGCCGGCTCACCGCCATGCGGACGGCGATCATCCTGCTGTTCCTGCTGGCGCTGGCCGCCATCCCCGGGTCCCTGTTGCCGCAGCGGTCGCTGAACCAGAACAACGTGCGCCAGTACTTCGTCGACCACCCGACGCTCGCGCCGTGGCTGGACCAGCTGTACCTGTTCGACGTCTTCAGCTCGCCGTGGTTCGCCGCGGTCTACCTGCTGCTGTTCGTCTCGCTCATCGGCTGCGTCGTCCCGCGGCTGGTCGAACACGTCCGCGCGCTGCGCGCGGCCCCGCCGCCGGCACCCCGCCGGCTGCTGCGGCTGCCCGACTCCGCCGAGTTGGCCACCCCGCTGGCCGGCCCCGCCGCCCTCGACGTGGTCGAGGAGGAGCTGCGGGTGCTCCGCTTCCGGGTGGTCCGCCGGGACGGCGCGGTGTCGACCCCGCCGGGTCCTGCGGCAGCCGGGCCGGAGTTGTCGGCCGAGAAGGGGTTCTGGAAGGAGTCGGGGAACATCCTGTTCCACCTCTCCCTGGTCGCCCTGCTGCTCGGCCTGGCCGGCGGCAAGCTCTGGGGGTACGAGGGCAGCATCCTGGTCACCGAGGGCCAGGGGTTCTGCAACTCCTTCCAGCAGTACGACACCTACTCCGCCGGCCCGCTGGTCGAGGGCGCCGACCTCACGCCGCTGTGCGTCGACCTCGACGACTTCCGCGCCGAGTACGAGGAGGACCTCACCGCGTCCTCCTACACCGCGGACGTCTCCTACGGCGCTCCCGGCGAGGAGGGCCGGACGACGACGATCGGCGTCAACGACCCGCTGCGGATCGACGGCGACCGCGTCTACGTCACCGGCCACGGCTACAGCCCCCGGTTCACGGTCACGCTCCCCGACGGCCAGGTCTTCGAGGGCGTCTCGGCGCCCTTCCTCCCCACCGACCAGTCGACGCTGGCCAGCGAGGGCGCGCTCAAGCTGCCCGATCTCGGCGCCGGGGTCGAGGACCAGCTGGCCATCCAGGGCTTCTTCGCCCCGACCGGCGTGCTCCAGGGCGGCATCCTGACCTCGGTCGACCCGCGGCCGCTGGACCCGCAGGTCGCGATCCTGGCCTTCCAGGGCTACCTGGGCCTGGACTCGGGCCTGCCGCAGTCGGTGTACTCGCTGGACCAGAGCCAGATCGACCGTGGCCGGCTGACCGAGGTGGGCCGCGCCAACCTCGCGGTGGGGGAGACCCTGACGCTGCCCGACGGCACGGCGATCACCTTCGACGGCGTCGCGCAGTTCGCCGCGCTGCAGTTCTCCCACGACCCCGGCCAGGTGTGGGTTCTCGGCGCCGCCGTCAGCCTGCTGGTCGGGCTGCTGGCCCTGCTGCTGCTGCGCCGCGAGCGCTTCTTCGCCCGGGTCGGACCGGCCCTCGGCGGCGGCGGTACCGTGCTGACGGTCGGCTCGCTGACCAGGGGTGGCGGCGAGAGCGCCACCCGGTTCGCCGAGCTGACCGGCCGCCTGCGGGCGGCGCTCGACGAGCGCGCCCCCACGACTCCCGCCCCGTCGTCCGGCGGGGTCCGCACCGGAACCGGAGGCTCCCCGAGTGCCCGTTGACCAGTCGCTGGCCGAGCTGTCGGACTCGCTCTTCTCGATCACCGTCGCGCTCTACTCGGTGGCGGTCGTCGCCTTCTCCGCGCAGCTGGCCTTCGGTCGCCGGCCGGCCCGCGAGCTGGTCGCCACCGGCGTCGGTGCGAGCGCTCCCGGGGTGCACGGCGACGCGCCGGCGCCCCCCGTCGCGCAGCGCAGCGCCCGCTGGGGGCTGGTCGGCGTCGGCCTCACCGCGGTGGGCGCGGTCGTGCACGCCGGTGTCCTGGTCGCCCGGGGGATGGCCGCCGGGCGGCTGCCCTGGGGCAACATGTACGAGTTCGCCACCGCCGTGGTCCTCATCGGTGTGGTGGCCTTCCTGGTGCTGGCCGTGCGCGTGCCCGGTGTCCGCAGCATGGGCGCCTTCGTGCTCGCCCCCGTGGTGCTCTCGCTCGTCGCGATCGGGCTGTTCCTCTACGCCGAGGCCGGGCCGCTGGTCGCCGCGCTCCGGTCGAGCTGGCTGGCGGTGCACGTCAGCACCGCGATCATCGGCTTCGGCGTGTTCTTCGTCAGCGGCATCGCCAGCGTCCTCTACCTGCTGCGCGTCCGGCACGACGCCCGCGGGGGGCACGGTGGGACGTCGGTGCTCGACCGGCTGCCCTCGGCGGCGACGCTGGACCGGGTCGCCCACCGCACCGTCGTCTTCGGCTTCCCGATCTGGACCTTCGCGGTCATCGCCGGCGCCATCTGGGCCGAGAGCGCCTGGGGCCGGTTCTGGGGCTGGGACCCCAAGGAGACCTGGGCGTTCATCGCGTGGGTCGTCTACGCCGGCTACCTGCACGCCCGGACGACGGCCGGCTGGCGGGGCCGCCCGGCGGCGTGGGTCGACGTCGTGGGCCTGCTCGTGATGGTGTTCAACCTGCTCTACGTGAACATGGTCTCGACCGGCCTGCACAGCTACGCCGGGGTCAGCTGAGCGTCCCCGCACCCCTCCGTCGGGATGACACGCCCGGGATCCCGGCGCCCGGCGACGTGACGCGGGGCAGCGCGCGTGCTTCCATGCGCGCATGACGCGAAACGGGGCGGTCCGCCATGGGTAGGCACGCGGCCGCCGACGGCGCCGCTGTCCACCCCGTCGTCGCCGCGGCGCTGGCCCGGCGGGCGGAGGGGATGCCCTCCGGGCGGCACGGGGACCTGCGCGCCGAGGGCACGCGCAGCAACGTCGGCTGGCCCGCGCGGACCGACGAGGGCCCGTCCACCGGGGGGAGCACCGGATGGCCGGGCGGCATGACCGACCCGGCCCCGCAGCGGCCACCCGCCGCACCGGCGCGGCCGCGCGGCTGGCGACGCTTGTTCGGGTCGCGGGCGGCCTGACGGCCCCGTCCGGAGGCCCGCCGCGAGCCTGCGGGGGTCCTCCAGGGGTCCTTCCAGGGGTCGTTCAGGCGGGGGAGCCGTCGTCCCGCCGGGCGCGGCGCTCCAGTTCCCGCAGGAAGTCCGGGTCGTCGTCCGGGGCCATCGGCCGCACGTCCCGCTGCGGCCGGGGACGAGGCCGGCGCGGCGCGCGGACGCCGCCGCTCCCGCCGGGACCCTGCGCGGCCGCGCGCATCACCAGGACGACCACGGCGATCGCCACCACCAGCACCACCACGAAGGCCATGGCGTCTGCTCCCCCCTCGTCCGTCGAGCCCGAGTGCGCTCCACAGTACGTGCGCGGCGATACTCGACCGCGGCAGGCAGCCGCGGGTGAGGGGAGAGGGCCATCGACGCCGTCGACCGGCAGCTGATCGACCTGCTGCGCGCCAACGGGCGGGCGAGCTACGCGGAGCTGGCCCGGCAGGTGGGGCTGTCCTCCCCGGCGGTGCACGAGCGGGTCGGCAAGCTGGAGGCCGCGGGCGTCGTCCTCGGCTACGAGGCGATCGTCGACCCGGCCGCGCTGGGGCTCGACGTCACCGCGCTGGTGAGCGTCATCGAGAGCGACTCGGTCGACGACACCGGCATCGAGGAGGCGCTGCGCGCCATGCCCGAGGTCGAGGACTGCTGGCGGGTCGCCGGCAGCGAGGGCTACGTCCTCAAGGTGCGGGTGACCGACATCCCGGCACTGGAGGCCACCATCAGCGCGTTGAACAGGATCAGAGGCGTCGCCCGGACACGGACGACGGTCGTGCTGAGCACCAAGTGGGAGGGCCGACATGGCCGAGAGCGCTGAACCGACGGTGCCGCAGGCGCCGACCGGGGGACCGGCGGCGCGGCCGCGGATCGCCCCCTGGCTGGTCATCTACACCGTGGGCCGGTTCGCCATCGCGGCCGCGCTGGTGCTGCTGCTGTGGTGGCTGGGTCTGCCCGGCTTCCCCGGCCTGCTGTTCGGGCTGCTGCTGTCGATGCCCGTCTCGTACCTGCTGCTGCGCCCGTCCCGGGAGCGGCTGACCGAGGGGCTGGCCGCGCGCAGCGTCGCCCGCAGGCAGGCCAAGCAGGACATCACCGCCCGCCTCACCGGCGACGGCGCCTGAGGGAGGACCCCCGGGAGGCAGCGGGCCTCAGCCGCTGAGGGCAAGGCCCGCGCCCAGCAGGACGCCGGTGACGAGGGTGAGCAGCCCCGTGCCCTGCAGGGCGCCGATGAGCACCGGCCCCCGCCCGCCGGAGAGCACCGTGCGGACCGGCGGCACGGCCAGCGGGGCGGCGAGCAGGGTCAGCAGCACCCAGGGCCGGACGACGCCGATGGCGACGGCCACCGCGAAGGCGACGACCACGAGTGCGGTGAACAGCACGCGGGTGCCCCGGTCGCCCACCAGCACCGCCAGGGTGCGCTTGCCGACGGCGGCGTCCCCGTCGATGTCGCGGAGGTTGTTCACCACGAGCAGGGCCACGATGAGCAGCCCGATCGGCACGGAGGCGGCCACCGCGAGCCCCTCCACCGTGCGGGTCTGCGCGAACGTCGTCCCCACGACGGCGACCAGGCCGAAGAAGACGAAGACGAACACCTCGCCCAGCGCCCGGTAGCCGTAGGGCAGCGGGCCCCCGGTGTAGGTCCAGGCCGCGACGATGCAGACCGCCCCGACCGCGACCAGCCACCAGCTCGACAGCGCCGCCAGCGCCAGCCCGGCGACCCCGGCCACGGCGAAGGACAGCACCGCCGCGAGGAGCACCTGGCGGGGCGTCGCCGCACCGGAGCCGACCAGCCGCATCGGGCCGACCCGCGCCGCGTCCGTGCCGCGGGTGCCGTCGGAGTAGTCGTTGGCGTAGTTGACCGCGACCTGGAGGGCCAGCGCGACGACCATGGCCAGCAGCGCCGGGCCGAGGCGGAAGCCGTCGAGCGCCGCGGCCGCGCCGGTGCCGACGAGCACGGGCGCCACGGCGGCGGGCAGCGTGCGGGGGCGGGCGCCGGCCAGCCACTGCGCGGGGGTGGCCATGGTCAGTGCCTCTCGTCGATGACCGCCGCGACGCCGCGGCGGTCGGGCTTGCCGGTGTGCAGGGTCGGGACGGCGGCGATCCGGTGCAGCTCCCGCGGGGCGGCGGGCGCTCCCAGCCGGTCGGCCACCCACGGCCGCAGCCCGGCCAGGTCGGGCTCGGCGCCGGGAGCCGGGACGACGGCGGCGACCACCCGCTGCCCCCACTCGTCGTCCGGCCGGCCGAAGACGACGGCGTCGACGACGTCCGGGTGCTCGCGCAGGACCCCCTCCACCGCCTGCGGCGCCACGTTGACCCCGCCGGTGACCACCACGTCGTCCAGCCGGCCCTGCACGGTGAGCCGGTCACCGTCGAGCGAGCCGGCGTCCCGGGTGCGGAACCAGCCGTCGGCGAACGCGGCCGCGGTGCCCTCGGGGTCGAGGCGGTAGCCGAGCGCGAGCACCGGCCCGGCCAGCTCGACGCCCCCGTCGGCCACGCGCACCCGCACGCCCTCCAGCGGCACCCCGTCGTACACGCAGCCGCCGGCCGTCTCGGTCATGCCGTAGGTGGTCACGACGGCGACGCCCTCCTCCCGCGCCCGCGCCAGCAGGGCCGGGTCGGTGGCCGCCCCGCCGACCAGCACCGCGTCGAACGCCCGCAGGGCGCCGGCCTCCGCGTCGAGGTACCGGCGCAGCTGGGTGGGCACGAGGGCGGTGTACCGCCGTCCGCCGGGCATGCGGGCGAGGGCGTCGGCGAGCCACTCGTCCCTGGCCAGCACGGTGGGCCGGGTGCCCGCGAGGACCGACCGGCAGAGCACCTGCAGCCCCGCGACCGCCGAGACCGGCAGCGCCAGCAGCCAGCTGCCCGGACCACCGAGCCGCGCCAGCGTGGCCTCCCCGGAGGCGCGCACCGCGGCGGCCGCCAGCAGCACCCCGCGGCCGTCGCCGGTCGAGCCGGAGGTGACGACGACGAGGTCCGCGCCGGGCTCGAGCGGCGCTTCGGGACGCAGCACCGCGCGGGCCGCCGCTCCGGCCGCCGGGGGGCCGGCGGGGAGCACGGCGAGGGGCGCCAGGCCGTCGAGGGCGGCGCGCAGCGGGGGGAGGAGGTCGAGCGGGTCGGCCGGCGCGGGGAGGACGGTGAGCTGCCGGGGCACGAGGAACCAGGCTACTGCGCGGCCCTCGGCAGGGACCCGCCCCGAGCGTGCGCGTGGTGGGCGGCACGGCGGCCTTCTCTACGCTGGTCTGCGTGACGGACGCGGCCGGGGACCAGCTCGAGCCGCACGTCTGGTCGGTGCCGATGCGCACACGGTTCCGCGGCATCGACGTCCGCGACGGCGTGCTCGTGCGAGGCCCGGCCGGCTGGGGCGAGTTCTCCCCGTTCTGGGACTACGACGTCGCGGAGAGCCGCCGCTGGTGGGCCGCGGCCGTGGAGGCGGCGGACGAGGGCTGGCCGGCGCCGGTGCGGGCGTCGGTCCCCGTGAACGTGACCGTGCCGGCCGTCGACGCCGACCGGGCGCACGGCATCGTGACGGCGTCGGGCTGCCGCACCGCCAAGGTGAAGGTCGCCGAGCCCGGGCAGACCCCCGCCGACGACCTGGCGCGGGTGGAGGCGGTCCGGGACGCGCTGGGAACGGGCGGCGCGATCCGGGTCGACGCCAACGCCGCCTGGGACGTCGACACCGCGGTGAGCCGCATCCGGCAGCTGGACCGAGTCGGCCTGGAGTACGTCGAGCAGCCGTGCGCCACGCTCGCCGAGCTGGCCGCGCTGCGCCGCCGGGTCGACGTCCGGGTCGCCGCCGACGAGGTGGTGCGCCGGGCGGGCGACCCGCTCCGGGTGGACCTGCGGGAGGCCTGCGACGTCGTCGTCCTCAAGGTGCAGCCGCTGGGCGGCGTGCGCGCGGCGCTGCGCGTGGCCGAGGCCCACGGCCTGCCCTGCGTCGTGTCCTCGGCGCTGGAGTCGTCGGTCGGCATCGCCGCCGGCGTCGCGCTCGCCGCCGCGCTGCCGGAGCTGCCCTTCGCCTGCGGCCTGGCCACCGTCGCGCTGTTCACCGGCGACGTCACCGGCGACCCGCTGCTCCCGGTCGACGGCGTCCTGCCGGTCCGGCCGGTGACGCCCGACCGGCTGGGCGAGGTCGCCGCCGGGCCCGAGGTCGAGGCCCGCTGGCGCGCCCGGCTCGCCGCGGTGGCCGCGTGAACCCCTCCACCGCGCTGGCGCGGGTGCTCGTCGACGAACTGGTCCGCGGCGGCGTCACCGACGCGGTGCTCGCCCCCGGCTCGCGGTCGGCGCCGGTCGCGCTGGCCCTGTTCGAGGCCGAGCGCGCGGGGCGGCTGACCCTGCACGTGCGCATCGACGAGCGGACGGCGGCCTTCCTCGCCCTCGGGCTGGCCAGGGCCTCGGGGCGCCCGGTGCCGGTGCTGACCACCTCCGGGACGGCGACCGCGCACCTGCACGCCGCCGTCCTCGAGGCCGACGCCTCCGGCGTGCCGCTGCTGGCGCTCACCGCCGACCGCCCGCCGGAGCTGCGCGACACCGGGGCCAACCAGACGATCACCCAGCCCGGCCTCTACGGGCGCGCGGTCCGCGCCGCGGTGGACGTCGGCGTGCCCGAGGCCGGACGGGAGGCCGCCCAGAACCGTTACTGGCGCTCGCTGGTGGCCAAGGCCCTGCTGACCGCCCGCGGAGCGCTCTCGGCGGACCCCGGTCCGGTGCACCTGAACCTGCCGTTCCGGGAGCCGCTGCTGCCCGACGACCCCGCCCCCGCCGAGCTCGCCGAGCCGTGGGCCGGCCGCCCCGGCGGCGCGCCCTGGACCGACGGCGCCGTCCCGCGCGTCCCCCCACACGGCGACGCCGGTCCGGTCCGGACCCTCGTGGTCGTCGGGGACGCGCCCGAGGCGCTCGGCCGGGCCGCGGCCGAGCTGGCCGGCGAGCGGAACTGGCCGGTCGTCGCGGAGCCCTCCAGCGGGGCGTGGTCGGCGGCGGTGCGCGGTGGCGCACTGCTGCTCGGCGCGGCCGACTGGCTGGCCGCCCACCGTCCGGAGCGGGTCCTGGTCGTGGGCCGGCCCACCCTGTCCCGGCCGGTGTCGGCGCTGCTGGCCGACCCCGCGGTGCGGGTGGAGACGGTGGCGGCCGCGCCGCGGTGGGCCGACGCGGGCCGCTCGACGGCGGCCGTGGGGGCGCTCCCGGCCGGCGGGGCGGCGGCCGACCCGGCCTGGCGGGCGGCCTGGTGCGCGGCGGCCGGCCGGGTGGGGACGGCGGTCGACGGGCTGCTGGACGCCGTCCCAGGGCTGTCGGCCGGACGGCTGGCCCGCGACCTGGTCGCCGCCCTGCCCGACGGCGCCCTGCTGGTCCTCGGCTCCTCCACCCCGGTCCGGGACGTCGACCGCCTGGCCGTGCCCCGGGGCGGCGTCCGCGTGCTGGCCAACCGCGGGGTCGCCGGGATCGACGGCACGGTGTCCACCGCCGTCGGTGCGGCGCTCGCCCACCAGCGGGCCGGCGGCGGCCCCGCGGTGGCGCTGCTCGGTGACCTGACCTTCCTGCACGACCTGCAGGGCCTGCTCCCGGGGGACGGTGAGGTGCTGCCCGACCTCACCCTCGTGGTGCCCGACAACGACGGGGGCGGGATCTTCGCCCAGCTCGAGCCCGGGCAGTCGCGGTACGAGGCCGGCTACCGGCGGGTGTTCGGCACGCCGCACGGCCGGGACCTGGTCGCCGTCGCCGAGGCGCTGGGCTGGCCGGCGACCGCGGTGGACGGTCCGGCGCAGCTGGCCGCCGTCCTCGCGACCGGGGGTCCGCGGGTGGCCGTCGTCCGCACCGACCAGCGGGCCGAGGCGCAGCTGGCGGCCGCGCTGCGGACCGCCGCGGCCGAGGCCCTGATCGCCGGGGTGGGGCGCCGGTTGAGGCGGTGATCGTCGGGGCAGGGGCAGCCCACGGTGCGCGGGGTGGCCGGCAGTCCCGCGCACCCAGGCTCGGCAGTCCAGACCCAGGGCTGCCGAGCCGCCGCGCGTCCGGCACACCCCCACCGGGGTGCGGCCTGCGGCCTCAGGCCTCCAGGGCCGCCTGGAACGCGGCGAACTTGGCCTGGGTCTCGGCCAGCTCGGCCGCCGGGTCGGAGCCGGCGACGATCCCGCAGCCGGCGAACAGCCGCGCGGTCGCCGGGTCGTCGTCGCACAGCTGGGCGCAGCGCAGGGCCAGGCCGAACTCGCCGTCCCCGCGGGCGTCGAGCCAGCCGACGGGGCCGGCGTAGCGGCCGCGGTCCATGCCCTCGAGCTCGCCGATCACCCCGGCGGCGGCCTCCGTGGGCGTGCCGCAGACGGCGGCGGTCGGGTGCACCGCGCCGACCAGCTCCAGCAGGCCGGCGTTCCCCCGGGCACCCCCGCGGCGCTGGACGCCGGTGACGTCGGTGGCCAGGTGCCGCACGTTGGCCAGCGTCAGCAGGGCCGGCTCGTCCGGCGCGGTGAGGGTCGAGCAGTACGGCTCCAGGGCGCGCACCAGCGACTCCACGGCCAGCGCGTGCTCGGCGCGGTCCTTGGCCGAGCCGAGGAGGGCGGCGGCCAGCCGCTCGTCCTCCGCGCCCGCGCCGCGCGGCGCCGTCCCGGCCAGCACGCGGGAGGACAGCTCGCGGCCGGTGCGGCGCAGCAGCAGCTCGGGGGTGGCGCCCAGCAGCCCGTCGACGGCGAAGGTCCAGCAGTCGGGGAAGCGCGTGGCCAGCCGGGCCAGCAGCGAGCGGGGGTCCAGCGGCGCGTCGGCGGTCACCAGCAGGTCGCGGGCGAGCACCACCTTGGCCAGCTCGCCGGCCGTGATCCGCTCCACCGCCGCTTCCACGGTCGCGCACCAGGACGCGGAGTCCATCGCCCCGTCGGCGTACCGCAGCCGGCCCAGGGCGGCCGGCTCGGCGGCGGCGGTCGGGGCCAGCACGTCCAGCGGGTCCGCGTCGCCCGTGGTGGTCACCCACGCGACGCCGTCCCGCCGCCCGACGACGACCTCGGGGACGACGAACACCGAGGTGCCGGCGGCCGGGTCGAAGGCGATGCTGGCGAACACGACCGGCCCCGAGCCCGGGACGCCGAGCCGGTCGTCGACGTCGAGGCCGGCGCTGTGCCCGGCCCACCAGTCGGCCGCCTCCGCCAGCGCGGCCGGGCCGGACACCTCCAGCCGCGCGGCCTCGCCCCAGCCGACCAGGCCCTCGCCGCGGCGCACCCAGGAGAGGGCGCCGGCGCGCGGCAGGACGTCCAGCAGGGCGGGGACGTCGGGCAGCGGGGTCGTGGTGACGACGGGCGTCAGCGCCTCCGGGGAGGTCAGGGCCGCCGCAGTCACGGACCCAGCGTAGGCAGCCCGGTAGCGTCCCCGCCGTGGGGAACCGGCGAGAGGGCGCACACACCGCCGGCGTGCGAGCGGGTCTGGACAAGCAGCCGGCCGACGTCGCGGCCATGTTCGACCGGGTCGCGCGGCGCTACGACCTCACCAACACGGTGCTCTCCGGAGGCCGGGACGCCGCCTGGCGCCGGGCCACGCGGGAGGCGCTGGGCGCCCGTCCCGGCCAGACGGTGCTCGACGTCGCCGCGGGCACCGCGGTCTCCACGGTGGAGCTGGCCGGTGGCGGCGTGCGGGCGATCGCCTGCGACTTCTCCCAGGGCATGCTGCGTGCCGGGGCCGACCGCCCGGTGCCCAAGGTGGCCGGCGACGCCATGGCGCTGCCCCTGGCCGACGAGAGCGTGGACGGCGTCGTCATCTCCTTCGGCCTGCGCAACGTGGCCGACCCCGACGCCGCGCTCCGGGAGTTCGCGCGGGTGACCCGGCCCGGCGGCACGCTGGTGGTCTGCGAGTTCTCCAGCCCCACCTGGGCGCCCTTCCGCACGCTGTACACCGAGTACCTCATGCGCGCCCTGCCGCGGATCGCCCGCGCGGTCAGCAGCAACCCCGACGCCTACGTCTACCTGGCCGAGTCGATCCGGGCCTGGCCCGACCAGCCCGCGCTGGCCGCCCGGCTGCAGGCGGCCGGCTGGGCCGACGTCTCCTGGCGGGACCTCACCGGCGGCGTGGTGGCCCTGCACCGGGGCCGCAAGCCCCGGGCCTGACCCCTCCCGCGCGGGCCGAGATGGAACCGTGACGTGCGGTTCCCGGAAGGCCACTTGTCACCAAGGTCACACCCCGGCATAAGGTAGGGACCGAGGGACTTTGTGAACCTTTTCACAAAGTCGCGCGGACGCGAGGCGAGGGGGCCGAGGTGGACGACGGCGAGCGGCGGGCGGACGTGCTCGTCGTCGGCGCCGGTCCCGCGGGGTCCTCGGCGGCCTGGCACCTCGCGCGGGCGGGCCTCGACGTCGTCGTGCTGG
Organism: Geodermatophilus sp. SYSU D00697; assembly: GCF_054050175.1. Lineage (NCBI taxonomy): Bacteria > Bacillati > Actinomycetota > Actinomycetes > Geodermatophilales > Geodermatophilaceae > Geodermatophilus > Geodermatophilus sp. SYSU D00697. The sequence goes on from NZ_JBJGYV010000001.1 coordinate 162,989, forward strand.
AGAAGTCCCGCTTCCCGCGGGAGAAGGTCTGCGGTGACGGGCTCACGCCTCGCGGGGTGAAGGCCCTGGCCGACATGGGCGTCGACACCACCGGCTGGGTCCGGCACAAGGGACTGCGGGTCACCGGGGGCGGTCAGGTCGTCGAGGTCGACTGGCCGCGACTGGCGCACTGGCCCGCCTACAGCCTGGTCCGCAACCGCCGCGACCTCGACGCCGGACTGGCCGCGCACGCGGAGGCGGCCGGCGCCCGGGTCGTGCAGGACGTCACCGTCACCGGCCCGCTGCTCGACGACGCCGGGCGCGTGGCCGGCGTGCACGCCGAGGAGGGCCCGGACAGGAGCCGGGGCGACTGGCGCGCGGCGCTGGTCGTCTCGGCCGAGGGCCTGTCGGGCCGGCTGGGCAAGGCGCTGGGCCTGGTCCGCCGCGAGGACCGGCCGCTGGGTGTCGCCGTCCGCCGGTACGTCCGCTCCCCGCGCACCGACGACGACTACCTGGACATCTCCTTCGACCTGTCCGCCGACGGGCCGAGCGCGGACTCCATGCCCGGCTACGGCTGGGCGTTCGGCATGGGGGACGGCACGAGCAACGTCGGCTTCGGCCTGCTCGACCGCCGCCGGGGGACCGGCGCCGAGCCCCGCGCGGTGCTGCGCGAGTGGCTGGCGACCCTCCCACCGGAGTGGCACTTCGGCGAGGAGCACGCGGTCACCCCGCTGCGCGGTGCGGGTCTGCCGATGGCGCTGCACCGCCGGCCGGCCTACACCCGCGGCCTGCTGCTGGCCGGCGACGCCGCCGGCACGGTCAACCCGTTCAACGGCGAGGGCATCAGCTACGCGCTCGAGACGGGGCGGATGGCGGCGGAGGCGGCGGTCGAGGCCCTCGCCCGGCCCGAGGGCCTGGCGCGGGAGGCCGCGCTGCGGGCCCACCCCGCCCGGCTGCGCGAGGCCTACGGCCACCACCACCGGCTCGGCACGGCCTTCCTCGCGCTGCTCGACCGCCCGGGACTGGTGCGGTTCGCCACCGCCCACGGCCTCAAGCGGCCGGGCATGGTCAACGCCGCCCTGCGGCTCATGGGCAACCTCTCCGACGGCCGGGACGGCGACCGGTTCGACCGCGTCGTCCACGTCCTCACCCGACTGGCGCCGGCGGTGTGACCATGCCTGCCGCGATGCGCCGAGCCGACCTCGTCCCGACGGGCCCGCGGACCCCCGCGCCCGGAAGCCCCCTCGCCGGAGGGTCCCGCTGATGCTCTCGACCTACGTCCCCATCGTGGGGCTGTTCGCGCTGGCCGCGGCGTTCGCGCTGTTCTCGGTGACGGTCGCGCCGTTCGTCGGCCCGCGCCGCTACAACCGGGCCAAGCTCGCCGCCTACGAGTGCGGCATCGAGCCGGTCGACCAGCCGCTGACCGGCGGTCGCTTCCCGGTCAAGTACTACCTGACCGCGATGCTCTTCATCGTCTTCGACATCGAGATCGTCTTCCTCTACCCGTGGGCGGTCGCCAACGACGCGCTCGGCGTCTTCGGGCTGGTCGAGATGGTCGTGTTCATCGCCACCGTGTTCCTCGCGTACGCCTACGTGTGGCGTCGCGGCGGACTCGAGTGGGACTGACCAGGGGAGTTGCCATGGGACTCGAGGAGAAGCTGCCGAGCGGTGTCCTGCTGACCACGGTGGAGAAACTGGTCAACTGGACCCGCAAGTCCTCGCTCTGGCCGGCCACCTTCGGCCTGGCCTGCTGCGCGATCGAGATGATGGCCACCGGCGCGGGCCGCTACGACCTCGCCCGGTTCGGCATGGAGGTCTTCCGGGCCTCGCCGCGCCAGGCCGACCTGATGATCGTGGCCGGCCGGGTGAGCCAGAAGATGGCGCCGGTCCTGCGGCAGATCTACGACCAGATGCCCGAGCCCCGCTGGGTGCTGGCCATGGGGGTCTGCGCCAGCTCCGGGGGGATGTTCAACAACTACGCGATCGTGCAGGGCGTCGACCACATCGTCCCGGTCGACATGTACCTGCCGGGGTGCCCGCCGCGGCCGGAGATGCTCACCGACGCGATCCTCAAGCTCCACCACAAGATCATGAACGAGCCCCTCGGGCCGAAGCGGGCCCGCGAGCTGGAGCAGGCGCGCGCCGAGGGCCGGGCGGAGGACCTCCACGTCGAGATGCCCTCGACGGTGCGGGTCGACAAGGCCGCGCGGCAGGCCTACGAGCTCGCCGCCGCCGAGCGGCGCACCGGCCAGTTCGCGATCGAGCAGCGCGGGGGCAACGCCGTCCTGCTGCCGGAGCCCTACGTGCGGAGCGGGACCGCGACGGCGACGGCGACGGCCGAGCGAGCATCGCAGGGAGCGCCAGCGACCGAGGAGCGGAACGAGGCCGGAGTCGAGCAGGTGACCCGATGACCGGGCCGGGCGACCGCGCGCGGGACGACGCGGCGCAGGGTGCGACCGCTCCGAGCGGCGGCTTCCGCAAGGGCGCGTTCGGCGTCTCCGGCAGCGGGGACACCTCGGGCTTCGGCGGACTGGTCCGCGTCGAGCCCGGCGGAGCGGTCGCGCTGCACTCCACCGAGCGGCCCTACGGCGGGTACTTCGACGAGGTCACCGACGCGCTCATCGAGGCCGTCGGGCAGGCGACCTACGACGCGGCGGTGCAGCGGGTGCTGGTCGACCGCGGGGAGATCACCTACTTCGTGGCCCGGGAGCACCTGCTGACGCTGGTGCAGGCCCTGCGGGACGACGAGGCCCTGCGCTTCGAACTGTGCAGCAGCGTGTCCGGGGTCGACTACCTCGACAGCGGCGGCCCGGCCGCCACCGCGGGGCGGCCCCGCCTGCACGTCGTCTACCACCTGACGTCCATGACCTACCGCCGGCGCATCCGGCTCGAGGTCGCGGTCACCGCCGAGGACCCGCACGTCCCGTCGGTCGTGGGGGTCTACCCGACGGCGGACTGGCACGAGCGGGAGACCTGGGACATGTTCGGCGTCGTCTTCGACGGCCACCCGGCGCTGACCCGGATCCTCATGCCCGACGACTGGGACGGCCACCCCCAGCGCAAGGACTACCCGCTCGGCGGGGTCCCGGTCGAGTACCACGACGCGACCATCCCCCCGCCCGACACGCGCCGGAGCTACCGATGAGCACCACCTACGACCCCTACGCCGGCTCGCGGGAGACCACCGAGGGCCGCGTCTACACCGTCACCGGCGGCGACTGGGACCAGACCCTCGGCACCGAGGCGTACGGCGAGGAGCGGCTCGTCGTCAACATGGGGCCGCAGCACCCGTCGACGCACGGCGTGCTCCGGCTGGTGCTCGACCTCGAGGGCGAGACGGTGACCAAGGCGCGGGTGGTGATCGGCTACCTGCACACCGGCATCGAGAAGAACACCGAGTACCGCAACTGGGTCCAGGGGACGACCTTCGTGACGCGGATGGACTACCTGTCCCCGCTGTTCAACGAGGCCGGCTACTCCATGGCGGTCGAGAAGCTGCTCGGCGTCCAGGTGCCGCAGCGCGCGCGGACGATCCGCGTGCTGGTGATGGAGCTCAACCGGATCGCCTCGCACCTGGTCGCACTGGCCACGTTCGGCATGGAGATGGGCGCCCTCACCGGGATGACCAACGGCTTCCGGGAGCGCGAGCTGGTCCTGGACCTGCTCGAGGAGATCACCGGCCTGCGGATGAACCACGCCTACATCCGCCCCGGCGGCCTGGCGCAGGACCTGCCGCCGGGCGCGGTGGAGCACATCCGCGAGTTCCTCGAGGTCATGCCCGCCCGGGTCGCGGACTTCCACAAGCTGCTCACCGGCCAGCCGATCTGGCAGCGCCGGCTCAAGGACGCCGGCTACCTCGACGTCACCGGGTGCCTGGCGCTCGGCATCACCGGGCCGGTGCTGCGGGCCGCCGGCCTGCCGTGGGACCTGCGCAAGGTGGAGCCCTACCTCGGCTACGAGACCTACGACTTCGAGGTGCCGACCGCCGACACCTGCGACGCGTGGGGTCGCTACCTGGTCCGCATGGCCGAGGTCAACGAGTCGCTGAAGCTCATCGAGCAGGCGCTCGACCGGCTGGAGCCCGGGCCGGTCATGGTCGAGGACAAGAAGATCGCCTGGCCCGCGCAGCTCTCCCTGGGCCCCGACGGCATGGGCAACTCCCTCGAGCACGTCCAGCACATCATGGGCCAGTCGATGGAGGCCCTGATCCACCACTTCAAGCTGGTCACCGAGGGGTTCCGGGTGCCGGCCGGGCAGGTGTATGTGCCGATCGAGTCCCCGCGCGGCGAGCTCGGCTACCACGTGGTCAGCGACGGCGGGACCAGACCGTGGCGCGTGCACGTGCGCGACCCCAGCTTCGTCAACCTGCAGGCGACGGCGGCGATGAGCGAGGGCGGCATGATCGCCGACGTCATCGCCGCGATCGCCTCCCTCGACCCGGTCATGGGGGGAGTCGACAGGTGAGTGAGCATCGCAGCGCTGCGCCGAGCCGACAGCGAGTGAGCATCGCGGGGCGAGCGAGGAGCGGAGCGGCCGCGGAGACGACCCGGGGACGAGGTGTGGATCGATGAGCGCGCTCCCGGGCAGCACCGAGGGGACGGCGGTGACGGGGCTGGACTCCAGCCCCGTCGAGCCCACACCCGCCGACCTGCCGCCGCTGACCGAGCAGACCCGGCTGGAGGCGCGGGAGATCATCGCCCGCTACCCGCAGGCGCGCTCGGCGCTGCTGCCGATGCTGCACCTGGTGCAGAGCTACCAGGGCTACGTCTCGCACGAGGGCGTGGCGCTGTGCGCGGAGGAGCTCGGGCTGACCAAGGCCGAGGTCGGCGCGGTCGCGACCTTCTACACGATGTACAAGCGCCGGCCCACCGGCCGGCACCTGGTCAGCGTCTGCACCAACACGCTCTGCGCGGTCCTCGGGGGGCAGCGGATCTTCGACGCGCTCGCGGCCGACCTCGACGTGCACCACGACGAGACCTCCGCGGACGGCTCGGTCACCCTCGAGCACGCCGAGTGCCTGGCCGCCTGCGACTACGCGCCGGTGGTCACCGTCGACTACGAGTTCTACGACCAGCAGGACGTCGAGAGCGCCCGGGAACTGGTCGCGGCCCTGCGCCGCGGGGAGAAGCCGCATCCCACCCGGGGCGCGCCGCTCACCGACTTCCGAGGCATCTCGCGGCAGCTGGCCGGCTTCGACCAGTTCGGCAGCGAGGCCGCCCGTCGGGCCGCGATCGACGCCGAGGGCGCCATCGGCCCCACGCTGGCCGGCCTGCGCCTGGCCGCCGAACGCGGCGAGACGGCCCCACCGATGGCCGGCCCCGAGCAGCCGCCGGCCGATGCCGGCGAGCCTGCGGAGACCGTGCGACCCTCCGGCCGCACCGGGGAGACCCCGGAGGAGGAGGCGGCCGACGCCCGCGTCGCCGCCGCCGACACCCCGGCCGAGCGGGCCGGTGCCGCGCAGGCCCACCCGGACAAGGGCGCCGAGTACGGGCAGCCGCGCGGCCGGCAGCGCGCCGGCACGGAGAACCCGCCGGCCGCCGAGCCGGCCACCGGGACGACCCCCACTGACGGGAAGGCGTGACATGCCCCTCGCACCCGTGCTGACCGCCCGCTGGGCCGAGCCGCAGTCGTGGCGGCTGTCGACCTACGAGCGGCTCGACGGCTACACCGCACTGCGCACCGCGCTGGGCATGAGCCCCGACGAGCTGGTCTCCCTGGTCAAGGACTCCGGCCTGCGCGGCCGCGGCGGCGCCGGCTTCCCGACCGGCATGAAGTGGAGCTTCATCCCGCAGCCCAAGCCGGGCGAGACGCCGACCGGGCCGGCGGCGATGCCCAAGTACCTGGTGGTCAACGCCGACGAGGGGGAGCCGGGCACCTGCAAGGACCTCCCGCTGATGATGGCCGACCCGCACTCCCTGATCGAGGGCGTGGTCATCGCCGCGTACGCGATCCGCTCGCACCTGGCGGTCATCTACGTCCGCGGCGAGGCGGTGCACGCGCACCGGCGGCTGGTCAACGCCGTCGAGGAGGCCTACGCGGCCGGCTACCTCGGGACGGACGTCCTCGGCTCCGGCTACGACCTCGAGCTGATCGTGCACGCGGGCGCGGGCGCCTACATCTGCGGTGAGGAGACCGCGCTGCTGGACTCGTTGGAGGGCTACCGGGGCCAGCCGCGGCTGAAGCCGCCGTTCCCCGCCGTCGCCGGCCTGTACGGCGCCCCCACCGTGATCAACAACGTGGAGACGCTGGCCAGCGTGCCGTTCGTCGTCCGCGGCGGGTCGGACTGGTTCAAGGAGTTCGGTCCGGAGAAGTCGCCAGGCCCGAAGATCTACTCGCTGTCGGGGCGGGTCGTCCGGCCCGGCCAGTACGAGGCCCCCATGGGGACCACGATGCGCGAGCTGCTGGAGATGGCCGGCGGCGTCCGCCCCGGGCACCAGCTGAAGTTCTGGACGCCGGGCGGCTCCTCCACGCCGTACTTCACCCCCGAGCACCTCGACGTCCCGCTGGACTTCGACTCCGTGGCCGCCGCGGGCTCCATGCTCGGCACCACCGCGCTGATGGTCTTCGACGAGACCGACTCGATCGTCGAGGCGACCCTGCGGTTCACCGAGTTCTACGCGCACGAGAGCTGCGGCAAGTGCACCCCGTGCCGGGAGGGCACGTACTGGCTGGTCCAGATCCTCGAGCGGCTGGTCCACGGCCGGGGGACGGCGGCCGACCTGGACCTGCTCACCGACACCTGCGACAACATCCTGGGCCGCTCGTTCTGCGCCCTCGGCGACGGCGCGACCAGTTGCATCAGCAGCTCGCTGAAGTACTTCCGCGACGACTACGTCGCGCTGCTGCCGCCGGAGGAACAGGCCCGTCTGGGCCGCAGCCTCCGGCTCGAGCCCGTCGGGGTGGCCTCGTGACCGAGCTCGCGAGGTCACGCACGGGCACCGCACGACACGGCGCTGGGCCGACGAGCGCCAGCGAGGAGGACCAGTGACCACGCCCCAGCCCGCGCCCGCCGCCGTCCCGGCGGTGCCCGGCCCCCACACCCCGCCGGACGCGGTCCACTGCGTCATCGACGGCTTCGACGTCGCCGTGCCCAAGGGCACGCTGATCATCCGGGCCGCCGAGATGATCGGCGTCCAGATCCCGCGGTTCTGCGACCACCCGCTGCTGGAGCCGGTCGGCGCCTGCCGGCAGTGCCTGGTCGAGGTGGAGGGCCAGCGCAAGCCGGTGGCCTCCTGCACGATGCCGGTCACCGACGGCATGGTGGTGAAGACCCAGCTCACCAGCCCGGTCGCGGACAAGGCGCAGCAGGGCACGATGGAGCTGCTGCTGATCAACCACCCGCTGGACTGCCCGGTCTGCGACAAGGGCGGGGAGTGCCCCCTGCAGAACCAGGCGATGACCAACGGGCGCACCGAGAGCCGGTTCGTCGACGTCAAGCGGACCTATCCCAAGCCCCTGCCGATCAGCAGCCAGGTCCTGCTCGACCGGGAGCGCTGCGTCCTCTGCGCCCGCTGCACCCGGTTCTCCCAGCAGGTCGCCGGTGACCCGTTCATCGAACTGTTCGAGCGTGGCGCGCTGGAGCAGGTGGCGATCTACGAGGACGAGCCCTTCTCCTCCTACTTCTCCGGCAACACCACCCAGATCTGTCCGGTCGGCGCGCTGACCAGCGCCCAGTACCGGTTCCGGTCCCGGCCGTTCGACCTGCGCAGCGAGCCCAGCGCCTGCGAGCACTGCGCCTCGGGCTGCGCCCAGCGCACCGACTACCGCCGTGGCCGGGTGCTGCGCCGGCTGGCGGGGGAGGACCCGGCGGTCAACGAGGAGTGGAACTGCGACAAGGGCCGCTTCGCGTTCCGCTACGCCACCTCCAACGACCGGCTGACCACGCCCCTGGTCCGCCGCGACGGCGTGCTGCAGCCGGCGTCCTGGCCGGAGGCGTGGGCCGCGGCCGCCGAGGGGCTGCGCGCCGCGCGGGACGCCGGCGGGGTCGGCGTCCTGCCCGGCGGCCGGCTGACCGTCGAGGACGCCTACGCCTACGCCAAGTTCGCCCGGGTCGCGCTGGGGACCAACGACGTCGACGCCCGGGCCCGCGCCCACTCGGCGGAGGAGCTGGCCTTCCTCGCCGCGCACGTCGCCGGGACCGGCCCCTCCAACGGTGCGGTCACCTACGCCGACCTCGCCGAGGCGCCCGCGGTGCTGCTGGCCGGGTTCGAGCCCGAGGAGGAGTCGCCCATCGTCTTCCTGCGGCTGCGCCGGGCGGTGCGCACCCGGGAGCTGCGGGTGTTCGACCTCGCCCCGTTCGTGACGCGCGCCGCGGAGAAGCTGCAGGCGACCGTGCTCGCCACCCTGCCCGGCACCGAGGCCCGGTCCCTGGCGGCGCTGGCGGAGGGCACGTGGGGTGGCCCCGCGGTCGAGGCGATCCGCCAGCCCGGCGCCGTCGTGCTCGCCGGCGAGCGGCTGGCCGAGGTCCCCGGCGCGTTCTCCGCGCTGGACGCCCTCGCCCGCGCCACCGGCGCCCGCGTGGCCTGGGTGCCGCGCCGGGCGGGGGAGCGCGGGGCGGTCGAGGCCGGCGCGCTGCCGACGCTGCTGCCCGGTGGACGGCCGGTCACCGACGCGGGCGCCCGCGCGCAGGTCGCCGCAGCCTGGGGCGTCGCCGACCTGCCGGCCACGCCCGGCCGCGACACGAACGGCATCCTCGCGGCGGTCACCCACGGGCAGCTGAGCGGGCTCCTGGTCGGCGGGGTCGACCCGGCCGACCTGCCCGACCCGCGGCTGGCCGAGGCGGCGCTGGCCGACGCGGACTTCGTGGTCAGCCTGGAGATGTTCCCCAGCGCGGTCACCGAGCACGCCGACGTCGTCCTCCCCGTCGCCGCCGCTCCGGAGAAGGCCGGCGGGTACCTGGACTGGGAGGGCCGGCTGCGCTCCTTCGACGCCACGCTGCACGGCACCGGGCAGCTGCCCGACGGCCGGGTCCTGCAGGGGCTGGCCGACGAGCTCGACGTCGACCTGCGGCTGCCCGCGCCCGAGGCGGCCCGCGCCGAGCTCGCCGCGCTGGGCGCCGTCGCCGTCCGGCCCGAGGTCACCGGCCTGGACGTCGCCCCGCCGGCCGACCCGCCGCTGGCCGAGGACGAGGCGGTGCTGGCCTCCTGGCGGCAGCTGCTCGACGTCGGCACGCTGCAGCGCGACGAGCCCGAGCTCGCCGGGACGGCCCGGCCGCCGGTGGCCCGGCTCGGCAAGGACGCCGCCCGCCGGCTGGGCCTGGCCGACGGCGACCGGGTCACCGTCTGCGGCGCGATGGGCGAGGTCAGCCTGCCGGTCCAGGTCACCGAGATGCCCGACCAGGTGGTCTGGCTGCCGATGCGCTCGCCCGGCAGCGAGATCCGGACCTCACTCGGCACGCCGCCCGGCGGCGTCGTCCGACTCGTCGCGGGAGGCCTCGCGTGACCCTGCTCGCCGCCATGCCCTCGTCGCTCGCGGCGGAGAACCAGCCGACGCTCGAGGACTTCGGGCACGACGTCTGGTGGATCGTCCTCATCAAGATCGTCGGCGTCTTCGTCGTCCTGGTGCTGATGACGCTGTTCGCGATCGTCTTCGAGCGCAAGGTCGTCGCCCGGATGCAGCAGCGGATCGGCCCCAACCGGGTCGGGCCCCGCGGCTACCTGCAGAGCCTCGCCGACGGGCTGAAGCTGGCGTTCAAGGAAGACATCATGCCGGCGCTCGCGGACAAGCCGGTCTACTTCCTGGCGCCGGTCATCGCCGCGATCCCGGCCTTCCTGGCCTTCTCGGTGATCCCCCTGGGCCCGACGGTGAGCATCTTCGGCCAGCGCACCCCGCTGCAGCTGACCGACGCCCCCATCGGCGTGCTCGTGGTGCTGGCCTGCTCGGCGATGGGCGTCTACGGGATCGTGCTGGCCGGCTGGGCGTCGGGCTCGACCTACCCGCTGCTGGGCAGCCTGCGCAGCGCGGCGCAGATGGTCAGCTACGAGATCGCGATGGGGCTCTCCATCGTCGCGGTGTTCCTCTACGCCGGCACGATGTCGACCTCGGAGATCGTCGCCGCGCAGGCCGACGGCACCCAGCTGTCGTTCTTCGGGCTGGAGTTCACCGGGCCCAGCTGGTTCGCGGTCCTGCTGCCGGTCTCGTTCGTGGTCTACGCCGTCGCGGTGGTCGGCGAGACCAACCGGGCGCCGTTCGACCTGCCGGAGGCCGAGAGCGAGCTCGTCGGCGGGTTCCACACCGAGTACTCGTCGCTGAAGTTCGCGCTGTTCTTCCTCGCCGAGTACATCAACATGGTCACCGTCTCCGCGCTGGCCGCGACGCTGTTCCTCGGCGGCTGGCGGGCGCCGTGGCCGCTGTCGATCTGGGACGGCGCCAACAGCGGCTGGTGGCCGCTGCTGTGGTTCTTCCTCAAGGTCGTCGTCGCGCTGTTCGTCTTCATCTGGCTGCGCGGCACGCTGCCCCGCCTCCGCTACGACCAGTTCATGCGCTTCGGCTGGAAGGTGCTGGTGCCCACGGCGCTGGTCTGGATCCTCGCCGTCGCGACCATGCGCACCGTGGCCCGCGAGGCCGAGCTGTCCTCCGGCGAGGTGGCGGTCTTCGTCGGCGTGCCCCTCGCGCTGCTCGTGCTCGCCGGGTTGCTCGTCGCCAGCCGGGTCAGCAACCGCGACACCCGGATCGCGGCCACCAAGGCGGCCGCCGGGTCGATCCACCCGACCGACGCCGAGCCGGAGGTGCTGCCCCCGGCCGGGGCGCGGCGCCGGCCGGCCGGCGGTCCCAGCCGCGCCGAGGGCGGCTTCCCGATCCCGCCGATGGACCTGGCCGTGCCGCCGTCACCGCGGCTGCGCAGCCGGGAGGCCGTCGCCGCCGGCGGCGTGGTGAGCACCGGACGGCGCGGCACACAGACCGCAGAGGAGGACGGCGATGCCTGAGCGGGACCCGTTCACGGAGGGCTCGGAGAAGGGCCTGGCGCAGGCTGCCCGCGGCGAGCTGGCCCGCCGCGACGACCAGGACGCCGGGCCGGTCAAGCGCTCCAGCCTGCTGCCCGGCCCGGCGCAGGGCTTCGGGGTCACCTTCGCGCAGATCTTCCGGAAGGTGACCACCGAGGAGTACCCCTACGAACCGAAGGTGACCAAGCCGCGCTACCACGGGCGGCACGTGCTCAACCGGCATCCCGACGGGCTGGAGAAGTGCGTCGGCTGCGAGCTGTGCGCCTGGGCGTGCCCCGCCGACGCCATCTACGTCGAGGGCGGGGACAACACCGAGGACGCGCGCTACTCGCCCGGTGAGCGGTACGGGCGCGTCTACCAGATCAACTACCTGCGCTGCATCTTCTGCGGGCTGTGCATCGAGGCGTGCCCCACTCGCTCGCTGACGATGAGCAACGACTTCGAGCTGGCCGACGACAACCGGCAGGACCTGATCTACACCAAGGAGCAGCTGATGGCACCGCTCCTGCCCGGGATGGAGGCCCCGCCGCACCCCATGCGGCTCGGGGACGACGAGAAGGACTACTACGTCCGGACGCCGGACGTCCCGGTCCCGCCGGCCGACCGCTCCGCCGGGGCGCGGGAGGACCAGCCGGTCCCCGGGGGCGCGGCGTGAACCCCGACGTGGTGATCGGCACCGGGGAGGCGGTCGTCTTCTGGGTCCTCGGCCCGATCGCGCTGGCCGGCGCGCTGGGCATGGTGCTCTCGCGCAACGCCGTCCACTCGGCGCTGTGGCTGGTGAACACGATGCTGGCGCTGGGCGTGTTCTACGTCGTCCAGGAGGCGCCGTTCCTCGGCGCGGTGCAGATCATCGTCTACACCGGCGCGATCATGATCCTGTTCCTGTTCGTCCTCATGCTCGTCGGCCGGGACTCCTCGGACTCGGTGGTGGAGACCCTCCGCGGGCAGCGGGTGGCCGCGATCGTGCTCGGCATCGGCTTCGCCGGGCTGGTCGGCGCGGGGATCGCCCGGGCCACCCAGGACCTCCCGATCACCGGCCTGGCGGCGGTGCAGGGCGGGGAGACCAGCAACATCGAGGCGATCGCCCAGCTGCTGTTCACCCGGTACCTGCTGGCGTTCGAGGTCACCAGCGCGCTGCTGATCACCGCCGCGGTCGGGGCCATGGTCCTGGCCCACATCGAGCGCGAGCCCGGCAGCCGCCGCACCCAGAAGGAGCTCTCGCGGGCCCGGTTCCTCACCGACCGGCCGCAGACCCTCCCCGGTCCCGGGGTGTACGCGCGGGCCAACTCCGTCGCCGCCCCCGCGCTGCTGCCCGATGGCCGGACGGCCGAGGACAGCCTCGCCACCGGGATCGATCCCCAGGAGGTCGAGCAGATGCCGCGTCCCACCGGCCGGGCCGAGCTCGGCAGCCCCGACGCGGCGCTCGGGGACGTCGACGGCGTGCGCGGAGGGGACCAGCGATGAGTCTCGCGCACTACCTGGTGCTGGCCGCGATCCTGTTCACCATCGGCGCGGTCGGCGTGCTGGTGCGGCGCAACGCGATCGTCGTCTTCATGTGCATCGAGCTGATGCTCAACTCGGTGAACCTCACGCTGGTCACCTTCGCCCGGGCCAGCGGCACCGTCGACGGCCAGATCATGGCGTTCTTCGTCATGGTCGTCGCCGCCGCGGAGGTCGTCGTCGGCCTGGCGATCATCATGTCGATCTACCGGACCCGCCGGTCGGCGTCGGTCGACGACGCCAACCTGCTCAAGTACTGAGAACGGGGATCCGGGGATGGACACCGTGCCCGCCGACGGGCTGCTCGCCGCCTCCTGGCTGCTGATCGCGCTGCCCCTGGCCGGCGCCGCCGTGCTGCTGCTGGGTGGACGCCGCACCGACCGCTGGGGCCACCTGCTCGGCGTGGCCACCGTGGTCGTGGCCTTCGTCATCGGGCTGGTCTGCACCTTCCAGCTCGACGGGCGGTCGGTGAGCGTCGACCTGTTCACCTTCGTCGCGACCGGCTCGCTCGACGTGCAGGCCGGGCTGCTCTACGACCCGCTGTCGGCGGTGTTCGTCCTGCTGATCACCGGCGTGGGCGCGCTCATCCACGTCTACTCGGTGGGCTACATGGCCCACGACCCCGGCCGGCGCCGGTTCTTCGCCTACCTCAACCTCTTCGTCGCGGCGATGCTGCTGCTCGTCCTCGGCAACAACTTCGTGATGCTCTACGTGGGCTGGGAGGGCGTCGGCCTGGCGTCCTACCTGCTCATCGCCTTCTGGTACACCCGCCCGTCGGCGGCCACCGCCGCGAAGAAGGCGTTCATCATGAACCGGGTCGGGGACGTCGGGCTGGCGCTGGCGATCTTCCTGATGTTCGCGCAGCTGGGCACCGTCACCTACGAGGGCGTCTTCAGCGCGGTCGGCACGCTGGCCGGCGGCACGGTCACCGCCCTGGGGCTGCTGCTCCTGCTCGGGGCCTGCGGCAAGTCCGGCCAGTTCCCGCTGCAGGCGTGGCTCCCGGACGCGATGGAGGGCCCGACCCCGGTCTCCGCGCTGATCCACGCCGCGACCATGGTCACCGCCGGCGTCTACCTCATCGCCCGCGCCGCCCCGATCTACGACGAGACGGCGACCGCCCGGGCCGTCGTCCTCGCCGTCGGGGCGATCACGCTGACCATCGGCGCGATCGCCGGCTGCGCGCAGGACGACATCAAGAAGGTGCTGGCCTACTCCACGGTCAGCCAGATCGGCTACATGTTCCTGGCCGTCGGGCTGGGGCCGGTCGGCTACGTCGCGGGCCTCGCGCACCTGCTCACCCACGGCTTCTTCAAGGCCGGGCTGTTCCTCGGCGCCGGGTCGGTCATGCACGCGATGGACGACTCCGTGGACATGCGCCGCTTCGGCGGGCTGGCCACGCGGATGCGCACCACCTTCGTGACCTTCGGGCTGGGCTACCTGGCCCTCATCGGCTTCCCGTTCCTGTCCGGCTTCTACACCAAGGACGCGATCATCGAGGCCGCGTTCGACCGCGGCGACGGCTGGGGCTACCTGCTCGGCACGCTGGCGATCCTGGCGGCCGGGCTGACCGCCTTCTACATGACCCGGCTGATGCTCATGACCTTCTTCGGGCGGCCGCGCTGGGAGGAGGGCGTCCACCCGCACGAGGCGCCGCCGGTCATGACGGTGCCGATGGTGCTGCTGGCCGTCGGCTCGGTGGTCGCCGGGTTCCTGCTGGTCGTGGCCTTCCCGCTGGAGGAGTGGTTCACGCCGGTGTTCGGCGAGCCGGAGGCCGCCGAGCACGTGGTCGCGCCGCTGCTGGTGAGCGTGCTGGTGACGCTGGTGATGCTGCTCGGGGTGGGCGCCGCGTGGCTGTTCGTGGGCCGCCGCGAGGTCCCGGTGACCGCTCCGGCCCGGGTCTCCCTCCCGGTCCGGGCCGCGCGCCGCGCGCTGTACGCCGACACGGTCAACGAGTCCCTGTTCATGCGGCCCGGACAGTGGCTGACCCGGGCGCTGGTGTTCGTCGACAACCGCGGCGTGGACGGCGCGGTCAACGGGCTGGCCGCGACGCTGGGCGGCTCCTCGTCCCGGCTGGGCCGCACGCAGACCGGCTTCGTGCGCTCCTACGCGCTGTCCATGCTCGGCGGCGCCGTCGTCGTCGCCGGGGCGCTGCTGGCGGTGACGGCGGGATGACCCGAGCGACGACGAACGAGAGGGGTCCCCGACCGTGACCGACTTCCCGTGGCTGCTGGCGATGATCGTCGTCCCGGCGGCCGGAGCGGCCGTGGTCGCCGCCCTGCCCAGGGGCCGTGACGACCTCGCCAAGCAGCTCGCCCTCGGCGTCAGCGCCGTCGTCCTGCTGCTGGCCGTGCTCGCCACGGTCGCCTTCGACACCGGCGGCGAGCGGTTCCAGCTGACCACGTCGGTGTCCTGGATCCCGGACTTCGGGGTGGACTTCGCCCTCGGCGTCGACGGCATCGCGCTGGTCATGCTGCTGCTCATCGGCGTCCTGGTGCCGGTGGTCGTGGTCGCCTCCTGGCGGGACACCCCCGCCGGCCGCCGCTCGATGCGCGCCTTCTTCGCCTGGCTGCTGCTGCTCGAGGCGATGATGGTCGGCGTCTTCGCCGCAACCGACGTCTTCCTCTTCTACGTCTTCTTCGAGGCGATGCTCGTCCCGATGTACTTCCTGATCGGCAGCTTCGGCGGCCCGCGACGGCAGTACGCGGCGGTCAAGTTCTTCCTCTACAGCCTGGTCGGCGGGCTGGTCATGCTGGCCGCAGTCATCGGGCTGTACGTGGTGAGCAACAGCGAGCTGGGGCAGGGGACGTTCGCCTTCGACGCGCTGCGGCAGATCGACATCGACCCGGGTGTGCAGAAGCTGCTGTTCCTCGGCTTCTTCGTCGCCTTCGCGATCAAGGCGCCGCTGGTGCCCTTCCACACCTGGCTGCCCGACTCCGGTGCCGAGGCGCCGATCGGCGGTGCGGTGCTGCTGGTGGGCGTCCTGGACAAGGTCGGCACGTTCGGGTTCATCCGCTACTGCCTGCCGCTGTTCCCGGACGCCTCCCGCGACCTCGCCCCGTACGTGCTCGTCCTCGCCGTCGCCGGGATCCTCTACGCCGCACTCCTGGCGATGGGGCAGTCGGACATGAAGCGGCTGGTGTCCTACACCTCGATCGCACACTTCGGCTTCATCGCGCTGGGCATCTTCGCCTTCACGACCGAGGCGGCCACCGGCGCGGTGCTCTACATGGTCAACCACGGCATCGCGACGGGCCTGCTCTTCCTCGTCGTCGGGATGCTCATCGCGCGCGGCGGCAGCCGGCAGGTCGGGGACTACGGCGGCGTCGCCGCCCAGGCCCCGTTGCTGGCCGGCGTCTTCCTCGTGGCGGGGCTCGCCTCGCTGGCCCTGCCGGGCACCAACAGCTTCGTCAGCGAGTTCCTCGTGCTGATCGGGTCCTTCCCGGAGGTGCCGGTCTACACGGTCCTCGCCACCGTCGGGATCATCCTGGCCGCGCTCTACGTCCTGCTGGTGTACCAGCGCACCATGCACGGCCCGCCCCGTGGCGTGCTGCTGGAGACCGCAGAGGGGACGGCGGACGGGGGGACGTCGTCGGCAGCGGTGACCCCGGCGGACGGCGGCACCGCGACCCTGACCGCGCCGGCCCCGGCGCCGGCACGACTGCGGGTGCACGACCTGTCCCGCCGGGAGCTGGCCGTCGCCGCGCCGATGGTCGCGCTGGTCATCGCGCTGGGGGTCTACCCGCAGCCGCTGCTGGACCTGATCGAGCCCGCGGTCGCCGCGACGATGACCGACGTCGGCGCCGACCCCGCCGGCGTGCAGCCGGCCGCGGCCCCGGCCGCCGACGACACTGCCGGGGGGAACTGATGCTGGTCAGCGCGGTCGACGCGATCGAGGCGCCGAGCCTGTCGCTGGGGGCCCTGGCGCCGCTGGCGATCGTGCTCGGGGCCGCGTGCGTCGGCGTCATCGTCGAGGCCTTCGCCCCGCGGGAGAGCCGGCACCCGGTGCAGGTCGCCGTCGCCCTCGTCGGCACCCTCGGCGGGCTGGTCACCAGCCTGCTGCTGGCGGGGGAGCGGACGGTCACCGCCGGTGGCGCGCTCGCCGTCGACGGCCCGGCGGTCTTCCTCCAGGCGACCATCGCCGGGCTCGGGGCGCTGTCGGTCCTGCTGTTCGCCGAGCGCTCCCTGGACCCCGCCCGGTCGGCGTTCGTCGCGGCCGCCGCGGTGCCCGCGGGCAGCCCCCGCGACCGGGAGCTGATGACCGCACCGCGGGTGCAGACCGAGGTCTACCCGCTGGCCCTGTTCGCGATCGGCGGCATGATGCTGTTCGTCGCGGCCAACGACCTGCTGGTCATGTTCGTCGCCCTCGAGGTGCTCAGCCTGCCGCTGTACCTGATCAGCGGGCTGGCCCGCCGCCGCCGGCTGCTCTCCCAGGAGGCGGCGGTCAAGTACTTCCTGCTCGGGTCGTTCGCCTCGGCGTTCTTCCTCTACGGCGTGGCCCTGGTCTACGGCGCCACCGGCAGCGTCCGGCTCTCCGACGTCCGGTCGGCCGCCGCGGTCGGGGGCAGCGACGTGCTCCTGGTCCTCGGCCTGGCGCTGCTGGTGGTCGGGCTGATGTTCAAGGCCAGCGTGGCGCCGTTCCACTCCTGGACGCCGGACGTCTACCAGGGCGCCCCGACGCCGGTGACCGCCTTCATGGCCGCCTGCACCAAGGTCGCCGCGTTCGGGGCCATCCTGCGGCTGCTCTACGTCGCCTTCGGCACCAGCGAGTGGACCTGGCGGCCCCTGGTCTACGGCATCGCGATCGTGTCGATGGTGGTCGGCGCCGTGCTCGGCCTCACCCAGACCGACCTCAAGCGGATGCTGGCGTACTCCTCGATCGCGCACGCGGGGTTCCTGCTCACCGGCGTCATCGGGCTCGGCGGCGGCGCGGACGGCTCCGGTTCGGGGGTCCCGGGCACGATGTTCTACCTGCTGGCCTACGGGCTGACCACGCTCGGCGCCTTCGCGGTGCTCACGCTCGTCCGGGACGGCGACGGGGAGGCCACGCACCTGGCCAAGTGGGCCGGCCTGGCCCGGCGCTCGCCGCTGACCGCGGCGGTCATGGCCCTGTTCCTCCTGGCGCTGGCGGGGATCCCGCTCACGAGCGGCTTCACCGGCAAGTTCGCGGTGTTCCGGGCCGCCATCGACGACGGCGCGTGGCCGCTGGTGGTCGTGGCGCTGCTGGCCAGCGCGGTGGCGGCCTTCTTCTACCTGCGGGTCATCGTGCTCATGTACTTCTCCGAGCCCGCCGCCGACGGCCCGACCGTCGGTGTGCCCGGCCTGCCCACCACGATCGTGCTCGCCGTGACCGTGGCCGCCACCCTCGTGCTGGGGATCGTCCCCGGGGCGGTGCTCGACCTGGCCGAGAAGGCGGCTATCTTCGTCGGTTGATGACCGGAGCCAGCGCCGCCGTCGACGGGGACACCCCGGTCGAGACCTGGCAGCGGATCTCGACGCCCGCCTCGACGATGGGCCCGTGGTTGCCCGAGGGGGATCTCGGCCCGCGCCTCGCCGAGGGGCTGGCCCGCGTCGAGGAGGCGCTGCGGACCGCGGTCACCAGCGAGCACGCGTTCATCTCGGAGGCGGCCGGGCACCTGGTCGCCGCGGGCGGGAAACGCTTCCGGCCGCTGCTGGCGCTGCTGGCCGCCGAGCTCGGGGACCCGCACGCCCCCGGGGTGACCGAGGCCGCGGTGGTCTGCGAGCTGACCCACCTGGCGACGCTCTACCACGACGACGTCATGGACGAGGCCGCCGTCCGCCGGGGGGCGCCCAGCGCCAACAGCCGGTGGTCCAACAGCATCGCCATCCTGACCGGCGACCTCCTCTTCGCCCGCGCCTCGGATCTGCTGGCCGACCTGGGCCCCGAGGCGGTGCGCATCCAGGCGCGCACCTTCGAGCGGCTGGTCACCGGCCAGATCCTGGAGACCGTCGGGCCGCGTCCCGGGGCCGACCCGGTCGCCCACCACCTGCAGGTGCTGGCCGACAAGACCGGCTCGCTGGTGGCCACCTCGGCGCGCTTCGGCGCCTCCTTCGCGGGGGTGGGGGAGGACCTCGTCGCCGCGCTGACCGCCTTCGCCGAGGAGGTCGGGGTCGCCTTCCAGCTCTCCGACGACCTGCTCGACATCGTCAGCCAGGACGGCGCCTCGGGGAAGTCGCCCGGGACCGACCTGCGCGAGGGCATCGCCACCCTGCCGGCGCTGTTCGCCCTGGCCGGGGACGACCCGGCCGAGCAGCGGCTGCGGGACCTCGTCTCCCGGCCGATCACCGACGACGCCGAGCACGCCGAGGCGCTGACCCTGCTGCGCTCGTCGGCAGGTCTGGTGCGGGCCACCGAGGTGCTGCGGGAGTACGCCGACCGGGCCCGGGCGCGGCTGTCCGCCGTCCCCCAGGGGCCGGTCCGCGACGCGCTCAGCGCCCTGTGCGACTACGTCGTCACGCGCACCAGCTGAGCGTCGTGGGCATGCTGGGCGGGTGCGCGCCCGCCTGATCTGCCTGGTCACCGTCGCGGCGCTGCTGGCCGCCTGTACCGGCGACCCGGCCCAGGCCCCCGGCCCGCCCTCCCGGACGACGGCTCCGCCGCCGGACAGCAGCGCCCCTCCGCCGCCGACGACTCCCCCGCCGGTCGTCCCGGCTCTCGACGTCACGGTCGTCGCCGACGGCCTGGACCACCCGTGGGACCTCGCGCAGGCCCCCGACGGGACGCTGCTGGCCGACGAGAGGGGCGGCGGGCTCACCGCGGTCCTGCCCGACGGGACCGTCCAGGAGGTCGAGGCCGACTTCTCCGACCTGTTCGCCCGCGGGGAGACCGGCCTGATGGGGCTGGTCCTCGACCCGGGGTTCGCGGGCAACCGGCGCTTCTACACCTGCCAGGGGCGCCAGGACGGCGGCGAGCCGGCCGTCGCGGTCGTGGCCTGGACCGTGGACGCCGGCTGGCGCAGCGCCACCCGGGTCGCCGATCCGCTGCTCGGCGGCATCCCGGTCAACGAGCGCATCGGCCGGCACGGCGGCTGCCGGTTGCGCTTCGACCAGACCGGCGCACTGCTCGTCGGCACCGGCGACACCGCCGACCCCTCGCGCGCCCAGGACCTGGGCACGACCGCCGGCAAGGTGCTGCGCATCGACCCGGCCACCGGAGGGCCGGCCCCGGGCAACCCGTTCGCCGGCCGCCCGGGCGCCGAGGCCCGGGTGTGGACCTACGGGCACCGCAACGTCCAGGGGCTGGCCGTGCGCCCGGGCTCGGGTCAGGTCTACGCCGCCGAGCACGGCCCCGACCGGGACGACGAGGTCACCCTGCTGCGGCGCGGGGGCAACGGCGGGTTCGCGCCGCAGGGGCCCGGCTACGGCGAGTTCGTCCCCATGACCGACCCCACCCTGCCCGACGTCCTGCCGGCCACCTGGGCCTCCGGGGACCCGACCATCGCCTCCTCCGGCGCCACCTTCCTCGACGGCGACCGCTGGCAGGCCTACGAGGGGCTGCTGCTGCTCGGCGTCCTCAAGGGGCGGGGCGTCCTGGCGCTGCGGGTGGCCGAGGACGGCGCGCTGCTCGAGCAGCTCCGGCTGCCCGAGCTCGAGGGCACCCACGGCCGGATCCGCACCGTCCAGCTGGGCGTCGACGGCCTGCTGTACGTCACGACCGACAACGGGAACGGGAGCGACCAGATACTGCGGGTCATGCCTCGCCCGTGACCCCGAGACGGATACCGAGAGTTCCAGATCACGGGGTTGTGACGATCGTCATGAATTCGTAAAGGTGGCCCGCGTCAGAGGTCCACGGCCGCCTCGCGGCCGCGCACAAAGGGGAATCTCCATGCGCCGCTCCCGCCTGCTGCTCGCTCTGCCCGCCGCCACGGCACTGGTGTTCACCGGCGCCGCGCCCGCCTGGGCCGGCGGTGGCGACGGACACCACAACGGCGACGACGCCTGGGCCAAGGTCGTCGAGATCAACGACGAGGCCGAACTCGGCGACGACGGCGACGAGCTCGACGTCACGTTCACGTACAAGTGCGAGGACGACGACGACGACGACGACATCACGGCCGACGTGACCGCCGAGAAGGACGACATCAAATACGAGGCGGAGGACGTCAAGCTCGACTGCGACGGCGAGGAGAACGAGAAGACCGTCACGCTGGAGAAGAAGGACGAGGCCGCAGAGGAGGGTGACTGGGTCGAGGTCACGGTCACCATCAGCGACGGCGACGACGAGCTCGACGAGGAGTCCGAGTGGGTCGAGGTCGTGGACGAGGACAACGGTGACGACAACGGTCACCGCGACGGCGACAAGGACCACCACAAGGACCACCACTGAGCCCAGCGCCCTGAGGGGCTGACCTCCACAACGACGAGGGGCGCCCGGGAACCACAGGTTCCCGGGCGCCCCTCGGCCGTTCAGGCGCGGACCGTCAGGCGCTGACCGAGCCCACGGGTCGGCTTCCGCGGCCCGGTCCGCTCCTCGCTCGCAGACCTCGCTGCGATGCTCCCGGCCCTGTCAGCCGACGGTCCAGGTGTCGCCGCCGGCCAGGAGGGCGTGGAGGTCGGCCGGGGACTGCGTCCGGGCCTCCTCGACCTGGTCGGCCATCATCCGGTCGTAGGTCGGCTTCTGCACCGCCCGGAAGACGCCCATCGGGGTGTAGCGGAGGTCCTGGCCGGACAGCCGCGACAGCGCGAAGGCGTAGGACGGGTCCTGACGCGTGACGTCGTGGACGACGATGTCCTCCGCGGCCACCTGGTTGGTCTCGGCGATCCGCAGCCCGCCGAACTCGTCGCGGACCACGCACGAGGCGCCGTCCGGGCCGAACACCAGCGGCTTGCCGTGCTCCAGCGGGATCGACCACTGCGTCCCGGTGGTCGGGTCCTTGAGCAGGTCGAAGGCGCCGTCGTTGAAGATGTTGCAGTTCTGGTAGATCTCCACCAGCGCCGTGCCCTGGTGCTCCGCGGCCTGCCGCAGCACGTCGGTGAGACCCTTGCGGTCGGAGTCCATCGCCCGCCCGACGAAGGTCGCGTCGGCCCCGAGGGCCAGCGACACCGGATTGAACGGGTGGTCCAGCGACCCCATCGGCGTGGACTTCGTGATCTTGCCGACCTCGCTGGTGGGCGAGTACTGGCCCTTCGTGAGCCCGTAGATCCGGTTGTTGAACAGCAGGATCTTCAGGTTCACGTTGCGGCGCAGCGTGTGGATCAGGTGGTTGCCGCCGATCGACAGCGCGTCGCCGTCCCCGGTCACGACCCAGACCGACAGGTCCGGGCGGGACGCGGCCAGGCCGGTGGCGATCGCCGGGGCGCGGCCGTGGATGGAGTGCATCCCGTAGGTGTTCATGTAGTACGGGAAGCGGGACGAGCAGCCGATGCCCGAGACGATGACCATGTCCTCGCGCGCGATGCCGAGGCTGGGCAGGAAGCTCTGGACGGCGTTGAGGATGACGTAGTCACCGCAGCCGGGGCACCAGCGGACCTCCTGGTCGGTCTTGAAGTCCTTGGCCTTCAGCGCGGTCTGCTTCTCGCCCTGGCTCTCCAGGGAGCGGGCGATCGCGTCGGCGATGGGACCGTCGGCCGGCATGCCGAGGTCGATGGTGGTCACTGGGTGCCTCCGGTGGTGGAGTCGATGACGTCCTGGACCACCGCGGCGAGCTCGGCGGCCCGGAAGGGCAGCCCGCGCACCTGCGTGTGGCTCTGGACGTCGACGAGGTACTTGGCGCGCAGCAGCAGGGCCAGCTGCCCGAGGTTCATCTCCGGGCAGACCACCCGGTCGTAGCGGCGCAGGACGTCGCCGAGGTCGGCGGGCATCGGGTTGAGGTGGCGCAGGTGGATCTGCGCGACCGAGCGCCCGGAACTGCGGATCCGGCGGCAGGCGGCGCCGATCGGACCGTAGGTGGAGCCCCAGCCGATGACGGCGACACGGGCGTCACCGTCCGGGTCGTCGACCTCGGTGGGCGGCAGGGTCGCCGCGATGCCGTCGACCTTGGCCTGGCGCAGGCGGGTCATCAGGTCGTGGTTGGCCGGGTCGTAGGAGATGTTGCCGGTCTTGTCGGCCTTCTCCAGGCCACCGATCCGGTGCTGCATCCCCGCCGTGCCCGGGATCGCCCACGGCCGGGCGAGCGTCTCGGGGTCGCGCAGGTAGGGCAGGAAGGACCCGTCCTCGCCGTTGGGCTCGGTCGCGAACTCCACCCCCAGGTCCGGCAGCGCGTCGACGTCCGGGATCTGCCACGGCTCGGCACCGTTGGCGAGATAGCCGTCGGACAGCAGCATCACCGGCGTGCGGTAGATCAGCGCGATCCGGGCCGCCTCCAGCGCCGCGTCGAAGCAGTCGGCGGGCGAGCGCGGGGCGATCACCGGCAGCGGTGCCTCGCCGTTGCGGCCGAACATCGCCTGCAGCAGGTCCGACTGCTCGGTCTTGGTCGGCAGACCGGTGGAGGGCCCACCGCGCTGCACGTCGACGACGACCAGCGGCAGCTCGGTCATCACGGCCAGACCGATGGCCTCCGACTTCAGCGAGATCCCCGGCCCGGACGTCGTCGTGACGCCGAGCGCGCCGCCGAAGGAGGCGCCGATCGCGGAGGCCACGCCGGCGATCTCGTCCTCGGCCTGGAACGTGCGGACGCCGAAGGACTTGTGCCGGGACAGCTCGTGCAGGATGTCCGACGCCGGGGTGATCGGGTAGGCGCCCAGGAACACCGGCAGGCCCGACCGCTGGCCGGCGGCGACGATGCCGAGCGCCAGGGCCTGGTTGCCCGAGATGTTGCGGTAGCGGCCCGGTGCCATCGGCGCGGGCTTGATCTCGTAGGAGACCGCGAAGGCCTCCGTCGTCTCGCCGTAGTTGTAGCCGGCCCGGAACGCGGCGATGTTGGCCGCGGCGATCTCGGGCTTGCGGCGGAACTGCCGCTCGAGGAAGCGGATCGTCCCCTCGGTGGGCCGGTGGTACATCCAGCTCAGCAGGCCGAGGGTGAACATGTTCTTCGAGCGCTCGGCCTCCTTCTTGCCGAGGCCGGAGTCGGCGAGCGCGTCGAGGGTCATGCTCGTCAGCGGCACGCTGACCAGCTGCCAGCCGTCGAGGGAGCCGTCCTCGAGCGGGCTGGTCGCGTAGCCGACCTTGGCCAGGTTGCGCGGGGTGAACTCGTCGGAGTCGACGATCAGCAGCCCGCCGCCGGGCAGGTCGGAGAGGTTGGCCTTGAGCGCGGCCGGGTTCATCGCGACCAGGACGTCCGGGGCGTCGCCCGGGGTCATGATGTCGTGGTCGGCGAAGTGCAACTGGAAGGAACTGACGCCGGGCAGGGTCCCCGTCGGTGCGCGGATCTCGGCGGGGAAGTTGGGCAGCGTCGAGAGGTCGTTGCCGAACGACGCCGTCTCGCTGGTGAACCGGTTCCCGGTCAGCTGCATGCCGTCGCCGGAGTCGCCGGCCAGCCGGATGACGACCCGGTCCAGCTCGACGACGCTCTTGACGAAAGGCACCGTGCTCCCCGCCGTACCGGCGGTGTCGGGCGGGTTGGTCGTGGTCATGAGTGGTGCACCTCCACCGGCCGAGGTTACGTGTCCGTCACAACCCACGGTCGCGCTGCGGGGACGACGGTCGAGAGCGGCCGGGTCCCCCCGGCACCTGCATGGGACAACCGCGCGGCGACCGGTGCCATTCCGTGACCGTGCTCGCAGCAGGCCGCCGTCCACCACGGGGAACGGCGACCCCGGACGCTCCGTTGTCCGGACGTGCATCGCTGGAGCAACGGGCTCAAGACCGCGGTCCTCCTCGGTCTCATGGGCGGGCTCATCCTCGCCGCCGGTGCGTTGATCGGTGGACGGGGCGGCCTGTTCATCGCGCTCGTCGTCGCCCTGGCGGTCAACGGCTACGCGTACGTCAACAGCGACAAGCTCGCGCTGCGGGCGATGCGGGCCTTCCCGGTCACCGAGACGCAGGCCCCGGCGCTGTACGCGATGGTCCGGGAACTGGCGACCGAGGCCCGGCAGCCGATGCCCCGTCTCTACGTGAGCCCCACCGACCAGCCCAACGCGTTCGCGACCGGACGCAACCCGCGCAACGCCGCCGTCTGCGTCACCCAGGGCATCCTCGAGCTGCTCGACCGCCGGGAGCTGCGCGGCGTCCTCGCCCACGAGCTCTCGCACGTCTACAACCGCGACATCCTGATCAGCTCGGTGGCCGGCGCGATGGCGACGGTGATCACCTACCTCGCGCACATGGCGATGTTCGCGTCGCTGTTCGGCGGGCGGTCCGACGAGCGCGGCGGCGGCAACGCGCTGGGCAGCCTGCTGCTGGTCTTCCTGGGCCCGCTCGCGGCCGGGTTGGTGCAGATGGCGGTCAGCCGCAGCCGGGAGTACCAGGCCGACACCTCCGGGGCCGTCCTCTCGCACGACCCGCTGGCCCTGGCCTCGGCCCTGCGCAAGATCGAGCGAGGGGCGGCCGCCCGGCCGCTGCCGCAGGAGGACCGGCTGGTGACCCAGAGCCACCTGATGATCGCCAACCCGTTCCGGGGTCAGGGGCTGGCGTCGCTGTTCGCCACCCACCCGCCGATGCCGGAGCGCATCGCCCGGCTGGAGCAGCTGGCCCGGGAGCTCGGACGGGGCTGAGCGACCGGCGGGCGACCCGGCGTGCCGCGGCGCGTCACCCCAGGCGGTCGAGGACCTCCCGGAGGATGGGTGGGCCGAGCGGCACCACCTCCGGGACCGGCTGGAGCGCCCACGGCGGCGGCTCCGTGCCGGTGGCCTGCGCGGCCATCCGGGCGAACTGGCGCTCGAAGCCGGCGGGGGTGCACACGAGCAGGTAGCGCGCTGGATCGTCACGGCGGTTGGCCAGTGCGTGCGCGGCGTCGCGCGGGGCGAAGGCGAGCTGTCCCGCGGTCCGCACGAGGAGGACGTCGCCGACGCGGAAGACGAGCTCGCCCTCCAGGACACAGAAGGTCTCGTCGAAGTGGTGCCTGTGCAGCGGCGGTCCCGCGCTGCGCGCCGGGACGACGTTCTCCACGACGGAGACGTGGCCGCCGCTGTCCTCACCGCGCAGGAGGATGGTGCTGCGGAGGTCGGGGGGCATCGGGTTCCTCTCGATCTCGACGCGGCGGCGCGGTCGGGCGCCCGCGGGGTCGACGATCTCGACCGGGTGACGGACGCTGCCCCACTCCTCGGGCACGGTGCCGGGATGCTGCTCGTGAGCCTGCACGGGGTCCTCCTCTGCCGACGGTCACATCGCCGCGTCCGGCGACGTCACTGCACTGACGGACCCCGACGGGAGGATGTGACAGGTGAGCGAGGAGGCGGCACGAGCCGACCGGCTGGCCGAGCAGTTCGAGACGCACCGCGCACATCTGCGGGCGGTCGCGCGCCGGGTGCTCGGCTCCCCGGCCGAGGCCGACGACGCCGTCCAGGAGGCATGGCTGCGCCTGCAGGGCAACGGGTCCACCGGCGTGGACAACCTCGCCGGCTGGCTGACCACGGTCGTCGGCCGGGTGTGCCTCGACATGCTGCGCCGCCGGGGCGCGCGCCGCGAGGAGCCGTTGGAGCTGCACCGACCGGACCCCGAGGACGGGCCGGAGCCGGAACGCGAGGCGGTGCTGGCCGACTCCGTCGGCCTCGCGCTCCTCGTCGTGCTCGATGCGCTGACGCCGCCGGAGCGGCTCGCCTTCGTGCTGCACGACCTGTTCGCCGTCCCGTTCGAGGATGTCGCGGCCGTCCTCGACCGCAGCCCGGCCGCGGCGCGCCAGCTGGCCAGCCGTGCTCGGCGCCGGGTGCAGGGCGCGGCTCCGCACGCCGTCGGCCCGGCAGACGCGGCGCGCCGCCGGGAGGTGGTGCAGGCGTTCCTCGCCGCCTCGCGCGAGGGTGACTTCGCCCGACTGCTGGCCGTGCTCGACCCGCACGTCGTGTTCCGCGCCGACGCCCCCGTTGCCGCGCTCGGCGGGCTCACGCGACTGCGCGGCGGCGAGGCGGTCGCCCGGGCCTTCCTCGGCAAGGCCCAGGCCGCCCGCGCCGCGCTGCTCGATGGAGCCGCAGGCGCCGTGTTCACCACGGACGGCCGGCTGCGCGCGGCGCTGGACTTCGTCGTCACGGGCGGGCGGATCACCGCCGTCGAGGTCGTCTCCGACCCGGTCGTCCTGAACGCCCTCGACGTGGTGGTGCTCGAGACCTGAGTGGTCCCCTCGCGGCCCGGGGTGGAGCGCAGCTCGTGGAACACGTGACGGCGACCGGTGAGAGGGGCATCGTCGGGCAGGTCTGCGGCCGGACCGTGGCTGTCAGGAGTCGCGCGGGGCCACCAGGCCGGTCTCGTAGGCGAGGACCACGAGTTGGGCGCGGTCGCGGGCGCGGAGCTTGGTCATGGCTCGGTTGACGTGGGTCTTCGCGGTGAGCGGGCTGATCACCATGCGGTCGGCGATCTGTCCGTTGGACAGGCCCTGCGCGACCAGGGCGACGGCCTCTCGTTCCCGGTTCGTCAGTTCGGTCAGCCCTGTGCCGGTGTCGGTGGTGAGCGGCTGGGTGACGTAGCGGTCGATCAGCTTGCGGGTGATCGACGGTGCGAGCAGGGCGTCGCCGCGCGCGGCGACGCGTACGGCGTGCAGGAGGTCCTCCGGCTGGATGTCCTTGACGAGGAACCCGGCCGCGCCGGCCCGGAGTGCGTTGAAGACGTACTCGTCCAGGCCGTAGTTGGTCAGGATGACGACGTGCACCGACGCCAGGGTCGGGTCCGCGGCGATGCGGCGGGTCGCCTCGATACCGTCGAGGACCGGCATCTGGATGTCGATGAGCGCGACGTCGGGCAGGTGTTCCCTGGCCCGCGCCAGGCCCTCGCTGCCGTCGCCGGCCTCGGCCACCACCTCGATGTCGTCCTCGGTGTCCAGGAGCGCCCGGAACCCGCTGCGGATGAGCGGCTGGTCGTCGACCACCAGGACCCGGATCACGACGCGTGGCCCAGGGGGAGCTCGGCCTCGACGGTGAAGCCGCCCTCGCTGCGCGGTGCCGCCCGCAGGCGGCCTCCGAGAGCGGTCACTCGTTCGCGCATCCCCAGCAGCCCGACGCCGGGCACCGGCGCGGCGGCCGGCGTGGCCCTGCCGTCGTCATCCACCCGTATCAGCACGGCGTCGGGCCGGTAGTCGATCCGGACCGACGCGGTGGTGGCGGCGGCGTGACGGGCGACGTTGGTCAGCGACTCCTGGACGATCCGGTACGCGGTCCGGTCCACCGCGGTCGGCACGTCCTCGTGGTGTCCCTCGATCGTCAGCTCCGTGTCCAGACCGGACATCCGGGCCCGTTCCACCAGGTCGGGGACGTGATCGAGCCCCGCCGGCGGGTTCTCGTCGTCATCACGCAGCGCCTCCAGGGTGGCTCGCAGCTCTCGGGCCGCCTCGCGACCGGCCTCCCGGATCGCCAGCAGGGCCTCGGGCACCTGTTCGCCCCGCTTGCGGGCCAGGTGGACGGCGACTTCGGCCTGCACCTTGATGACGGAGATCTGGTGGGTGAGCGAGTCGTGCAACTCCCGCGCGATGTGCAGGCGCTCCTCGCTTGCGCGCCGCCGCCCGGTCTCCTCGCGGGTGCGCTCGGCCTCGTCCGCCCGGCGCTCGGCCTGCCGCAGCGCCTCACCGGCCGCACCGGCGGCGATCAGCCAGGCCAGTTCGAGGACGTCCCGGGACTGCGTGAACGCCTCGCCCACGGGCCAGTCGTGGGGGGAGACCAGGATCGCCAGCGGCACAGCAGCCAGCATGGTCACCGACCCGGCCACCGTGACGATGCGGTGTCCTGCCCGGACCGCGGCGTACACCGCGAACAGGAACGCGACGACCGGCACGTCGAAACCGAGGCTCTGGTAGCCCACCGCGCACAACCCGGTGACGACCAGCACGGTGACCGGAGCCCAGCGGCGGGCGACCAGCGACAGCCCACCGGCTGTCAGCAGCGCGTAGCCCAGCGGGTCGAGATCGGTGGAGGGGTGGTGGCCGGACAGCCCGGCCACCAGCAGGGTCGCCCCCACGCCGACGGCGATCGCCCAATCTCCGACGCTGATCCGCGCCCCGCCCATGCGGGCACGCTAGCCCGATGTCCGCGCAGGCGACTCCGGCGCACGGATGATCGACCGCCTACCGCAGACGCGGTACCTCCGGCTCCTGCGGTATCCGCGCGGTGGCCGGCTACGGCATCGGCGGCAGCGCGAACTGTCTGCGTCCGGACGACGACCGGCCAGGGGACAGGTGGCCATGATCAGCGGCGTCCCGTTGTGGGAGGAGGAGCACCCATGTCAGTCCGCCACCTGCTCGCCGCCGGCGCGGCCGCCCCGCTCGGCGTCCTCGGGTTCGCCGCCCCGGCAGCCGCGCACGTCCTCGCCCAGCCGGTCGCCGTCAGTGCTGACGCCGTCACCCCCGGGCGTCTCTGGTCCCTCGTGGCCGCGCTGCTGGGACTGGCCGGTGTGGTCATCGGGGGAGTGGCCCTGCGCTCCGCCGGTCGCATCGGTGGCGGCACCGGGAGGAACGGGGCCATCGTGGCCCTGGTCGCAGGGGTGACCGGCGCGGTCGTCGGCGGGCTCGTCGTGGCCGCCGCCGACGGTGGTCCCGGCACCGGCTACGGGATCGTCGGGGGCTTCATGGCCCTGGCGGTCGGGCTGATCGCCATCGTCCTCGGTGGGCTGGCCCTGGCCCGCTTGCGCCGCACCGGCTGACCGCAGCACGCACGAGCGCGTCCGGGGCTGCCCGGAGGCGGCCCGTCACGGTGGAGCGCCGCCCCGGCCGGCGGCCCGATGGGCCGCCGGCCGGGGCACGTGCGGACTCCCTGCGGGCCAGGACGCTGCACGACGCGCTGCCGTGCAGGGACACGCCAGGTCAGCGGTAGTTGTCGAACTGCAGGGCGACGTCGAGGTCCTTGCCGCGCAGCAGCTGCTGCACGGCCTGCAGGTCGTCGCGCTTCTTGCCGCTGACCCGCAGCTGGTCGCCCTGGACCTGGGCCTGCACGCCCTTCGGACCCTCGTCGCGGATGATCTTGGCGATCTTCTTGGCGGTGTCGGACTCGATGCCCTGCTTGATGCGGGCGGAGATCTTGTAGCTCTTCCCGATGGACTGCGGCTCGCCGGCGTCGAGGGACTTGAGCGAGATCTTCCGCTTGACCAGCTTGTCCTTGAACACGTCGAGGGCGGCGGTCACCCGCTCCTCGGTGTCGGCTTGCAGCGTGACGCCCTCCTCGCCGGACCACGCGATGCTGGCGTTGGTGCCGCGGAAGTCGAAGCGCTGGGCGAGCTCCTTGGCGGCCTGGTTGAGCGCGTTGTCGACCTCCTGGCGGTCGACCTTGCTCACCACGTCGAAGGACGAGTCGGCCATGTGTCGGTGCTCCTCTCGGTCCGTCGTCCCTGCGCCGTTCCGTGGTGGGGTCTCGGCGGGGGCGGCGGCGTCGTCTTGTACGCTCTCCCGGTACCACCACGGCGGGTTGCCCGAGTGGCCAATGGGAGCGGACTGTAAATCCGTCGGCACAGCCTACGAAGGTTCGAATCCTTCACCCGCCACAGGTACGCCGAAGGCCCCCGACCTCCGTAGAGGTCGGGGGCCTCCGTCTTCCTCCGGCGGTGCGTCACGCGGCCGTCGGGGCCCGGGCGCTGGCGACGGCGGTGCGGTCCAGCGGCTCCCCGCCGAGGAAGAGCCAGCCGAACGCGATCTCCACGCGACGGGTGCAGTGGACGGTGACCTCCACCCCGTCGGTCTCGGCGGACCATGCGTCGAGCGGCGTCCCGACGTCGGCGAGCTGGTCGGCCACGGCGGCCTGCGTGCTGGCCGCGGTGAGCGGGAGGGCCGTGCCCAGTCCCGTGGTGTAGAGCGTGGCCTCGTCGGTGGCGTTCGCCGCCGCGAGCGCCGCGCCGTCGCAGACCGCCTGCACCTGCTGTTGTTCGAGGAAGGCGTCGGAGGCGGCGATCGCGCCGAACGCCATGAGTGCGGCGACCAGCCAGCAGACCAGCACCAGGGGCAGCGTCGAGCCGCGTTCGGACCCCGCCGCCTCGGATCGCACGGCGGGCAGCGTAGGGCGCGCGCCGTCCTGTCCACGGCCTGTGGACGGCGCTGTGGACAGCTGTGGACCGGGGGGCCGGATCCCCGGTGCGGGGCTGGTGTCCCTGTGGACGGCGCGCGGCACGGCGTCCACTGTCCCTCTCCGGCCCCGGCCGGCGCAGCATGCTCACCCGTCCCGGTGGTCACACGAACAGGTGACGGAGAGGCAGAAATCGTAACCCATCGTGACGGCATGACGGTTCGTCACTCCGTCGTGATCTTCCGTGCTTGTCGCGATCGGGTGACGGGCAGCAATCTTCCGGGCGCGGTCCGTACCGAACGACGCTCTGCCCCCGCGCCTGGGTGACTGCCGCGCTACTTCCAGCAGTCCTTCATGCCTGAGGAGGCGTCATGAACACGCAGCGTGGGTCGAAGTGGGGTCGGGGTTCGAAGTGGGGCCGTGGCTCGAAGTGGGGCCGCGGTTCCAAGTGGGGCTGCTGAGCTCCCGCTAGGCACTTCTCGGGCAGCCGGTCCGGCGGCGGACCGGCTGCCCCCTTCGGGTTGGAGCGCTCCCTCCGGGGCGTTGTCCGCTGTTAGCCTCGGCGCGCTCTCCTCCCCTTCCCCAGAATCCGGGTGACGTTGGCCAGTCCCGAGCCGCGCGCGCCACAGCCACGGGCCGCCGCGCCACTCCATCCGTGGACGATCACGGCAGGCGGCTGCCTGCTCGCGGTGATCGCGGCCGTCCTCGTGTTCCCAGGGGCGGAGACGAGGCTGCAGCCGTTGCCCTTCCTCGTCGTCGCCGCCGCCTTCTTCCTCACCGAGACGGTCTCGCTGCACGTCGAGTTCCGGCGGCAGACCTGGCTGTGGTCGGTCAGCGAGATCCCCCTGACCATCGCCCTGCTCGAGGTGGGCGGCGTGTGGGCCGCCGTCGCCCGCGTCCTGGGCCTCGGGGTCAGCCAGGTGGTGCAGCGCTACGCGCCGGCCAAGGCAGTCTTCAACATCGCGGTGGCCGTGCTCGAGGTCGCCGTCGCCGTCGCCGTCCTCGAGGTCCTGCCCCTCGGTGAGCTGACCGA
The DNA here is from genome assembly GCF_054050175.1 of Geodermatophilus sp. SYSU D00697. Taxonomy (NCBI): domain Bacteria; kingdom Bacillati; phylum Actinomycetota; class Actinomycetes; order Geodermatophilales; family Geodermatophilaceae; genus Geodermatophilus; species Geodermatophilus sp. SYSU D00697. The sequence goes on from NZ_JBJGYV010000001.1 coordinate 194,468, forward strand.
GCCGGGGACCTGGGTGTCCCTGATGGTGGCCGTGCTGCTCGCCGACATCGTCGGCACCCCGCCGGTCATCGCGGCGATCCGGCTCAGCGGTGGCAACCCCGGCCGGCGGATGTGGCAGGAGCTCCTGCTGCCGGTGGCCGTGGTCGGGCCCTTCGCGGTGTCCGTGGCGATCGTGACGCTGATGCTCACCAGCCAGACGCCCTGGGCCTCGGTGCTCATGGTGCCGGCCGCGCTCGCGGTGGTCCTGCTCTTCCGTCGCTTCGCGCTCGTGGCGCAGGAGCGCCAGAACCTCGAGCGCGTCTACGAGTTCGCCCGTCGCGTCGAGGGGGTCTCGCCCGACGAGGAGGGGACCCTCCAGATCGTCGACGCCGTCCGGGAGCTGCTCAACGCCGAACGCGTCGCGCTGTGGCTGCCCCCGTACCTCGACGAGGGACCGCAACTCGTCGTCGCCGCCGAGGACGGCCGCTCCTGGTACGACGGCCCCGGGGACCCCGACGACCTCATCCGCCGCCGCGCGACCGACGGGTCCAACGACGGTCCGCTGCTGGTGTCGCTCGCCCGCGCCACGGAGGCCGAGGCCGAGGCGCTGGCCCGGCGTGGCGCGCGGGACCTGCTCGCCGCGCCGGTGGCCACGGCCGCGGGGGAGCCGGGCTACCTCGAGGTCTGCGACCGGCAGAGCGACACCGTCTCCCTCGGCGGCGGTGACCGCTCGGCGCTGGACTCGATGCTCACCCACGTCAACGCGGCGATCCGCCAGCAGCAGCTGCTCACGCAGATCCGCTACGACGCCGACCACGACCGGCTCACCGGCCTGCCGAACCGGCAGCGCCTGGCGGTGGAGATCGACCAGCTCCTGGCCGCCGACCCGGTGGGCGGCCGCGCGGGGCTGATCCTCGCCGCGCTGGACAACTACACCGAGGTGACCGACACCCTCGGGCACGCGGCCAGCGACGAGTTGCTGCTGGTCACCGCCGGCCTGCTGCGGGAGCACGCGCCGCCCCAGGCCCTGGTCGCGCGCATGGAGGGGGAGCAGTTCGCCGTCCTGCTGCCCGGCCTGTCCCTGGCGGCGACCGAGCGCGCCGCCCGCCGGCTGCGGGAGGCCACCTCCACCCGCGCCCGGGTCGCCGGCCTCGACCTGGAGGTCACCCTCTCCATCGGGGTGGCCGCGGCCCCGGTCCACGGCACCGACGCCGGCACGCTGATGCAGCGCGCCGACGTCGCCCTGCTCGCCGGGTCCGGCTCCAGCGGCGTGGCCAGCTACCACCCGGTGCTCGACCAGCAGAGCCTGCGCCGCCTCCAGCTGGGCACCGAGCTCGAGCAGGCCATGGCCGACGGGCAGATCAGCGTCGTCTTCCAGCCCATCATCGACGCGCGGTCCTCCGACATCGTCTCGGTGGAGACGCTGGTGCGCTGGGCCCACCCGCGCTACGGCGCCATCGCGCCCGACGACTTCATCCACCTGGCCGAGCAGATCGGCCGGATCGGCCTGCTCACCGACCACGTGCTCGACCTCGCCCTGGCCCGCTGCCGCAAGTGGCTCGACCAGGACATCGCGCTGTCGGTCGCGGTGAACCTGTCGGCGCGCTGCCTGGCCGAGCCCGACCTGGTCGACCGGGTGCGGCGGGCGCTGCGGCGGCACGGTGTCCCCGGGGAGCTGCTGACCCTCGAGCTCACCGAGGGCAGTGTCGTGGACGACTCGGTGCGCAGCAGCACCGTCCTGGCCGACCTGCACGCCCTGGGCCTGCGGCTGTCGATGGACGACTTCGGCACCGGCTACTCGTCGCTGTCCCAGCTGCGCCAGCTGCCCATCGACGAGGTGAAGATCGACAAGTCCTTCGTGCTGGGCATGTCCACCAGCCAGGGGGAGTCGTTCATCGCCCGTTCGATCATCGAGCTGGCCCACAACCTGGGCCTCCGGGTGGTCGCCGAGGGCGTCGAGGACGAGCTGACGCGCAACCTCCTGGCCGAGATGGGTTGCGACAAGCTGCAGGGCTTCCTGGTCAGCCGGCCGCTGCCCGACGACCGCCTGGAGAGCTGGATCCTCGCCCGCACGGGGGTCCGGTCCGCGGTCCCGGGGACGCCGCACCGGCGGCTGTTCGTCCGCACCTGACCGGCCGGGGACCCCCCTGCAGCAGGCGTCCGCGGGCGTCGGGTAGAGTCGTCGACGGCTCCGGCCACCGCCCCTTTAGCTCAGTCGGCAGAGCGTCTCCATGGTAAGGAGAAGGTCTACGGTTCGATTCCGTAAAGGGGCTCCGACCAACCGGTCCAGTCGCGAGACCGGGCCGCACGGTCCTCCCGGCGGTGTAGCTCAGCCAGGCAGAGCAAGCGGCTCATAATCGCTGTGTCACCGGTTCAAATCCGGTCACCGCTACTCTCGACGGACCCCGCACTCCGGGGTCCGTCGATGTGTTGTACGACCCTGCGGGCGCCCGCCCGCAGGTCGGGGCCCGAGGGCCCGTACCGACAAGGCGAGGAGCGCCTCCATGGCAGCCACCGACATCCGTCCGAAGATCACCCTGGCCTGCCAGGAGTGCAAGAGCCGGAACTACATCACCCGCAAGAACCGGCGCAACGACCCCGACCGGCTCGAGCTGAAGAAGTTCTGCCCGAAGGACCGTCGGCACACGATCCACCGTGAGACGCGCTGACGCGGTCTCTGCCACCGCAGAGACGCGCTGACGCGGTCTCTGCCACCGCAGAGACCCGCTGACCCAGCGGTCCACGCGCGAAGGAGGGCGGGAGCATGGCGCTTGATCCGACACTGGTCGGGCGCAGCTACCCGCCCTCCGCCGTCTACGAGGTCGGCCGCCAGAAGATCGCCGAGTTCGCCGCGGCCATCGGCGCGACCGACCCCGTGCACCGCGACCCCGGCGCCGCTCGCGCCGCGGGGCACCTCGACGTCATCGCCCCGCCCACCTTCGCCATCGTGCTGACCCTCTCGGCGGCCGGTGTCGTCGTCGAGGACCCCGACGTCGCCCTCGACTACAGCCGCGTGGTGCACGGGGAGCAGAAGTTCACCCACCACCGCCCGATCCGTGCCGGCGACCGGCTGGTCGCCACCCCCACCATCGAGGCGGTCCGCAGCGTCGCGGGCAACGACCTGCTCACCACGCGGGTCGACGTCGCCACCGAGGACGGCGAGCCGGTGTGCTCGGCGTGGGCCATGCTCGTCGCGAGGGGGACGGCGTGAGCGCGCTGGTGCGGGCCGCGGACGTCTCCGTCGGCACGGAGCTCCCCGAGCAGGCCTACCGGGTCACCCGCGCCGACCTGGTGCGCTACGCCGGCGCCTCGGGCGACTTCAACCCCATCCACTGGAACGAGCGCGTGGCCACCGCCGTCGGCCTGCCCGGGGTCATCGCCCACGGCATGCTGACGATGGCGCTGGCCGGCCGCGCGGTCACCGCCTGGGCGGGGGACCCCGGGGCCCTGGTGGAGTACCACGTCCGCTTCGGACGGCCGGTGCTCGTCCCGGACGACGACGAGGGCGCCACGGTCGTCGTGCGCGGGAAGGTCGCCGCCCTCGGGGAGAACGGCCGCGCCCGCGTCGACCTCACCGTCACCAGCGGCGGCGATAAGGTCCTCTCGCTGGCCCGCGCCACCGTCCAGCTGGCGTGAACGCGCGGCGCCGGGCCGTCGTCGCGGCCGCCTCGGCGCTGCTCCTCACCGGGTGCGGGACCTCCTTCGTCGAGACCCTCGCCGCCGACCGCGCCGCCGGACCGGGTGCCGCTCCCACGGCGGAGCCCGGCAGCTGCGACCGGCGGGCCGCACCCGACCCGGACCGTCCCGTGGTCGACCTCCACTTCCGCCTGGCCGACGACCTGCACACGGTCACCGGCACGGAGACGGTGGTCTTCACGCCCGACCGCGCCACCGACGAGCTGGTCTTCCGGCTGGTCCCGAACGCCCCCGGCGCGGCCCGGGCGGGCAACCGGCTGGTCGTCGACGGCGTCCGCGGTGCCGACGTGGCCGGGGGTGACCACGAGGACGCGGGCGCCGACGGGCCCGGCGGGCTGTACGTCGTCCGGCTGGACGGCGAGCTCGCGGCCGGGGAGTCCACGGAGGTGGAGCTGGACTTCACCCTGACGCTGGGCCGCGGTGGGTTCGAGCGGGTCGGCACGGCCGAGGGCGTCTCCTGGTGGGCCAGCGGCGCCCCACTGCTGGCCTGGGAACCAGGGGTCGGCTGGGCCCGCGACCCCTTCGTCGACGTCCTGGGGGAGACCGCGACCAGCCCGGTCGCCGACACCACCGTCCGGGTCTCGGCGCCGGAGGCCCTCACCGTCCTCATGACCGGCGACCAGGACCCGCCCTCCGCCGCCCGGGACGGCCGTCGCACCTGGACGTCGACCGAGCCGGTGGCCCGGGACGTCAGTGTCGCGGTGGGGGAGTTCACCACGGCCACGGCCACCACACCGGCCGGGGTCGAGGTGACCACCGGGGTGCTGCCCGACCCGGAGGTCCCGGCCGACGAGCTCGCCGGCTGGACGGTCGAGGCGATCGCCGACCTCGAGCAGCGCTTCGGGGCGTTCCCGTACGCGACCCTCACCGTGCCGCTGCTGCCCGACTACGGCGGGGGCATCGAGTACCCCGGCTCGATCCTCCTGGCCGGTGCCGACCGCGTGGTGCTGGTGCACGAGGTCGCGCACATGTGGTTCTACGGGATGGTCGGGGACTCCCAGTTCCGCGACCCCTGGCTCGACGAGGCCTTCGCCAGCTACGCCGAGTCGGTCGTCTTCCCGGAGCCGGAGACCGAGGTGGACCGGGCGCTGGAGGTCACGGGGGACGTCGGCTCGGCGATGGACCAGTTCGCCGACACCCGGGCCTACTTCGGCCGGGTCTACGGCAAGGGCGGCGCCGCCCTGCTGGCCGCGCGGGAGGCCGCCGGGGCCGAGGCCTTCGACACCGCGCTGCGCTGCTACGTGGACGCCAACGCCTGGTCCATCGCCACCCCGGACGACGTCGCGCGGGCACTCGGGGACCTGCCCGCGGCACTGGACGTCCTCGTGGAAGCCGGGGCTCTGCAGGAGGACGACCTGCCCCGCTGAGCGCCCCGGAGCCCGTCCGAGCGCCGGGGAGGTCCTCCTCCCTCACCGCAGCGCGTCCTCCCGCACCGCCCACCCTGCGGGAGGACGCGCTTCGATCAGGTCACCGGATCGGAGCCGACCGGCGCGGCGCTCAGCCGGCGGAGCCGAGCAGGCGCTGCATCCGGGCCACGCCCTCCACGAGGTCGTCGTCGCCGAGGGCGTAGGACATGCGCAGGTAGCCGGGGGTGCCGAAGGCCTCACCGGGGACGACGGCGACCTCGGCCTCCTCGAGGACCAGCTCGGCCAGCTCGACGCTGTTGCTCGCCGTCCGCCCCGCGATGGACCGCCCCAGCAGGCCCTTCACCGACGGGTAGACGTAGAAGGCGCCCTGCGGCTCCGGGCAGGCCACGCCGGGGATCTTCCGCAGCATCGACACGATCGTCCGGCGCCGCCGGTCGAAGGCCTCCTTCATCGTCTCCACCGCCGACAGGTCGCCGTTGAGCGCGGCGATGGCGGCGGCCTGCGAGACGTTGGCCACGTTGGACGTGGCGTGCGACTGCAGGTTGGTGGCGGCCTTGACCACGTCGGTGGGGCCGACGACCCAGCCGACCCGCCAGCCGGTCATCGCGTAGGTCTTGGCCACGCCGTTGACGACCACGCACCGGTCGGCCAGCTCGGGGACGACGACCGGCATGGAGGGCGCGGTCGCCCCGTCGTAGGTCAGGTGCTCGTAGATCTCGTCGGTGAGCACCCACAGCCCGTTGTCGAGCGCCCAGCGGCCGATCTCCTCGACCAGCTCGGGCGGGTACACCGCACCCGTCGGGTTCGACGGCGAGCAGAACAGCAGGACCTTGGTGCGGGGCGTGCGGGCGGCCTCCAGCTGGGCCACCGACACCAGGTAGCCGCTCTGCTCGTCGGCCACGACCGGCACCGGGACGCCGCCGGCGAGGGCGATCGCCTCCGGGTAGGTCGTCCAGTACGGCGCGGGCAGCAGGACCTCGTCGCCGGGGTCGAGCATCGTCGCGAACGCCTCGTAGACGGCCTGCTTGCCGCCGTTGGTGACCAGCACGTTGGCCGGGGTGACGGTCAGGCCCGAGTCGCGGGCGGTCTTGGCGACGATCGCCTCCTTCAGCGCCGGCAGGCCACCCGCGGGGGTGTAGCGGTGCATGGCCGGCTGCCGGCAGGCGGCGACGGCGGCCTCGACGATGTAGTCCGGCGTCGGGAAGTCCGGCTCGCCGGCACCGAAGCCGATCACCGGCTTGCCCGCCGCCTTGAGCGCCTTGGCCTTGGCGTCCACGGCCAGCGTCGCCGACTCGGCGATGGCGGCGATCCGGCGGGAGATCCGCCGCTGCGCGGGCGGCAGGTCGGGGGCGGGGGCAGCGGGCTCCGAGGAGGAGACGGCGGTCATGCCCTCATCGTGTCAAAGGGCGGCGTCCGGGGTCGCCCCCGTTCCCGGACGACCCGCCCCGCAGGGCCACGGACGGTGAGGGGTGTCGTGGTGGAACGGCCGGTCCTCACCCCCTCCCGGGCCTCCTGCCACCCCGGGAGGAGGCGCGTTGGCTGCCGGTCCCGTCGGTCCCGTACACTCGGTGTCCTGGGGCAGGTGACCCCGCCACCGGCGTGCCCCGGATCCCCCCGACGGGGCTCGGTGCAGACCGTGGTGGGGCGCGCGGTCCCAGGGCCCGGCTCAGGGCACTAGGGGTGTAGCTCAATTGGCAGAGCAGCGGTCTCCAAAACCGCAGGCTGCAGGTTCAAGTCCTGTCACCCCTGCCCGTGCCGCCGGCTCCCGCCGGCGACGAGCACGACACGTACGACGGCAGCACAGACCACCGACCGCCGGCCCCAGGGCAGCGGCCACCACCCACGAGGCGAGCGAGGCGCAGTGAGCGACGAGAAGCCGGGACGCGAGGACGACCCTCGCGCCGCCTCCGACGCCGAGCTGACCGACGAGCAGCTCGACCGGGAGGCGCCGGGCGTCGAGGACGCCGCCGAGCTCGAGGCCGCCGAGGCCGACGTCGCCGCCGAGGCCCAGGCCGACGAGGACAAGGTCGTGGCCGGTCGCACCTCCGGTGCCCGCCGCGGGAGCCGCATCACCGCCGGCGACGACGAGGGCGACGACGAGCCCGTCGCCCCGCGCACCCGGCGACCGGCCCGCGAGCGCACCGCCTCCCGTCCCGCCGGACGGGCAGCGGAGGGTGCGGGCACGCGGTCGCGCGCGGCCGCGCAGCGGGCCCGCACCGAGGAGGTCCGCCAGCGGCGCAGCCTGCGCCGGTTCCTGCGTGAGGTCGTCGCCGAGCTGCGCAAGGTCATCTGGCCGGGACGGCGGGAGCTGATCACCTACACGACCGTCGTCATCGTCTTCGTGGCCTTCATCGTGGCGCTGGTGGCCGGCCTGGACCTCCTCTTCGCCCAGGGCGTGCTCGCCGTCTTCGGCTGAGCCCACCCGCCCCGACCACACGACGCCGACGAGGAAGAGACACCGTGACCGACCCCCGCGAGCCCTTCGAGACCGACAGCGCCGTCGAGGGGATCGACCTCGACGACGCCCGTTTCGACGTCCGCGGCGCCGCGGACGTGGAGACCGGCGTGACCGAGCCCGGTGCCGCCGAGGGCTCCTCCGACACCGCCGACCAGGACGTCCTCACCGGCGTGGCCGACGCGACCCCCGAGGTCGAGAGCGGGGACGTCGACAGCCTGGTGAGCGACCCGCTGGCCGCTCCGGCGCCGTCCTCCGACCTGGGCGAGGGCGAGGAGGACGAGGACCCGGCCGAGGCGCTGCGCAAGGCGCTGCGGCTCGCGCCCGGCGACTGGTACGTCGTCCACTCCTACGCGGGCTACGAGAACAAGGTGAAGACCAACCTCGAGTCCCGCATCCAGTCGCTGGACATGGAGGACTACATCTACCAGATCGAGGTGCCCACCGAGGAGGTCACCGAGATCAAGAACGGCAAGCGCACGCAGGTCAACCGCAAGGTGTTCCCCGGCTACCTGCTGGTCCGCATGGAGCTCAACGACGAGTCCTGGGGCGCGGTGCGCAACACCCCCGGGGTGACCGGTTTCGTGGGCGCCACCTCGCGGCCCTCGCCGCTGACCCTCGACGAGGTCGTCAAGATCCTCGCCCCGGCCACCCAGAAGCAGGCGGCCAAGGCCGCCGAGACGACGACCACCACGGCCGCGCCGGCCGCCGTCGTCGACTTCGAGGTCGGCGAGTCGGTGACCGTGATGGACGGCCCGTTCGCCACGCTCCCGGCCACGATCAACGAGATCAACGCCGAGCAGCAGAAGCTGCAGGTGCTCGTCTCCATCTTCGGCCGGGAGACGCCGGTCGAGCTCTCGTTCAACCAGGTCCAGAAGATCTGAGGAAGGACCCCGTCGCCCCGTCGCTCGCAGGCTCGCGCCGGGACCCGCGACGAGGCCGTTCCACCCCGTCACGAAGAAGGAAGTCATGCCCCCCAGGAAGCGGTTGACCGCGGTCATCAAGCTCCAGATCAACGCCGGTGCGGCCACCCCCGCCCCGCCCGTGGGTCCGGCGCTCGGCCAGCACGGCGTCAACATCATGGAGTTCTGCAAGGCCTACAACGCCGCCACGGAGTCGCAGCGCGGCAACGTGATCCCGGTCGAGATCTCGGTCTACGAGGACCGCTCGTTCACCTTCGTCACCAAGACCCCGCCGGCGGCGCGCATGCTGCTCAAGGCGGCCGGCGTCGAGAAGGGCTCCGGCGAGCCGCACAAGACCAAGGTCGCCACCGTCACGCGTGACCAGGTCCGCGAGATCGCCCAGACCAAGATGGCCGACCTCAACGCCAACTCCCTCGACGAGGCCGAGAAGATCATCGCCGGCACCGCCCGGTCGATGGGCATCACCGTCCAGGGCTGAGGAAGTCGCCGCCGTCCGGCGGCGTTGCACCACCGGGTCCGCACCGGACCCGTTCGAGCACCCGTGGGAGGGCCTGCGCCAGGCCCGCGCACCACACGACCTCCCGGCCGCGCGCCGGGGGAGAGGACACACCATGGCGAAGCACGGCAAGAAGTTCCGCGAGGCGGCCGCGAAGGTCGACCGCGACAACCTGTACTCCCCGCTGCAGGCGGCCTCCCTGGCCAAGGAGACCTCGCCGACGTCCTACGACGCCACCGTCGAGGTCGCCATGCGGCTGGGCGTCGACCCGCGCAAGGCCGACCAGATGGTCCGCGGCACCGTCAACCTGCCGCACGGCACCGGCAAGACCGCCCGCGTCATCGTCTTCGCGACCGGTGACAAGGCCGCCGAGGCCGAGGCGGCCGGCGCCGACGTCGTCGGCTCCGACGACCTGATCGAGCGGATCCAGGGCGGTTTCCTGGACTTCGACGCGGCGATCGCCACCCCCGACCAGATGGCCAAGGTCGGCCGGATCGCCCGCATCCTCGGCCCGCGCGGCCTGATGCCGAACCCGAAGACCGGCACGGTCACCCCCGACGTGACCAAGGCCGTCAACGACATCAAGGGCGGGAAGATCAACTTCCGCGTCGACAAGCAGGCCAACCTGCACCTGGTCATCGGCAAGACCTCGTTCGACGAGGCCAAGCTGGTGGAGAACTACGCCGCGGCGCTGGACGAGGTCCTGCGGGCCAAGCCCGCCGCGGCCAAGGGCCGGTACCTCAAGAAGGTCACCATCTCCACGACCATGGGCCCGGGCATCCCGGTCGACCCGAACCGCACCCGCAACCTGACGGTGGACGAGTCCACCGCCTGAGAGAGGACCCCGTCCTCCCCACCCTTCGCAGGCTCAGGGCAGGGCCCGGGACGGGGCCGAGGGGAAGCCCACGAGGCCCCGCAGCGCACGTCGCTGCGGGGCCTCCGGCGTTGCCGGGGCCGGAAGGGACGGTGGCGGCGCGCGGTTGTCGCGGTCATGAGCACCCTGGGGACCATCGGCGCGGGTCACATCGGCAGCGCACTCGCCCGCGTCGCGCTCGACGCGGGTCACGACGTCGTCCTGTCCAACTCACGCGGCCCGGAGACGCTGGCCGAACTCGTCGCCGAGCTCGCCGCCCGACCCACGTCACGCGGCTCGGTGCGGGCGGCCACCGCGCGGGAGGCGGCCGAGGCCGCCGACCTCGCCGTGGTGACCATCCCGCTGCACGCGATCGGTCAGGTGCCGGTCGAGCCGCTCGCCGGCAAGGTCGTCATCGACACCGGCAACTACTACCCGCAGCGGGACGGCCGGATCGCCGACCTGGACGAGGGCCGGGCCACGAGTTCGGAGCTGCTGCAGCGGCGGCTGCCGGCGTCCTCGGTGGTCAAGGCCTTCAACCACATCGCCGCCGCGCAGATCGTCGACCACCGGTCGCCGGCCGGTACCGAGCACCGCCGGGCCCTGGCCATCGCGGGGGACGACGCCGCGGCCAAGCAGCGGGTCGCCGCGTTCATCGAGGAGCTGGGCTTCGACGTCGTGGACCTCGGCACGCTCGCCGACAGCTGGCGGATCGAGCCGGGGACCCCCGGTTACGGAGCCGAGGACGAGGCAGGGCAGCTGCGCGCCCACCTGGCCGCCGCCACGCGGAGCTGACGGCGGAGAGTCGTGGACCGGCCGGCTACCGGCTCGGCGCATCCATCGCGTACTCTTGGTCCCGTTCCCCCCAAGACCGCTGGTCGTCGCACGTCCGCGTGCGATCGAAGGTCCCGGATCCCGGGCGACCCGCGCAGGAGGACGGTTCGATCGACGGGCGCGCTGCGACCGTCCCTCGCCCCGTGCGCCCTGCGCCGGGGCGTTGCTCGTCTCCGGGCCCGGTATCGCCCGCCGTCGTGCACCGGCCGGTGGTCGCCCGACAGACGAGAGGAGGCCCATGCCCACGCAGGCGAAGGCCGCGGTGATCGACGAGATCACCGAGCGGTTCCAGTCGTCCAGCGCGGCGGTGCTCACCGAGTACCGCGGGCTGACCGTGGCCCAGCTGACCCAGCTGCGCCGTTCCCTCGGTGAGGGCAGCAGCTACGCCGTCGTCAAGAACACGCTGACGAAGCGGGCCGCGGAGCAGGTCGGTTTCGCCGACCTGGCCCCGCTGCTCAACGGGCCCACCGCGATCGCCTTCATCGAGGGCGACCCGGTGAACGCCGCCAAGGCCATCCGAGACTTCGCGCGCGCCAACCCGCTGCTCGTCGTCAAGGGCGCCGTGGTCGAGGGCCGCACGGTCGGCGCCGCCGAGGTCACCGCCCTCGCCGACGTCGAGCCGCGCGAGGTCCTGCTGGCCAAGCTGGCCGGCGCGATGAAGGGCAACCTCACCAAGGCCGCGGGTCTGTTCCAGGCCCCGCTGTCCCAGGTCGCCCGCCTGGCCGCTGCGCTGCAGGAGAAGAAGCCCGCCGAGGGCGCCGACTCCGCTGCTGCTGACACCACCACCACCGACTCCGACGCTGCCGCCGGCGACGCCGCGGCCAGCACCGACTGACCCCCGAAGGAGAGATCATGGCCAAGCTGTCCACCCAGGACCTGCTCGACGCGTTCAAGGAGATGACGCTGCTCGAGCTGTCCGACTTCGTGAAGCAGTTCGAGGAGACCTTCGAGGTCACCGCTGCTGCGCCCGTCGCCGTCGCGGCCGCCCCGGCCGCCGGTGGCGCCGGTGGCGACGGCGGTGCCGCCGCTGCCGAGGAGCAGGACGAGTTCGACGTCATCCTCGAGAGCGCCGGTGACAAGAAGATCCAGGTCATCAAGGAGGTGCGCGGCCTGACCTCGCTGGGCCTCAAGGAGGCCAAGGACCTGGTCGACGGCGCGCCGAAGCCGGTCCTGGAGAAGGTCGCGAAGGACGCCGCCGAGAAGGCCAAGGCCGCTCTCGAGGGCGCCGGCGCCACCGTCACCGTCAAGTAGGAGGACCTCGCTGCCCCCGCGCCTCGCAGGCTCGGCGCGGGACCCTGCAGCGAGGCCTTGCCCCGGCGGACGCCGGGTGAGCACCACCTCGCACGACCCGCAGGGGCCGTCCTCCACCCGGAGGGCGGCCCCTGCGCCGTCCCGCCTGCCGGGTGCCGTCGCACGGTGACCCCGCGGTGACCCCGCGGTTCCCGACCAGGAGATCCCGGCGTGGCGGTCCCGCAGCCGCCGTCCGGCTGGCATCATGGCCGTGTCGTCGCGCACGACCCACCCGGCCCCTGCGGGCCGGCTGTCCTTCCCGGGTGTGTCTCCGGTCGCACCGGACCCCCGACGTGGACAGCCCGCCGTAGCGGGGGTAGGGTTCTCTGTTGCGCTGCCCCCTGACTGCCTGCCCGCTACTGACGGGTCACCAGTGGTGCCCGGGATCCGTCCCGGACCCGGTGGACCCCCATCGTGCAGGACGACGCGGACAGCCCCGCCATTACCGACGACGACCCAGGACGAACAGCACCCACCGCCCGCACGTCGTGAGGTCCTTGGAAGGACGCATCTTGGCAGGCTCTCGCCCCACCAGCATCTCCGCCAGCACCACCGAGTCAGGTACCACCGGCATCACCCCGCAGTCCCCCCAGACCGGCCCCCGCACCGGCGAGGCCGATCAGCAGAAGATCCCCGGCGCGCCGCTGCGCGTCTCGTTCGCCAAGATCTCCGAGCCGCTCGAGGTGCCGGACCTGCTGGCCCTCCAGACGGCCTCCTTCGACTGGCTGGTCGGCAGCCCCGAGTGGCGGGCCACACTCCCGCCCGAGGAGCAGGCCGACGCCGTCGGCGGCCTGGCCGAGATCCTCGAGGAGATCTCCCCGATCGAGGACTTCAGCGGCTCCATGTCGCTGTCCTTCTCCAACCCGCGCTTCGAGGACGTGAAGGCGTCCCTCGAGGAGTGCAAGGACAAGGACATGACCTACGCGGCGCCGCTGTTCGTCACCGCCGAGTTCATGAACAACACCACTGGCGAGATCAAGAGCCAGACGGTGTTCATGGGCGACTTCCCGATCATGACGAACAAGGGCACGTTCGTCATCAACGGGACCGAGCGTGTCGTCGTCTCGCAGCTGGTCCGCAGCCCCGGCGTCTACTTCGACAAGACCCTGGACAAGACGTCGGACAAGGACGTCTTCAGCGCCAAGGTCATCCCCAGCCGCGGTGCGTGGCTGGAGTTCGACGTCGACAAGCGCGACACCGTCGGCGTCCGCATCGACCGCAAGCGCCGGCAGCCGGTCACCGTGCTGCTCAAGGCCCTGGGCTGGACCGAGGACCGCATCCGCGAGCACTTCCAGTGGTCGCCCACCATCCTCGCCACCCTGGAGAAGGACCACATCGCCGGGCAGGACGAGGCGCTGCTCGACATCTACCGCAAGCTGCGGCCGGGTGAGCCGCCGACGCGGGAGAGCGCCCAGGCGCTGCTGGAGAACCTCTTCTTCAACGCCAAGCGCTACGACCTGGCCAAGGTCGGCCGGTACAAGGTCAACAAGAAGCTGGGCGTCGACGTGCCGCAGGGCACCTCGACGCTGACCGAGGACGACATCGTCGCCACCATCGAGTACGTCGTGCGCCTCCACGCCGGCGAGCCCGACCACGGCGTCGACGACATCGACCACTTCGGCAACCGTCGCCTGCGCACGGTCGGCGAGCTGATCCAGAACCAGATCCGGGTCGGCCTCTCCCGCATGGAGCGCGTGGTCCGCGAGCGGATGACGACCCAGGACGTCGAGGCGATCACGCCGCAGACCCTGATCAACATCCGGCCGGTCGTCGCCTCCATCAAGGAGTTCTTCGGCACCAGCCAGTCGTCCCAGTTCATGGACCAGACCAACCCCCTCTCGGGCCTGACCCACAAGCGCCGCCTGTCGGCGCTGGGCCCGGGTGGCCTGTCCCGTGAGCGGGCCGGCATGGAGGTCCGGGACGTGCACCCGAGCCACTACGGCCGGATGTGCCCGATCGAGACCCCGGAAGGCCCGAACATCGGCCTGATCGGTTCGCTGTCGGCCTACGCGCGGGTCAACCCGTTCGGCTTTATCGAGACGCCGTACCGCCGGGTGAGCAACGGGGTGGTCACCGACTCGATCGACTACCTGACCGCCGACGAGGAGGACCGCTTCGTCGTCGCCCAGGCGAACTCGCCGCTGGACGCGCAGGGCCGCTTCTCCGAGGAGCGCGTCCTGGTCCGCACCAAGGGCGGCGAGGTCGACTACCTCTCGCCCGAGCAGGTCGACTACATGGACGTCTCGCCGCGGCAGATGACCTCGGTCGCGACGGCGATGATCCCGTTCCTCGAGCACGACGACGCCAACCGCGCGCTCATGGGCGCGAACATGCAGCGCCAGGCCGTCCCGCTGCTGCGCAGCGAGGCGCCCCTGGTGGGCACCGGCATGGAGCTGCGGGCCGCGGTCGACGCCGGCGACGTGGTGGTGGCCGAGAAGGCCGGTGTGGTCGAGGACTCCACCGCCGACTACGTCACCGTCATGGCCGACGACGGCACCCGGCAGACCTACCGGCTGCTGAAGTTCCGCCGCTCCAACCAGGGCACCTCGATCAACCAGACCCCCGTCGTCGACGAGGGCCAGCGGGTCGAGGTCGGCCAGGTCATCGCCGACGGGCCGTGCACCGACCAGGGTGAGATGGCGCTGGGCAAGAACCTGCTCGTCGCCTTCATGCCGTGGGAGGGCCACAACTACGAGGACGCGATCATCCTGTCGCAGCGCCTCGTGCAGGACGACGTCCTGTCCTCGATCCACATCGAGGAGTTCGAGGTCGACGCCCGCGACACCAAGCTCGGTGCCGAGGAGATCACCCGGGACATCCCGAACGTCTCCGAGGAGGTCCTCGCCGACCTCGACGAGCGCGGCATCATCCGCATCGGTGCCGAGGTCGTCCCCGGCGACATCCTCGTCGGCAAGGTCACGCCCAAGGGCGAGACCGAGCTGACCCCCGAGGAGCGGCTGCTCCGGGCGATCTTCGGTGAGAAGGCGCGGGAGGTCCGCGACACGTCGCTGAAGGTGAAGCACGGTGAGTCCGGCAAGGTCATCGGCGTCCGCGTGTTCTCGCGCGAGGACGGCGACGAGCTGCCCGCCGGCGTCAACGAGCTGATCCGGGTCTACGTCGCCCAGATGCGCAAGATCTCCGACGGTGACAAGCTCGCCGGCCGCCACGGCAACAAGGGCGTCATCGCGAAGATCCTGCCGCAGGAGGACATGCCCTTCCTCGAGGACGGCACCCCGGTGGACATCGTCCTCAACCCGCTCGGCGTCCCCGGCCGGATGAACGTCGGCCAGGTCCTGGAGACCCACCTCGGGTGGGTCGCCAAGTCCGGCTGGCAGGTCGAGGGCGACCCGGAGTGGGCGGTGAACCTGCCCGAGGCCGCCCGCGCCGCCGAGCCGGGCACCCGGACGGCGACCCCGGTGTTCGACGGTGCGCGCGAGGAGGAGATCGTCGGGCTGCTCAGCTCGACCATCCCCAACCGCGACGGCAACCGGATGGTGCAGCCCACCGGCAAGGCCCGGCTGTTCGACGGCCGGTCCGGGGAGCCCTTCCCGGAGGCGATCTCGGTCGGCTACGTCTACATCCTGAAGCTGCTGCACCTGGTCGACGACAAGATCCACGCCCGGTCGACCGGCCCCTACTCGATGATCACGCAGCAGCCGCTGGGTGGTAAGGCGCAGTTCGGTGGCCAGCGCTTCGGTGAGATGGAGTGCTGGGCGATGCAGGCCTACGGTGCGGCCTACGCGCTGCAGGAGCTGCTGACCATCAAGTCCGACGACATCCTGGGCCGCGTCAAGGTCTACGAGGCGATCGTCAAGGGCGAGAACATCCCCGAGCCGGGCATCCCCGAGTCGTTCAAGGTGTTGCTCAAGGAGCTGCAGTCGCTGTGCCTCAACGTCGAGGTGCTGTCCGGTGACGGGCAGGCGATCGAGCTGCGGGACACCGACGACGAGGTCTTCCGGGCCGCGGAGGAGCTGGGCATCGACCTGTCCCGCCGCGAGCCCTCCAGCGTCGAGGACGTCTGATCGTCCCCGCCGGCCGGCCCTGAGCTCCAGGGCCGGCCGGCCACACATCTCTGACACAGAAGCGAACTAGCCCCGGAAAGGGGTCCCCTTGCTCGACGTCAACTTCTTCGACGAGCTCCGCATCGGTCTGGCCACCGGCGACGACATCCGCCAGTGGAGCCACGGTGAGGTGAAGAAGCCCGAGACCATCAACTACCGGACGCTGCGTCCGGAGAAGGACGGTCTCTTCTGCGAGAAGATCTTCGGTCCCACCCGGGACTGGGAGTGCTACTGCGGCAAGTACAAGCGGGTCCGGTTCAAGGGCATCATCTGTGAGCGCTGCGGCGTCGAGGTGACCCGGGCCAAGGTCCGCCGTGAGCGGATGGGCCACATCGAGCTGGCCGCGCCGGTCACCCACATCTGGTTCTTCAAGGGCGTCCCCTCGCGCCTGGGCTACCTGCTCGACCTGGCGCCCAAGGACCTCGAGAAGATCATCTACTTCGCCGCGTACCTGATCACCTCGGTCGACGACGAGACGCGTCACCGCGACCTCCCGACCATCGAGGCCGAGATCAGCGCGGAGAAGCACAACCTCGAGACCCGTCGCGACGCCGACGTCGAGGCCCGCCAGCAGAAGCTGGAGGCCGACCTGGCCGAGCTCGAGGCCGAGGGCGCCAAGTCCGACGTCCGCCGCAAGGTCCGCGAGGGCGGCGAGCGCGAGATGCGCCAGCTGCGCGACCGCGCCCAGCGGGAGATCGACCGCCTCGAGGAGGTGCTCGACACCTTCCGCAAGCTCGAGGTCAAGCAGCTCATCGCCGACGAGGGGCTCTACCGGGAGCTGCGCGACCGGTTCGGCGAGTACTTCGAGGGCGGCATGGGCGCCGCGGCGCTGCAGAAGCTGCTCGCCGACTTCGACCTCGACGCCGAGGCCGCCTCGCTGCGCGAGACGATCCGCAGCGGCAAGGGCCAGCGCAAGCTGCGGGCCCTCAAGCGGCTCAAGGTCGTCGCGGCGTTCCAGCAGACCCGCAACTCGCCGATGGGCATGGTGCTGGACTGCGTCCCGGTCATCCCGCCGGACCTGCGCCCGATGGTGCAGCTCGACGGTGGCCGCTTCGCGACCAGCGACATGAACGACCTGTACCGGCGCGTGATCAACCGGAACAACCGGCTCAAGCGGCTCCTCGACCTCGGCGCGCCCGAGATCATCGTGAACAACGAGAAGCGGATGCTGCAGGAGTCCGTCGACGCGCTGTTCGACAACGGCCGTCGCGGCCGGCCGGTCACCGGCCCGGGCAACCGTCCCCTCAAGTCGCTGTCCGACCTGCTCAAGGGCAAGCAGGGCCGGTTCCGCCAGAACCTGCTCGGCAAGCGCGTCGACTACTCCGGCCGCTCGGTCATCGTCGTCGGCCCGCAGCTGAAGCTGCACCAGTGTGGTCTGCCCAAGCAGATGGCCCTGGAGCTGTTCAAGCCCTTCGTCATGAAGCGGCTGGTCGACCTCAACCACGCGCAGAACATCAAGTCCGCCAAGCGCATGGTCGAGCGCGCCCGGCCGGTCGTGTGGGACGTGCTCGAGGAGGTCATCACCGAGCACCCGGTGCTGCTCAACCGCGCGCCGACGCTGCACCGTCTGGGCATCCAGGCCTTCGAGCCGCAGCTGGTCGAGGGCAAGGCCATCCAGATCCACCCGCTGGTCTGCACCGCGTTCAACGCGGACTTCGACGGTGACCAGATGGCGGTGCACCTGCCGCTGTCTGCCGAGGCCCAGGCCGAGGCCCGCATCCTGATGCTGTCCTCGAACAACATCCTGTCCCCGGCCGACGGTCGCCCGATCACCGCGCCGACCCAGGACATGGTGCTGGGCCTGTACCACCTGACCACCCTGGTGCCCAGCCGGTACGAGGCCGACGGCGGCCGGCCGGCGGCGTACGCGTCGGCGGCCGAGGCGGTCATGGCCTACGACCAGGGCGCGCTGGGTCTGCAGGAGCGGGCGCTGATCCGCCTCGACGAGGTCTTCGGCGTCGACAACGGCAAGGTCAACGAGCCGTGGGAGCAGCCGGCGGACTGGACGCCGGGCCAGCCCGCGCTGGTGGCGACCAGCCTGGGCCGGGTGCTGTTCAACGAGGCCCTGCCCGAGGACTACCGGTTCGTCAACTACCAGGTGCCGAAGAAGGAGCTCGGGGCGATCGTCAACGACCTCGCCGAGCGCTACCCCAAGGTGCAGGTCGCGGCGACCCTCGACGCCCTCAAGTCGGCCGGCTTCCGCTGGGCGACCCGCTCGGGTGTCACGATCGCCATCGACGACGTGGTGACCCCGCCGGCCAAGCAGGAGATCCTCGACCGGCACGAGTCCGAGGCCCGGCAGATCGAGCGCCAGTACGAGCGCGGTGTCATCACCGACGCCGAGCGTCGTGGCGAGCTGATCGAGATCTGGACCCGTGCGCGGGCCGAGGTCTCCCAGGCGATGGTGGACAACTTCCCGACCACCAACCCGGTCTGGGTCATGGTCAACTCGGGCGCCCGAGGCAACATGATGCAGATCAGCCAGATCGCCGGTATGCGTGGTCTGGTCGCCAACCCGAAGGGCGAGATCATCCCGCGGCCGATCAAGGCCAACTTCCGGGAGGGTCTGTCCGTGCTGGAGTACTTCATCTCCACGCACGGTGCGCGCAAGGGTCTGGCCGACACCGCGCTGCGGACGGCGGACTCGGGTTACCTCACCCGCCGGCTGGTCGACGTCTCGCAGGACGTCATCATCCGCGAGGAGGACTGCGGCACCGAGCGCGGCGTGATCATGCCGATCGCGACCGTGATCGACGGCCAGCTCACCCGGGACGCGCACGTCGAGACCAGCGTGTACGCCCGCTCCCTGGCCGCCGACGTGGTGGCCGAGGACGGCACGCTGATCGCGCAGGCCGGGCAGGACCTCGGCGACGTGCTGATCGGCCAGCTGGTCGACGCCGGCGTCGCGGAGGTCAAGGTCCGCTGCGTCCTGACCTGCGAGTCGCTGCTGGGCACCTGCGCCACCTGCTACGGCCGGTCGCTGGCGACCGGCAAGCTGGTGGACGTCGGCGAGGCGGTCGGCATCATCGCCGCCCAGTCGATCGGTGAGCCCGGCACCCAGCTGACGATGCGCACCTTCCACACCGGTGGTGTCGCGGGTGAGGACATCACCCACGGTCTGCCGCGTGTCGTGGAGCTCTTCGAGGCCCGCGTCCCCAAGGGCAAGGCGCCGATCGCCGAGCTGGCCGGCCGCGTCCGCATCGAGGACGGCGAGCAGTTCCGGAAGCTCACGATCACGCCGGACGACGGCTCCGACGAGGTCGTCTACGACAAGCTGTCGCGTCGCTCGCGGCTGCGGGTCGAGGACGGCGGCCACGTCGAGGTCGGCGAGCAGCTCACCGAGGGTGCGGTCGACCCGCACGAGGTGCTGAGGATCATGGGCCCGCGCGAGGTGCAGCTGCACCTGGTCCGCGAGGTCCAGGAGGTCTACCGCAGCCAGGGTGTGTCGATCCACGACAAGCACATCGAGGTGATCATCCGCCAGATGCTCAAGCGGGTGACCATCATCGACTCGGGCGCGACGGAGTTCCTGCCCGGGGCGCTGGTCGAGCGGACGCTGTTCGAGACCGAGAACCGTCGGGTCGTCGCCGAGGGTGGCGAGCCGGCCTCGGCCCGCCCGGTGCTGATGGGCATCACCAAGGCCTCGCTCGCGACCGAGTCGTGGCTGTCGGCCGCCTCCTTCCAGGAGACGACCAAGGTGCTCACCGACGCCGCGATCCAGGGCAAGAGCGACAGCCTGCTCGGCCTCAAGGAGAACGTGATCATCGGGAAGCTGATCCCGGCCGGTACCGGCATCAGCCGCTACCGGAACATCACGGTCGAGCCGACCGAGGAGGCCCGCGCCGCCGTCTACACGATGGCCGGGTACGACGACGGGCAGTACTACAGCCCGGACGTCTTCGGTCAGGGCTCCGGCGAGGCCGTCCGCCTCGAGGAGTACGACTGGCGGGGCTGAACCCCCGGTAGGCAGTGACGGCAGGGCCCCGCAGGCGAACCGCCTGCGGGGCCCTGCCGCGTACTGACCGGCACGGGGAGCGGGACCGGGCGCGCGCGGCGTGCGCCGGTGCTCACCCCGCCAGGCGCCGCATCGTCTCCACCGTCCTCAGGCGTCCCTCGGGACTGCCGTCGAGCGGCTGCAGCATCAGCGTGGTGACGCCGGCCTCCCGGAACGCGGCGACCCGCTCGGCGACGTGGCCCTCCGGCCCGATCAGCGACGTCGCCCGCACCAGCTCGTCGGGGATCGCCGCGGCCGCCTCGTCCTTCTTGCCGTCGAGGTAGAGGTCCTGGATGGTCCGAGCCTCGTCCTCGTAGCCGTAGCGCCGGGCCAGGTCGTTGTAGAAGTTCTTGCCCCGTGCGCCCATGCCGCCGATGTAGAGCGCCAGGGAGGGCCGGACGTGGTCCAGCAGCGGCTCGACGTCGTCCCCGATCGCCACGGGCACGCCGGTCACGACCTGGAGGTCACCGAGGGTCGGGTCGCGCCGGGCCCGCCCCGCGGCCAGCGACTCGCCCCACACCGCGGCCGCCTTCTCCGGCATGAAGAAGATCGGCTCCCAGGCCTCGGCGATCTCCGCGGCCAGTTCGACGTTCTTGGGACCGAGCGCGGCCAACAGCACCGGGATCCGCTCCCGCACCGGCGTGTTGATGAGCTTGAGCGGCTTGCCCAGGCCGCTGCCCTGGTCCGCCGGCAGCGGGATGGTGTACTTCGGCCCGTCGTGGACGAGCCGCTCGCGGCGCCAGACCTGCCGGCAGATCTCCACGATCTCGCGGGTGCGCTGCAGGGGGGCGTCGTAGCGGACCCCGTGCCAGCCCTCGATGACCTGCGGGCCCGAGGCGCCCAGGCCCAGCGTGAACCGGCCGTCGGACACGAAGTCCAGCCCCGCCGCGGTCATGGCGGTCAGGGCGGGGGTGCGGCTGTAGATGGGGAAGATGCCGCTCATCAGCTCGACCCGCTGGGTCACCGCCGCCAGGTACCCGAGCTGGCTCACCGCGTCGAAGGTGTAGACCTCCGCCACCATCGCGAGGTCGAGCCCAGCGGACTCGAGGTCGCGGATCTCCGCGGCGGTCTCACGGAACCCACCGCTGTAGCTGGCCTGGATGCCGATGCGCACGTCCACTCCTCAGGTCGGCGGCGCCCTCGTCGGCACCGGAGCCGACCGTATCGGCAGCGCAGACCGGCCTCGCGCGGCTCAGAGGGCGCGGACGGCCCCCACGACCTCGGTGACGACGCGCACGCCGTCGATGTCGCCGGGGACGCGGCTGGCCGCGTGCGTGTCGGCCAGGTTCACCTTGACCACGTAGCCGCTCTCACCGCGGGCCACGCCCACGCCCACGACGCCGGGATCGGCGGCCAGCCGCGCGCTGAGGGTCCGCTTGGCGGCTGAGGCGGAGGCCCGGTCGGTCATGGCACCCATGGTGCCCCTGATCAGCCCGGCGCGACAGTAGGAGGACCCCCTGCTCCGCACCACTCGCAGGCTCGCGGCGGGACCCTGCAGGGGCCGGCGGCTACGCGGGCACCCACTCCAGGTCGAGCAGCTCCAGCACCGTGGCCATCGGGTTGGCGTAGGTGACCCCGCCGCCGTTGCGACCGCCGGTCTCGCTGCCGGCGAAGAGCAGCCCCAGCGGCGCCCGGTCGGCGCTCCGCCAGATCACCGAGCCGCTGTCGCCGCCCGCGCTGAAGCCCCCGCTGAGCCCCTCGACCTCCACCTGGTCGTCGAAGGTGTGCACCGCGTCGTCGTACTGCACCGTGACCCCGTCGACCTCCACGGCGGTGATCCGGCCGAGCGTGTGGCCGGTGGTGCGGCCCACCTTCTCCACCCGCTCGTCGGGGTCCACGTCGTCCACGTCGGGTGCCTCGTCGGCGAGCGGGCCGCCCGGGAGTCGGCCGGGCTCTGCCGGCACCTCGGGGTCGAGGACGGCGACGGCGGCGTCGACCAGGTTGGTCCCGCCGTCGCCCCGGAACCGCACGAAGGCCGCCAGCGTGGCGACGCGGTCGGCGTCGGGCACGCCGCCGTCCGCCGGGCCCGGCTGCAGCACCGGGTCCCCCAGGGTGGCGGCATCGCTCGCGGCCAGCACGTGGTTGTTCGACAGCATCGCCAGCCGCCCGTCGACCCGGACGAACCCGCCCAGGGTCCCCGCCGTCACCGCGACGTGCGCCACGGAGAGGCCGGGGTGCAGGGGGCGGGCCCGACGCTGCAGCTGGTCGGGGGTGGGGGAGGAGAGGGCCCGCACCGGCCCGATCACCCGGACGTCGATCTCGTCGAGCACCGCGTCGTCCAGGCCGGCGAGGAGGACGTCGGCGTCGTCCTTCACCGCCAGCCGGATGGCCAGGTGGGCCTGGTCGGGGCCGATGGGCGCCAGGCCGAGGGCGGGACGGGCCCAGCCGCGGGGGCCGCCCACGTCACTGGCGGTGACCAGCCCCCCGGTCTCGGCCAGGCGCGCGGCCAGGTGGGTCTTCAGCTCGCGGGCCAGGTCGACGTGCACGGCATCCTCCGGTGGCGGTCGGTGGGCGTCCTGACACCGACCGTAGGGCCGGGGTACGACACTCGCGCGACTGCCCCCGGCCGCCGGACGCCCCCGGGGTGTCGCGTGCCGGAGGGCCGGTCGGCCGACCGGCGAGGCGGTACAGTCGCCGCCACTGCCGGGCCCCGACGTCGGGTCGGCCCACCCCGGGAACACCCCGGGTGCGGAGGGCGTTCACCAGGACGTACGAGCCCGGTGGACGGGGCCTGACCCCGCCCGCCGAGGTGTGGCGGACCCGGCTTTGACCGGGTTCCGGCACGCGGGTATCGTGGTCAGCCGTGCCCAGGGTGCCCTGGGCCTGCTCCCGTTCGCGGTGCGCCTGCCGACAGGTGGTGGCGCCGAGTCGCGGGGGGCGACCGAACCGGTATGAATCGCCGGCCGGTTCCGGGGAAGGCGACACGCCCGACCGCGGGGACCGGTGGTGGTCCACGCCGCGGGCCGGGTAGGACCCCAGCAGGACCGGCACCCCGAGTACGACAGACCAGAGCACCGTCCACAGCACGTCGCAGCGCAGGTAGGAGATCCAGGCCACCCATGCCCACGATCAACCAGCTGGTCCGCAAGGGCCGCGAGGACAAGGTCGAGAAGACCAAGACCCCGGCGCTGAAGGGCTCCCCTCAGCGTCGTGGTGTGTGCACCCGCGTGTACACGACGACGCCGAAGAAGCCGAACTCGGCCCTGCGCAAGGTCGCTCGTGTTCGCCTCACCAGTGGCATCGAGGTGACCGCCTACATCCCGGGCGTCGGGCACAACCTGCAGGAGCACTCGATGGTGCTCGTGCGTGGCGGCCGTGTGAAGGACCTGCCCGGCGTGCGCTACAAGATCATCCGCGGCTCGCTCGACACCCAGGGTGTCCGCAACCGCAAGCAGGCTCGCAGCCGGTACGGCGCGAAGAAGGAGAAGAGCTGACATGCCGCGCAAGGGCCCCGCGCCGCGCCGGCCGCTGGTCGCCGACCCGGTGTACCAGTCGCCTCTGGTGACCCAGCTGATCAACAAGGTGCTCGTCGACGGCAAGCGCTCGGTCGCCGAGTCGATCGTCTACGGCGCCCTCGAGGGTTGCCGGGACAAGACCGACACCGACCCGGTGGTGACCCTCAAGCGCGCGCTGGACAACGTCAAGCCCGCCCTCGAGGTCCGCAGCCGCCGCGTCGGTGGAGCGACCTACCAGGTCCCGGTCGAGGTCCGCGCCTCGCGGAGCACCACGCTGGGCCTGCGCTGGCTGATCCAGTACAGCCGGGCGCGCCGCGAGAAGACGATGACCGAGCGCCTGATGAACGAGCTGCTCGACGCGAGCAACGGCCTCGGTGCCGCGGTCAAGCGCCGCGAGGACAC
Organism: Geodermatophilus sp. SYSU D00697; assembly: GCF_054050175.1. NCBI lineage: Bacteria > Bacillati > Actinomycetota > Actinomycetes > Geodermatophilales > Geodermatophilaceae > Geodermatophilus > Geodermatophilus sp. SYSU D00697. The sequence goes on from NZ_JBJGYV010000001.1 coordinate 218,273, forward strand.
CCACAAGATGGCCGAGTCGAACAAGGCCTTCGCGCACTACCGCTGGTAAGTGCTCCCCCGGCTGGCTCCGCCAGCCCCCGCGGCCGGCGGGTGGACCGGGCCACCCCTGGACCACCCCGCACGCGCACTGCGAACCACAGAGGAGAGAGTCATGGCCGACACCAAGGCCACCCTCGCCAGGACCCGCAACATCGGGATCATGGCGCACATCGACGCCGGCAAGACCACGACGACCGAGCGCATCCTCTTCTACACCGGTATCAACTACAAGATCGGTGAGGTCCACGACGGCGCGGCCACGATGGACTGGATGGAGCAGGAGCAGGAGCGCGGCATCACCATCACGTCCGCCGCGACGAAGTGCTCCTGGAACGACCACGACATCAACATCATCGACACCCCCGGGCACGTCGACTTCACCGTCGAGGTGGAGCGGTCGCTGCGGGTGCTCGACGGTGCCGTCGCGGTCTACGACGGTGTCGCCGGCGTGGAGCCGCAGACCGAGCAGGTCTGGCGGCAGGCCGAGAAGTACGGCGTCCCGCGCATGTGCTTCGTCAACAAGCTGGACCGGACCGGCGCGGACTTCTTCCGCTGCGTCGACATGATGGTCGAGCGCCTGGGTGCCAACCCGCTGGTGCTGCAGCTGCCGATCGGTGCCGAGGCCGACTTCATCGGCGTCGTCGACCTGGTGCAGATGCGTGCCCTCACCTGGCGCGGCGAGACCAAGATGGGTGAGGACTACGCGGTCGAGGAGATCCCGGCCGAGCTCGCCGACCAGGCCGCCGAGTACCGCGAGAAGCTCCTCGAGGCGATCGCCGAGACCGACGACGACCTCATGGAGGCCTACCTCGGCGGTGAGGAGATCTCCGTCGAGCGGCTGAAGGCGGCCATCCGCAAGGCCACCATCGCGGCTCAGGTCAACCCGGTGCTCACCGGCACGGCGTTCAAGAACAAGGGCGTGCAGCCCCTGCTCGACGCCGTCGTCGACTACCTGCCCAGCCCGCTGGACGTCGAGGCGATCGTCGGCACCGCGCTGGACGGCGAGACCGAGGTCATCCGGCACGCCGACGAGGACGAGCCCTTCTCGGCGCTGGCCTTCAAGATCCAGACCGACCAGCACCTCGGCAAGCTGACCTACATCCGGGTCTACTCGGGCAAGGTCAACTCCGGGTCCCCGGTGCTCAACAGCACCAAGGACCGCAAGGAGCGGATCGGCAAGATCTACCAGATGCACGCCAACAAGCGCGAGGAGCGCGAGGGCGTGGGCGCCGGCCAGATCGTCGCGGTCGTGGGCCTGAAGCAGACCACCACGGGTGACACGCTCAGCGACCCGCAGAAGCCGGTGATCCTGGAGTCGATGACCTTCCCGGCCCCGGTCATCTCGGTCGCCATCGAGCCGAAGACCAAGAGCGACCAGGAGAAGCTCGGCACCGCCATCCAGAAGCTGGCCGAGGAGGACCCGACCTTCCAGGTCCGCCTCGACGAGGAGACCGGTCAGACGGTCATCTCCGGCATGGGCGAGCTGCACCTGGAGATCCTCGTCGACCGCATGCGGCGCGAGTTCAAGGTCGAGGCCAACGTCGGCAAGCCGCAGGTGGCGTACCGCGAGACGATCCGCAAGGCCGTCGAGAAGTACGACTACACGCACAAGAAGCAGACCGGTGGGTCCGGCCAGTTCGCGAAGGTCCAGGTCACCCTGGAGCCGCTCGAGGTCTCCGGCGACGGGCCGACCTACGAGTTCGAGAACGCCGTGACCGGCGGCCGCATCCCCAAGGAGTACATCCCCTCGGTGGACCAGGGCATCCAGGACGCGATGCAGTACGGCGTCCTCGCCGGCTACCCGCTGGTGGGTGTCAAGGCCACGCTGGTCGACGGTCAGTACCACGAGGTCGACTCCTCGGAGATGGCCTTCAAGATCGCCGGCTCGATGGTCTTCAAGGAGGCCGCACGCAAGGCCAGCCCGGCCCTGCTCGAGCCGCTCATGGCCGTCGAGGTCGTCACGCCCGAGGACTACATGGGCGACGTCATCGGCGACCTGAACTCCCGGCGCGGGACGATCCAGGCGATGGAGGAGCGCTCCGGCGCCCGCGTCGTCCGGGCCCTGGTCCCGCTCTCGGAGATGTTCGGCTACGTGGGCGACCTGCGCAGCCGCACCCAGGGGCGGGCGAGCTACACCATGGTGTTCGACTCGTACGCCGAGGTCCCGCAGAACGTCGCCAAGGAAATCATCGCCAAGGCGACCGGCGAGTGACCTGCCGGGCGGGGGTAAGCCCCCGCCCGGGCCCCCAGCAAGCCCACCCCAGAGTTCGCGCACGACGCGAGACCACGAGGAGAGGAACCCAGTGGCCAAGGCCAAGTTCGAGCGGACCAAGCCGCACGTCAACATCGGCACCATCGGGCACATCGACCACGGCAAGACGACGCTGACCGCGGCGATCACCAAGGTGCTGCACGACAAGTACCCGGACCTCAACGAGGCCTCCGCCTTCGACCAGATCGACAAGGCGCCCGAGGAGAAGGCCCGCGGCATCACGATCTCGATCGCGCACGTCGAGTACCAGACGGAGAACCGTCACTACGCGCACGTCGACTGCCCCGGTCACGCCGACTACATCAAGAACATGATCACCGGTGCGGCGCAGATGGACGGCGCCATCCTGGTGGTCGCGGCGACCGACGGCCCCATGCCGCAGACCAAGGAGCACGTCCTCCTGGCCCGCCAGGTCGGCGTCCCCTACATCGTCGTGGCGCTCAACAAGGCCGACATGGTCGACGACGAGGAGATCCTCGAGCTCGTCGAGCTGGAGGTCCGCGAGCTGCTCAGCGAGTACGAGTTCCCGGGCGACGACGTCCCCGTGGTGCGCGTGTCCGCGCTCAAGGCGCTCGAGGGCGACGCGGAGTGGGGCGACAAGCTCATGGAGCTGATGAACGCCGTCGACACCGCGATCCCCGAGCCGCAGCGTGAGATCGACAAGCCGTTCCTCATGCCCGTCGAGGACGTCTTCACCATCACCGGTCGCGGCACCGTCGTCACCGGTCGCGTGGAGCGCGGCATCGTCAAGGTGAACGAGGAGGTCGAGATCGTCGGCATCCGTTCCTCGTCGACCAAGACCACCGTCACCGGCGTCGAGATGTTCCGCAAGCTGCTCGACCAGGGCCAGGCCGGCGACAACGTCGGTCTGCTGCTTCGCGGCATCAAGCGCGAGGACGTGGAGCGCGGCCAGGTCGTCGTGAAGCCCGGCTCGATCACCCCGCACACCAACTTCGAGGGCTCGGTCTACATCCTCTCGAAGGACGAGGGTGGCCGTCACACGCCGTTCTTCAACAACTACCGTCCGCAGTTCTACTTCCGGACCACGGACGTCACGGGCGTCGTGACCCTGCCGGCCGGCACCGAGATGGTCATGCCGGGCGACAACACCGAGATGACGGTCGAGCTGATCCAGCCGATCGCCATGGAGGAGGGCCTGCGGTTCGCCATCCGTGAGGGTGGCCGCACCGTCGGCGCTGGTCGCGTCACCAAGATCATCAAGTAGTCCTCCCGACGGGCGGCGGTGCGATCCCGCGCCGCCGCCCGTCCCCGGGTGGCCGTCGCCTGTGTGCAGCGCCACCCATCCCGCTGGGGCCAGACCGGATGAGGTCTGCGACCACCCGGCGTTCCCCAGCTAGAACAGACACCGATCGGCAGGAGCAGAAGACAGCGATGGCGGGACAGAAGATCCGCATCCGGCTGAAGGCCTACGACCACGAGGCGATCGACGCCTCGGCGCGGCGCATCGTCGACACGGTGACCAAGACCGGTGCGCGCGTCGTCGGCCCGGTGCCGCTGCCGACGGAGAAGAACGTGTACTGCGTCATCCGCTCGCCGCACAAGTACAAGGACTCGCGGGAGCACTTCGAGATGCGCACGCACAAGCGGCTCATCGACATCCTCGACCCGACGCCGAAGACGGTCGACGCGCTCATGCGCATCGACCTGCCGGCCTCGGTCGACGTGAACATCCAGTAAGGGCAGTCAGCAGACATGGCGAGCACATTCCGTGGTCTCCTCGGCGAGAAGCTGGGCATGACCCAGGTCTTCGACGAGAACAACCGCATCGTGCCGGTGACCGTCGTCAAGGCGGGCCCGTGTGTGGTGACCCAGGTGCGCACCCCCGAGGTCGACGGCTACTCCGCCGTCCAGCTCGGGTTCGGCGAGATCGACCCGCGCAAGGTGAACAAGCCCGAGGGCGGGCACTTCGCCAAGGCGGGCGTCACGCCGCGTCGTCACCTGGTCGAGCTGCGCACCGAGGACGCCTCGAACTACACGGTCGGCCAGGAGCTGACCGCCGAGGTCTTCGACGGCGTCGCGAAGGTCGACGTCATCGGCACCAGCAAGGGCAAGGGCACGGCCGGTGTCATGAAGCGGCACGGCTTCCGCGGCCTGGGCGCCGCGCACGGCACGCAGCGCAAGCACCGGTCGCCCGGTTCCATCGGCGGGGCCTCGACCCCCGGCCGCGTCTTCAAGGGCCTGCGCATGGCCGGCCGCATGGGCGCGGTGAAGACGACCACCCTCTCGCTCAACGTGCACGCGGTGGACGCCGAGCGTGGGCTGCTGTTGATCAAGGGCGCGATCCCGGGCCCGAAGGGCGGCCTCGTGCTCGTCCGCTCGGCCGTCAAGGGCGGCCCCGTGGGGAGTGACAACCAGTGACCCAGTCGACCCAGACCCGGACCGACCGCCAGGTCGACGTCCGGACCCCGGCAGGGGAGACCTCCGGCAGCGTGACGCTGCCCGGTGAGCTCTTCGACGCGTCGGCCAACGTCGCGCTGATGCACCAGGTCGTGGTGGCCCAGCTGGCCGCCGCCCGCCAGGGCACGCACGCGACGAAGACCCGTGGCCAGGTCAGCGGTGGCGGCGCCAAGCCGTACCGCCAGAAGGGCACCGGCCGCGCCCGCCAGGGCTCGACGCGTGCGCCGCAGTTCGCCGGCGGTGGCACCGTCCACGGCCCGCAGCCGCGGGACTACACGCAGAAGACCCCGAAGAAGATGAAGGCCGCCGCCCTGCGCGGTGCCCTCTCCGACCGGGCCCGCGAGGACCGCGTGCACGTGGTGAGCACCTTCGTCGACGGCGACGCGCCGAAGACCAAGGCCGCGCTGGCCACGCTCGAGGCGATCACCTCCGCCAAGCGCGTCCTGGTGGTCCTCGACCACGACGACGTCCTCAACTGGGTGAGCCTGCGCAACGTGCCGCAGGTGCACCTGATCGAGGCCGGTCAGCTCAACACCTACGACGTCCTGGTCGCCGACGAGGTCGTCTTCACCGAGGCCGCGCTCGCCGAGTTCGTCGCCGGCCCGGCCGGCGGCAAGAGCCGCGGTGTGGAGAAGCCCGACCTCACGACGCCGGACATCCCGGGCGCCATCCCGTCGATCCAGGGTGAGGGGACGACCGACCTCGACCTGGGCGAGAGCCCGGCCGAGCCGGCCCCGGAGACGACGTCCGCCGCGAGGACTGCCGCGCCCACCGCCACCACGCCGCAGGAGGCCGCTCCGGCCACCGCCGCCGAGGCAGCCGCGGCTCCGGTCGCGCAGGCCGAGGCCGCCAACGCCGGTGCCGACGCCACGGCGCCCACCGAGGACGGCACCACCGACGCCAGCGAGGAGACCAAGTGAGCGTCCGCGACCCCCGGGACGTCCTGCTGTCCCCGGTCATCTCGGAGAAGAGCTACGGCCTCCTCGACGACAACCAGTACACGTTCGTCGTCCTGCCCGAGGCCAACAAGACGCAGATCAAGATCGCGGTCGAGCAGATCTTCAACGTGAAGGTCCTCGGCGTGAACACCATCAACCGCCAGGGCAAGCGCAAGCGCAGCCGGGGCAACAAGCTCGGCAAGCGCAAGGACACCAAGCGGGCCATCGTCTCGCTGGCGCCCGGCGACCGCATCGAGATCTTCGGTGGTCCCGGCGCCTGAGCGCCGCGACCGTTCGGACCAGAGATAGAGGACTGAGTCAGCAATGGCTATCCGCAAGTACAAGCCGACGACGCCGGGCCGCCGTGGCTCCAGCGTCGCCGACTTCGCCGAGGTCACCCGCGACCATCCCGAGAAGTCGCTGGTCCGGCCGCTGCACGGTCGCGGCGGGCGCAACGTGCACGGGAAGGTCACCGCGCGGCACCAGGGCGGCGGGCACAAGCGCGCCTACCGGGTGATCGACTTCCGCCGGGCCGACAAGGACGGCGTGCCGGCGAAGGTCGCGCACATCGAGTACGACCCGAACCGCACCTCGCGCATCGCGCTGCTGCACTTCGCCGACGGCGAGAAGCGCTACATCCTCGCGCCGGCCCGGCTCAAGCAGGGCGACACGGTGGAGTGCGGTCCCGCGGCCGACATCAAGCCGGGCAACAACCTGCCGCTGCGGAACATCCCGGTCGGCACCGTGGTTCACGCCATCGAGCTCCGTCCCGGTGGCGGCGCGAAGATCGCCCGCTCGGCCGGCACCAGCGTCCAGCTGGTGGCCCGTGAGGGTCGACTCGCGCAGCTGCGCATGCCGTCGGGCGAGATCCGCAACGTCGACGTCCGCTGCCGCGCGACCGTCGGCGAGGTGGGCAACGCCGAGCAGTCGAACATCAACTGGGGCAAGGCCGGCCGCATGCGGTGGAAGGGCAAGCGCCCGACCGTCCGCGGTGTCGCCATGAACCCGGTGGACCACCCGCACGGTGGTGGTGAGGGCAAGACCTCCGGTGGTCGCCACCCGGTGAACCCGAAGGGCAAGCCGGAGGGCCGGACGCGCAAGCGCAAGGCCAGTGACGCCCTGATCGTGCGCCGCCGGCGCACCAACAAGAAGCGCTGAGCGGGTAGAGGAGTCCGACAGACATGCCACGCAGCCTGAAGAAGGGCCCGTTCGTCGACGACCACCTGCTCAAGAAGGTGGACGCGCAGAACGAGAAGGGCACCAAGACCGTCATCCGGACCTGGTCGCGCCGCTCGACGATCATCCCCGACATGCTCGGGCACACGATCGCCGTGCACGACGGCCGCAAGCACGTCCCGGTGTTCGTGACCGAGGCCATGGTCGGGCACAAGCTCGGCGAGTTCGCGCCCACCCGCACGTTCCGTGGGCACGTCAAGGACGACCGCCGGTCCCGGCGCGGCTGACCAGGTAGAGAGAGAATCCACATGACTTCCCAGGTGGGACAGGAGGCGCCGGTCGCCCGGGCTACGGCCCGGTTCGTCCGCGTCACCCCCATGAAGGCACGCCGGGTGGTGGACCTCATCCGCTACCTGCCGACCGACGAGGCCCTGGCCCTGCTGCGCTTCGCGCCGCAGGCCGCCAGTGAGCCGGTGCTCAAGGTCGTCGCCAGCGCCGTCGCCAACGCCGAGCACAACCTGCGGCTGGACCCGGCCGCGCTCGTCGTCAGCGCGGCGTACGTCGACGAGGGCCCGACGCTCAAGCGGATCCGTCCGCGGGCCCAGGGTCGCGCGTACCGCATCAACAAGCGGACGTGCCACATCACCGTCGAGGTGGCCGAGGTGTCGTCCAGCGCCGAGCTGGCCGGCAAGTCGCGCACCGCCCGCCGCCGCACCGGCCAGTCCGGCCCGGCGACCCAGCAGCAGAGCAGCAACACGAGAGGAGGGACCCGCTAGTGGGTCAGAAGGTCAACCCGCACGGGTTCCGACTGGGCATCACCACCGACTACAAGTCCCGGTGGTACGCCGACAAGCTCTACAAGGACTACGTCAAGGAAGACGTGGCCATCCGCAAGCTCATGAGCAAGGGGATGGAGCGGGCCGGGATCTCCAAGGTCGAGATCGAGCGCACCCGCGACCGCGTCCGCGTCGACATCCACACCGCCCGGCCGGGCATCGTCATCGGCCGGCGTGGGGCGGAGGCCGACCGCATCCGTGGCGAGCTGGAGAAGCTCACCGGCAAGCAGGTGCAGCTGAACATCCTCGAGGTCAAGAACCCCGAGTCCGACGCGCAGCTGGTCGCCCAGGGCGTCGCCGAGCAGCTCTCCAGCCGCGTGAGCTTCCGTCGCGCCATGCGCAAGGCCATGCAGTCGGCCCAGCGCAGCCCGCAGGTCAAGGGCATCCGGGTGCAGTGCTCCGGGCGCCTGGGCGGCACCGAGATGAGCCGGTCGGAGTTCTACCGCGAGGGTCGGGTGCCGCTGCACACGCTGCGCGCGAACATCGACTACGGCATCTACGAGGCCCGGACCACCTTCGGCCGCATCGGCGTGAAGGTCTGGATCTACAAGGGTGACGTCAGCGGCTCGCGTGCCGAGCGGGAGGCCCTCGAGGCCCTCGCCGCGCGGCAGCAGCGCCGTGAGCGCGCCCAGCGTCCGCGCCGGTCCGGCTCGTCCGGCACCACCGCCGGCGGCACCGAGGCCGGCCGCGCCGCGGTCGAGTCCTCGACCGGTCCGGTCGACACCACCGAGAGCGCCGTGGCCGCGACCTCGGGCGAGGTCGCTCCCGAGCAGACCGTCGCCGAGAGCGCGGGCGCCGAGGCCACCGCCGCGGCCGAGAACACGGCCGCACAGAACACGACGGAGGGCTGACACGTGCTGATCCCACGGCGCGTCAAGCACCGCAAGCAGCACCACCCGAGCCGATCGGGCCGGGCCAAGGGCGGCACCGCGATCAACTTCGGTGAGTACGCCATCCAGGCCCTCGAGCCGGCGTACGTGACCAACCGGCAGATCGAGTCGGCCCGTATCGCCATGACCCGGCACATCCGCCGTGGCGGGAAGGTCTGGATCTCGATCTACCCGGACCGTCCGCTCACCAAGAAGCCGGCCGAGACCCGCATGGGTTCGGGTAAGGGCTCGCCCGAGTGGTGGGTCGCCAACGTCAAGCCGGGCCGCATCATGTTCGAGCTCTCCGGCGTCGCCGAGCCGGTGGCCCGCGAGGCCATGCGCCGCGCGATCCACAAGCTCCCCATGAAGTGCCGCTTCATCACTCGTGAAGGAGAGGTGTGATGGCCGCCGGTCTGACCGCTCCCGAGCTGCGTGAGCTCTCCGCCGAGGAGCTCGCCACGCGGCTGCGCGAGTCGAAGGAAGAACTGTTCAACCTGCGGTTCCAGGTGGCCACCGGCCAGCTGGACAACAACCGGCGGCTGCAGACCGTTCGCCGCGACATCGCCCGGATCTACACGATCATGCGCGAGCGCGAGCTCGGTCTCTCGGTCGCCCCGAACGAGGGTGTGGCATGAGCGAGCCCCAGTCGGCGGCTACGCCGAACACTGCTGCCGCGTCGGGCCCCGGCCTGGCCGGTCGTGGCTACCGCAAGGTCCGTGAGGGCCTCGTGGTCAGCGACAAGATGGACAAGACGATCGTCGTCGAGGTCGAGGACCGCGTGAAGCACGGCCTCTACGGCAAGGTCATCCGTCGCACGAGCAAGCTGAAGGCCCACGACGAGCAGCAGGTCGCCGGCATCGGTGACCGCGTGCAGATCATGGAGACCCGGCCGCTGTCGGCCACCAAGCGGTGGCGGCTGGTCGAGGTCCTCGAGAAGGCCAAGTGATCCCCGGTCACTCGGCCCGCACGTGGGCCGAGTGACCAGCGCCCCTCCGGGGGAGGTCCAGGAGCAGGTACGCTGGACGACTGGCGCGCCCTCAGGGTGCGCGCCGCATCCCGGTACCCGTGCCTCGGACGCACCGGCGGCGAACGCTGCCGGTGCGTCCGCACGTGGGTACCGGACAGCCGGTTCACCGTTCCGGCCCGGCTGTCACATCGAAAGATCAGGGAGTAGGACGTGATCCAGCAGGAGTCGCGACTGCGGGTCGCCGACAACACCGGTGCGAAGGAGATCCTCTGCATCCGTGTTCTCGGCGGGTCCGGGCGACGCTACGCGGGCATCGGCGACGTGATCGTCGCCACCGTCAAGGACGCGCTGCCCGGCGCCGGCGTCAAGCGCGGTGACGTGGTCAAGGCCGTCGTGGTCCGCACGGTGAAGGAGCGTCGTCGTCCGGACGGCTCCTACATCCGCTTCGACGAGAACGCCGCGGTCATCATCCGCGACAGCGGCGACCCGCGCGGTACGCGCATCTTCGGCCCCGTCGGCCGGGAGCTCCGCGACAAGCGCTTCATGCGGATCATCTCGCTCGCCCCGGAGGTGCTGTGACCATGGCCGAGAAGACCCCCTCGATGAAGGTCAAGAAGGGCGACACGGTCGTCGTGCTGTCCGGCAAGGACAAGGGCGCCAAGGGCCGCGTGATCGCCGCCTACCCCAAGCAGCAGAAGGTCCTCGTGGAGGGCGTGGGCCGGGTGAAGAAGCACACCCGGATCAGCTCCAACCAGCGTGGTGCCCAGTCGGGCGGGATCGTCACGCAGGAGGCTCCCATCCACGTGAGCAACGTGATGGTGATCGACTCCGAGGACAAGCCGACCCGGGTCGGCTACCGCAAGGACGAGGAAGGCCGCAGCATCCGGGTCTCGCGGCGCACCGGTAAGGACCTCTGACCCCATGAGTGCACCCACCCGTGAGCTGCCCCGCCTGCTCGAGCGTTACCGCGCGGAGATCGCGCCGGCGCTGCAGTCGGAGTTCAACTACGACAACGTCATGCAGATCCCGCGGCTGACGAAGATCGTCGTCAACATGGGCGTCGGCGAGGCCACCCGCGACGCGAAGCTGATGGACGGCGCGGTCCGCGACCTCACCGCCATCACCGGTCAGAAGCCGGCCGTCGTCCGGGCCCGGAAGTCCATCGCGCAGTTCAAGCTGCGCGAGGGCATGCCGATCGGCGCCAAGGTGACCCTGCGTGGCGACCGCATGTGGGAGTTCCTGGACCGGCTGCTGTCGCTGGCCCTGCCCCGCATCCGTGACTTCCGCGGCCTGTCCGCCAAGCAGTTCGACGGTCACGGCAACTACACGTTCGGGCTGACCGAGCAGTCGATGTTCCGCGAGATCGACGTCGACAAGATCGACCGTCCCCGCGGCATGGACATCACGCTGGTCACCACCGCCACGAATGACGAGGAGGGTCGCGAGCTCCTCCGCCTGCTGGGCTTCCCGTTCGCCGGCCAGCCCGTCGTGACCACCACCCGCTGAGCCGGGGCGAGGAGACAGACAGATGGCCAAGAAGGCGCTGATCAACAAGGCGGCCCGCAAGCCCAAGTTCGCGGTCCGCGGCTACACCCGATGCCAGCGGTGCGGCCGTCCGCACTCGGTCTTCCGCAAGTTCGGCCTGTGCCGGATCTGCCTGCGGGAGATGGCCCACGCCGGCGAGCTCCCGGGCGTCAGCAAGTCCAGCTGGTGAAGGACCCGGCTGCCTCCCACGACACGCTCCGCGCGCCGTGGGGCCCTGCAGCCGGGCCGCTCCAGCACGTCACACAGCGAGCACCACTGATCGCCGAGAGGCCCGCGCACAGCGCGTGAGGAACCGCGGCGAGAGAGGCACCACACCCATGACGATGACCGACCCGATCGCGGACATGCTCACGCGGATCCGGAACGCCAACCAGGCGTACCACGACTCCACGACGATGCCGTCCTCCAAGCTGAAGACGCACATCGCGGAGATCCTCCAGCAGGAGGGGTACATCGCCGGTTGGCGCGTCGACGAGGTCGAGCAGGACGGCACCGCGCGCAAGCAGCTGGTGATCGACCTGAAGTACGGCCCCAACCGTGAGCGGAGCATCGCCGGTGTCCGGCGCGTCTCCAAGCCCGGTCTGCGGGTGTACGCCAAGTCGACCGCACTGCCCAAGGTGCTCGGCGGCCTCGGGGTGGCGATCATCTCCACCTCGACCGGGCTGCTGACCGACCGGCAGGCGAACAAGAAGGGCGTGGGCGGGGAAGTCCTCGCCTACGTCTGGTAAGGGGACGAGCAGATGTCACGGATCGGACGACTCCCGGTTCCCGTGCCCAGCGGCGTGGACGTCGCCATCGACGGTCAGACCGTCAGTGTCACGGGCCCCAAGGGCTCGCTGCGCCACACCGTCGCGGCGCCCATCACCGTCGCCCGCGGCGAGGACGGCACGCTGAGCGTGCAGCGCCCCAACGACGAGCGGGAGAGCCGCGCCCTGCACGGGCTGTCGCGCACCCTGATCGCCAACATGATCACCGGCGTCACCACGGGGTACAGCAAGACCCTCGAGATCGTCGGTGTCGGTTACCGCGTCCAGGCGCGTGGCTCGGACCTCGAGTTCGCGCTGGGCTACAGCCACCCGGTGCCGGTGCGTGCCCCTGAGGGCATCACCTTCACCGTCGAGTCCCCGACCCGCCTGCGGGTGGACGGGATCGACAAGCAGCAGGTGGGGCAGGTCGCGGCCAACATCCGCAAGCTGCGCCGTCCGGACCCGTACAAGGGCAAGGGCGTGCGCTACCAGGGCGAGGTCATCAAGCGCAAGGTCGGGAAGACGGGTAAGTGATGGCACAGACCGAGAAGGCTGCCGCTCGGGTGCACAAGCCCGTCGGCACCGACATCAGCACCGCGCGGCGGGTCTCCCGCCTGCGCCGGCACAACCGGCTGCGCAAGCGGGTCTCGGGCACGTCGGAGCGTCCGCGCCTGGTGGTCAACCGCAGCTCGCGGCACATCCACGTCCAGGTCGTCGACGACACCGTCGGCCGTACCCTGGTCAGTGCCTCCACGCTGGACCCGAGCCTGCGCAGCGCCGAGGGGGACAAGTCCACCCTGGCGCGCCAGGTGGGTGCCCTCGTCGCCGAGCGGGCCAAGGCCGCGGGGATCACCGCGGTCGTGTTCGACCGGGGCGGCAACCGCTACCAGGGCCGCATCGCCGCGCTGGCCGACGGCGCCCGCGAGGGCGGGCTGGACTTCTGATGAGCCACACCGCGAACGAGAAGATCGAGAGGGACGTCTGATGCCAGGACCACAGCGACGCGGCGGCGGCGCCGGCGGCGGCAACGACCGCCGCGACCGTCGTGACGGCGGGCGGGGGCCCGGCGGCGCGCCTGCCGAGAAGAGCAACTACATCGAGCGCGTGGTGGCGATCAACCGCGTCTCCAAGGTCGTCAAGGGCGGTCGGCGCTTCAGCTTCACCGCGCTGGTGATCGTGGGCGACGGCGACGGCACCGTGGGCGTCGGCTACGGCAAGGCCAAGGAGGTGCCCGCGGCGATCGCCAAGGGCGTCGAGGAGGCCAAGAAGCACTTCTACAAGGTGCCCCGGATCGCCAGCACCATCCCCCACCCGGTGCAGGGTGAGGCGGCGGCCGGTGTCGTGCTGCTCAAGCCGGCCAGCCCCGGTACCGGTGTCATCGCCGGTGGCCCGGTGCGCGCCGTCCTCGAGTGCGCCGGCATCCACGACGTGCTGTCGAAGAGCCTCGGCTCGTCGAACCCGATCAACATCGTGCACGCCACCATGCAGGCGCTGAAGGACCTCGTCCGCCCCGAGGAGATCGCGGCTCGCCGCGGCCTGCCCCTCGAGGACGTCGCGCCCGCGGCCATGCTGCGGGCCCGTGCAGGCCAGGGGGTCTGACATGGCGCAGCTGAAGGTCACCCAGGTCAAGTCCGCGATCGGCACCAAGCCCAACCAGCGACAGACGCTGCGCTCGCTGGGCCTCAAGGGGATCAACGACTCGGTCGTCCAGGAGGACCGTCCCGAGATCCGCGGGATGGTCGCGACGGTGCCGCACCTGGTCACCGTCGAAGAGATCAGCTGAACCCCGGCTGAGTAGGGACATCTCATGACTCTCAAGGTCCACCACCTGCGTCCGGCCCCCGGCGCCCACACCCCCAAGACCCGCGTGGGTCGCGGTGAGGGCTCCAAGGGCAAGACGGCCGGTCGCGGCACCAAGGGCACCGGCGCGCGGGGCAACACCTCCGCGCGGTTCGAGGGCGGGCAGACGCCGCTGCACATGCGGCTGCCCAAGCTCTCGGGCTTCAAGAACCGGAACAAGGTCGTCTTCCAGGTCGTCAACCTCGACCGGATCGCGACCCTGTTCCCCCAGGGCGGCTCGGTGAACCCCGACTCTCTCGCCGAGGCCGGCGCCGTGCGCCGTGGCCAGCCGGTGAAGGTGCTCGGCACCGGCGACCTGGGCGGTGTCGAGGTGCACGTCCACGCGCACGCGTTCTCGTCGTCCGCCGCCGAGAAGATCGCCGCGGCCGGGGGCAGCACCACCCGCATCTGACCGCCGACGACCCCCGGGGAGCGCACCAGGCGCCCCGGGGGTCGTCTGCTACCCGGCCGGGCCCTGCCGCGCCGGGCCCGTCCCGGGCGGCGGACGGCGCGCCTCACCCTCGAGAGCGGGTGCTCGGCCGGTCCGCACCCCACCGTTGCTAACCTCATCCGACCGATCAGGGGAGGGCACGTGCTGCAGGCGTTCGCCGCGGCGTTCCGGACGCCAGACCTCCGGCGCAAGCTGCTGTTCTCCCTGGCGATCATCGCCGTGTACCGGCTGGGTGCCGCGATCCCGGGCCCCGGCGTCTCGGTGGAGGCGATCAACAGCTGTCTCGAGCAGGCGCAGGCCTCCGACCAGCGGGACCTCTACTCGCTGGTCAACCTCTTCTCCGGCGGCGCGCTGCTCCGGCTGTCGGTGTTCGCGCTCGGGATCATGCCCTACATCACGGCGAGCATCATCGTGCAGCTGCTGGTCGTGGTCATCCCGCGCTTCGAGCAGCTGAAGAAGGAAGGGCAGTCGGGCCAGCAGAAGCTGACCCAGTACACCCGTTACCTGACGATCGCCCTGGCGATCCTGCAGAGCACCGGGATCATCGCGCTGGCCCGCAGCGGTCAGCTGTTCCCCGGGTGCGCCCAGGACATCATCCCGGACACGTCCATCTGGACGACCGTGGTCCTGGTCATCGCCCTCACCGCCGGCACCGCCGTGATCATGTGGCTCGGGGAGCTGCTGACGGAGAAGGGGATCGGCAACGGCATGTCCGTGCTGATCTTCACCTCGATCGCGGCGCGCATCCCCGCCGAGGGTGGCTCCATCCTGCAGACCCGCGGCGGCTTCGTCTTCGCCGTCGTCTGCGTCATCGCCGTCGTCATCATCGGCACGGTGGTGTGGGTCGAGCAGGCCCAGCGGCGGATCCCGGTCCAGTACGCCAAGCGCATGGTCGGCCGCCGCATGTACGGCGGCACGTCGACCTACCTGCCCCTCAAGGTCAACCAGGCCGGCGTCATCCCCGTGATCTTCGCGTCGTCGCTGCTCTACCTGCCGCAGCTCATCACGCAGCTGCAGGGCGACGAGACCGGCCCGGTGCGGCGGTTCTTCGAGAACTACGTCATCGACCAGAGCAGCCCGGCGCACATCGCGATCTACTTCGGCCTGATCGTGTTCTTCACGTACTTCTACGTGTCGATCACCTTCAACCCGGAGGAGCGGGCCGAGGACATGAAGCGCTACGGCGGCTTCATCCCCGGCATCCGGCCGGGTCGGCCCACCGCCGAGTACCTGCAGTACGTGCTGTCCCGGATCACCCTCCCCGGGTCGATCTACCTGGGGCTGGTGGCAGTGTTGCCCAACCTGTTCCTGTCGATCACGCAGCAGGGGCAGAACCAGAACTTCCCGTTCGGCGGGACCGCGGTGCTGATCATGGTGGGAGTGGGGTTGGAGACGGTGAAGCAGATCGAGACGCAACTCAACCAGCGCAACTACGAAGGGTTCCTGAAGTAGTGCGCGTCGTGCTGCTCGGCCCGCCCGGGGCGGGCAAGGGCACCCAGGCGCAGATCATCGCCGGACAGCTCGGTGTCCCGGCCATCTCCACGGGCGACATCTTCCGGGCCAACGTCAGCGGCCAGACCGAGCTGGGCCTCGCGGCCAAGGTCTACATGGACGCCGGCGACCTCGTGCCCGACGAGATCACCGTCGCGATGGTCAAGGACCGGTTGGCCGAGACCGACGCCAAGGGCGGGTTCCTCCTCGACGGGTTCCCCCGGACCATCGCCCAGGCCGAGCAGCTGGCCGAGTCGCTGCGCGAGCTCGGGCACGGCCTCGACCGCGTCCTGGAGCTCGTCGTCGACGAGGAGGAGCTCGTGCGACGGCTCTCCGGCCGGCGCATGCTCGTGGACGGCCAGTGGGTGCAGCGCGACGACGACAAGCCCGAGACGGTGCGGCACCGGCTGCAGGTCTACCGGGAACAGACCGCACCCCTGTCGGGGTTCTACGAGGCTGAGGGGCTGCTCGTCCGCATCGACGCGATCGGCGCGGTCGAGGAGGTCACCGAGCGGGCGATGACGGCGCTCGGGGTGACGTCGGCCGGGCGGCCCGAGGGACCGACCGGGCAGCCGAGCGCGGACTGAGGAGCGGCGGCGCACATGACTGCCGCCGGGATCCTGGGACGCCTCCCGCTGCTGGCGAAGTGGAGTGGACGGATGATCCAGATCAAGACGCCGCACGAGATCGAGCTCATGCGGGCCTCCGGTCTCGTCACGGCAGGCGCCCTGGAGGCGGTGCGGGCCGCCGTCTGCCCGGGGGTCAGCACCAAGGAGCTCGACGCGATCGCCGAGGACCACATCCGGTCGCAGGGCGCGGTGCCGAACTTCCTCGGCTACCACGGCTTCACCGGGACGATCTGCGCGTCGGTCAACGACGAGGTGGTCCACGGCATCCCGAACCCCGACCGGGTGCTCGCCGAGGGCGACAACATCTCCATCGACTGCGGCGCCATCCTCAACGGCTGGCACAGCGACTCGGCCGTGACCGTGACGGTGGGGGAGCCCTCCGCCGAGGACGCGGCGCTGCTGGCCGTCACCGAGCGCTCGATGTGGGCCGGGCTGGCCCGGGCGATCGCCGGTGGCCGGCTGACCGACATCAGCCACGCCGTCGAGGAGGCGATCACCGCGGAGGAGCACCCCTACGGGATCGTCGACCACTACGGCGGGCACGGCATCGGGACCGAGATGCACCAGGACCCCCACGTCCTGAACTACGGCCGGGCCGGCCGTGGCCCCCGGCTGGTCCCGGGGCTGGCGCTGGCCATCGAGCCGATGGTCACCGTGGGGGACCCGGCCACCGTCGAGCTCGAGGACGGCTGGACCGTGGTGACCAAGGACGGGTCGCGCGCGGCCCACTTCGAGCACACCGTCGCCATCACCCCGGAGGGCCCCTGGGTCCTCACGGCGGAGGACGGCGGCGTCGCGGGGCTGGCCCCGTTCGGGATCACGCCCCGCACCTAGCGGCCGACCTGCAGGGTCCCGCCGCGAGTGTGCGAGCGGTGGGGGCAGGTGGGTCTCTCCACCACCCTGCCGGATCACAGCGGCCCGGGTTGGAGAGGCGCGCCGGGGCGGGGTACAGTGGCCGTTGGCGCTCGCGCCGTCCTGTCGTCGTGCTGTGGCCGTACGACGCGGGACGCCCTCGCGGGAGTGTCTGCACCACCTGTTCCGCAATCAACCAGCGCGTCCCAGCGGGTCTCCCCGTGGGCGCCGTCGAGCCGGGAGGCCGTGTCGGGTATGGCGAAGAAGGACGGGGCCATCGAGGTCGAGGGTCGCGTCGTCGAGCCGCTGCCCAACGCGATGTTCCGGGTCGAGCTGCAGAACGGGCACCGGGTGCTCGCCCACATCAGCGGCAAGATGCGCCAGCACTACATCCGCATCCTGCCCGAGGACCGCGTGGTCGTGGAGCTCTCGCCCTACGACCTGACCCGCGGTCGCATCGTCTACCGCTACAAGTAAGCCGCCGGAGCGCCGCGGACCCGCGAGCGCCCGGCCACACGATCGACAGGAATGAGGGGCGGCACCGGTGAAGGTCCAGCCGTCGGTGAAGAAGATCTGCGACAAGTGCAAGGTGATCCGCCGGCACGGCCGGGTCATGGTCATCTGCGACAACGCCCGCCACAAGCAGCGGCAGGGCTGAGGGAGTACCTGGACATGGCACGACTGGCCGGCGTCGACCTGCCCCGCGACAAGCGGATGGAGATCGCGCTCACCTACATCTACGGCATCGGCAAGACCGCCGCGAAGGAGACCCTGGCCGCGACGGGCGTCAGCCCCGACCTGCGCGCCCGGGACCTCTCCGACGAGGACCTGCTGAAGCTGCGTGACTACATCGACGAGCACTTCCGCGTCGAGGGTGACCTGCGCCGCGAGGTGGCCGCCGACATCCGCCGCAAGGTGGAGATCGGCTGCTACCAGGGCCTGCGTCACCGTCGCGGACTGCCCGTCCACGGTCAGCGCACCCGCACCAACGCTCGCTCGAGCAAGGGTCCGCGCAAGACCATCGCCGGCAAGAAGAAGGCCGGCAAGAAGTAAGCCGTGCAGCGCGCCGTCGCAGGCGACCCGTGAGGGCGGGAGCGACGGCGCGCACGCGTGCTGCATCTGGCCACTGATCAGAAGGAAACCGGAGAGACATGCCTCCCAGGGCTCGCGCCGCGGCTGGTGCCAAGAAGGTCCGCCGCAAGGAGAAGAAGAACGTCGCCCACGGCGCCGCGCACATCAAGAGCACCTTCAACAACACCATCGTGTCGATCACCGACCCCACCGGGAACGTGATCAGCTGGGCCTCGGCCGGCCACGTCGGCTTCAAGGGCTCGCGCAAGTCGACGCCGTTCGCCGCCCAGATGGCCGCGGAGAACGCCGCGCGCAAGGCGCAGGAGCACGGCATGCGCAAGGTCGACGTCTTCGTCAAGGGCCCCGGGTCCGGCCGCGAGACCGCCATCCGGTCCCTGCAGGCCACCGGCCTCGAGGTGGGCCAGATCCAGGACGTGACGCCGCAGCCGCACAACGGCTGCCGCCCCAAGAAGCGCCGCCGGGTCTGACCGGCCACTGACGAGACGAACGAGGAGTACCTGACGTGGCCCGTTACACCGGAGCCGACTGCCGCATGTGCCGGCGCGAGAAGATGAAGCTGTTCCTCAAGGGCAGCAAGTGCGAGTCCCCGAAGTGCCCGATCGAGATCCGGCCCTACCCGCCGGGCGAGCACGGCCGGGGTCGCAGCAAGGACAGCGAGTACCTGCTGCAGCTGCGCGAGAAGCAGAAGGCCCGCCGCATCTACGGCGTGCTGGAGAAGCAGTTCCGCGGCTACTACGAAGAGGCGAACAAGAAGTCGGGCAAGACCGGTGAGGTCCTGCTGCAGATCCTCGAGTCGCGCCTGGACAACGTGGTCTACCGGGCCGGCTTCGCCGAGTCCCGCGACATGGCCCGCCAGCTGGTGCGCCACGGGCACATCCGCGTCAACGGCCGCAAGGTGGACATCCCGTCCTACCGCGTGAGCGCGAACGACATCATCGAGGTCGCCGAGAAGTCGCGGCAGATGATGCCCTTCGAGATCGCCCAGGCCCGCGCCGGCGAGCGCCCCGTGCCGCCGTGGCTGGAGGTCATCAGCAGCCAGCTGCGCGTGCTCGTGCACAGCGTGCCGGCCCGCCAGGTGATCGACACCCCGGTCCAGGAGCAGCTGATCGTCGAGCTCTACTCCAAGTAGCAGCTCGCCGCCTGGTGCAGGGGCCCCGGTCCCTGCACCAGGCCGGCCCCGGTCGGCGGACAGATGCCGGCCGGAGCCAGCACCACCCCCTCACGGCGTCATATGGCGGGCGCCGGAGGAACCTGAGGAGAACACCACAATGCTCATCGCACAGCGTCCGACGCTGACCGAGGAGACCCTCACCGAGCAGCGCTCGCGGTTCGTCATCGAGCCGCTCGAGCCGGGCTTCGGCTACACCCTGGGCAACTCCCTGCGTCGCACCCTCCTGTCCTCCATCCCCGGCGCTGCTGTCACCAGCATCCGGATCGAGGGGACCCTGCACGAGTTCACCACCGTGCCCGGGGTCAAGGAGGACGTCACCGAGATCATCCTCAACCTCAAGGGCCTGGTCGTCAGCTCCGACTCCGACGAGCCGGTGACCATGTACCTGCGCAAGCAGGGCCCGGGCGAGGTCACCGCCGCGGACATCGCGCCGCCGGCCGGGGTCGAGGTGCACAACCCCGAGCTGCACATCGCCACGCTCAACGGCAAGGGCCGGCTGGAGATCGAGCTGGTCGTCGAGCGGGGCCGCGGCTACGTGCCCGCGCCGCAGAACAAGCAGCCCGGGCAGGAGATCGGCCGGATCCCCGTCGACTCCATCTACTCCCCGGTCCTCAAGGTGACCTACGCCGTCGAGGCGACCCGCGTCGAGCAGCGGACCGACTTCGACCGGCTGGTCGTCGACGTCGAGACCAAGCCGTCGATCGCCCCGCGCGACGCGATCGCCAGCGCCGGCTCCACGCTGGTCGAGCTGTTCGGCCTGCTGCGCGAGCTGAACATCGACGCGGAGGGCATCGAGGTCGGGCCGAGCCCGGCCGAGGCCGCCGACATCGCCAACTTCTCGATGCCGATCGAGGACATGGACCTCACCGTCCGGTCCTACAACTGCCTCAAGCGCGAGGGCGTGCACACCGTCGGTGAGCTCGTCACCCGCTCCGAGGCCGACCTGCTCGACATCCGCAACTTCGGGGCCAAGTCGATCGACGAGGTCAAGATGAAGCTCGCGGCGATGGGCCTCGCGCTCAAGGACAGCCCCCCCGGGTTCATCCCCACCTCGGTGGAGAGCTACGACGAGGGCTACGAGACCGACGCCTACCAGCAGCACGGGGAGTACGCCGCCGCGTACGACCAGGCCCAGTACGACGAGGGCTCCTACCAGGAGACCGAGCAGCTCTGAGAGGACCCCACTGCCCCCACCGCTCGCACGCTCGCGGTGGACCCTGCAGCGGGGCCGGTGCCGGACGGCGGGTGGACCCGCCGTCCGGCACCGCCCTCCGGGCCGCCACACTGGTCCGGATGCACCACAGCGCGCGCCGCGCGCCGATCGACAGCACCACCACGGAACGCAGCCGGCACCGCGGCCCGGCCGCCTGAGGAAGGACCGACATGCCCACCCCCACCAAGGGCCCCCGTCTCGGCGGGTCCCCCTCGCACGAGCGGCTGATGCTGGCCAACCTGGCCACGTCGCTGTTCGAGCACGGGCGGATCACCACCACCGAGGCGAAGGCGAAGCGGCTGCGCCCGTACGCCGAGAAGCTGGTGACCTTCGCCAAGCGCGGTGACCTGCACGCCCGTCGCCAGGTGATGACCGTCATCCGGGACAAGGACGTCGTCCACACGCTGTTCGCCGAGATCGGCCCGCGCTACGCGGACCGTTCGGGCGGCTACACCCGCATCACCAAGGTCGGTCCGCGCAAGGGCGACAACGCCCCCATGGCCGTCATCGAGCTGGTCGAGGGCCAGACCGTGGCCCAGCAGGCCGTCGGCGAGGCCGAGCGCGCCCGCGGCACGCGGTTCGCCTCCGGCGCCGGTGCCGCCGCCGCGTCCGGTGAGGTCACCGCCGACGCCCTCGAGGCCGCGCCCGGCGACGACACCGCGACCGTGGCCGCCGACGCCGAGTCGCCGGGCGACGCCGAGGCCGCCGACGCCGACACCACCGAGGCCGCCGACGCCGACTCCACCGAGGCCGCCGACGCCGACACCACCGAGGCCGCCTCCGACGAGGCCGGGACCGCCGACGCCACCGAGACCGTGGCCGCCGACGCCGAGTCGCCGGGCGACGCCGAGGAGACGGGCGGCGCTCGGTGACCGACCGGGAGCAGCCGGGCGCGGGCGGCGACGCCGGCGCTGCCGGTGTCTCCGCCGGTGGCGGTGACCAGGGCTCGACCTTCGAGGGCGAGACGACCGGGCCCGGTGGCGACACCTCCCCGGCCGTGACCGCCGGAGACGTCGACCCCGAGGCCCAGCAGGTCGTCACGGACGTCTTCAACCCCGACGGCGAGCGCCAGGACGACGGCGACGTCACCCCGCAGCCGACCGCGGAGAACGTCGCTGTCGTCGACGACCCGATCCTCTCCCCGGACGTGGCCGCCGCGGCCGCCGCCGAGGTGGAGGCGGCCGAGCTGGGCGACGCCGCCACGGCGGGCACGCACGCCCCCGGTGGCGAGGCCGCGCCCGACCCCAAGTGAGCGGTCGCTGAACGGCCAGCACGACCTCGACGAGCCCGTCACCGCACCCGGTGGCGGGCTCGTCCGTCTCCGGCTGGAGATCGGCTACGACGGCACCGCACTGCACGGCTGGGCCCGCCAGCCGGGTCAGCGGACCGTCCAGGGCGACCTGGAGGCCGCGCTGGCGACGGTGCTGCGCACCCCGGTCGAGCTGACCGTCGCCGGCCGCACCGACGCGGGGGTGCACGCGACCGGGCAGGTCGCGCACGCCGACGTCCCCCGCGCGGTGTGGGAGGAACAGCGGGACAGGCTGGTCCGCCGGCTGCGTGGGGTGCTGCCGCCCGACGTCGCGGTGACCGCCGTGGCCGAGGCGCCGCCGGAGTTCGACGCCCGCTTCGGCGCGCTCCGCCGGCACTACCTCTACCGGCTCGCCGACGCCGATGCCGGTCCGCCGCCGCTGCGCCGGCTCGACACCGTCGGGTGGCCGCGACGGCTGGACGTCGAGGCGATGTCGCTGGCGGCCGGGCTGCTGCTCGGCGAGCACGACTTCGCGGCGTTCTGCCGTCGTCGGGAGGGAGCCAGCACCGTCCGGACGCTCCTGGCGCTGTCGGCCGAGCGCGACGGCGACCTGGTCCTCGTGCGGGCCTGCGCCGACGCGTTCTGCCACTCGATGGTGCGCAGCCTGGTCGGCGCCCTGATCGCGGTGGGGGAGGGGCGGCGGGCGGCGGAGTGGCCGGCCTCGCTGCTGTCGCGCGCCGAGCGGGCCGGTGAGGTGGTGGTGGCCCCGGCCGCCGGTCTCACGCTGGTCGCGGTCGACTACCCCCCGGTCGCCGAGCTGGCCGCCCGAGCGCAGGTCACCCGGGCGCGCCGCGGCTGAACAGCCGTCCCGACGGGCCGGTCGATCCCGTGCCCACCCGAGCCGGCGCTCAGGGCAGGGCGGCGACCGCCTCGTCGATCGGCGTGGGACCGCTGACCAGCGCGACCACCTCGTCGGTCTTCCCGGCGTCGAGCAGCGCGACCAGCACGGCCGCGACGTCGTCCCGCGGGACCTCCCCGTAGTCCACCCCGTGGGCGAGGGTGACCCGGCCGGTCCCGGGGTCGTCGGTGAGCCGTCCGGGTCGCAGCACCACCGTGCCCAGCCCCGGCCGCGGGAGGATGACGTCCTCGGCGGCGAGCTTGGCCTGCAGGTACGCGGCGAAGACCGGGTCCATCCCCTGCGGCGTGCCGCGCCGGGCCTGCTCCACGCCCATCGAGGAGACCAGGAGGTAGCGGCCGACGCCGGCGCGCTCGGCGGCGTCGGCCAGCAGGACCGCCGCGCCGCGGTCGACCGTGTGCTTGCGGGCCGCTCCGCTGCCCGGGCCAGCCCCGGCGGCGAAGACGACCGCGTCGGCTCCGCGCACGACCTCGGCGACCTCGTCGACGCCGGCCTGCTCGAGGTCCAGGACCGCCGGCTCGACGCCGTCGTCCCGGAGGTCGGCCTCGTGGTCGGGGTTGCGGACGATGCCGACCACGGTGTCCCCGCGGCCGGTCAGGAGACGACCGAGGCGGCGGGCGACCTGCCCGTGGGCCCCGGCGATGACTATGCGCATGGGCCGGGGCTACCCGCGCCGCCGACGGCCCATCCGGGCCGCCTCCGCGGCCGCCGCCCGTGCGCGGGCCAGGTCGGCGGGGGTGTCGCAGTCGGTCCACGGCGGCGGCGAGCCCGGCGCCACGGTCGGGTGCAGGCGGCGCACCGCCAGCGGGGCCAGCACCTTGCGCACCGACGTGGGGCCCGTGACGTCGGCGACGGCGGCCCGCAGCGCGCCGGTCCGCCACACGCCCAGCAGCAACTGGTCGCGGTCGGTGTCGTCGACGACGAGGACGCCGTCCCCGGTGAGCCGCTCGCGCAGGGCGCCGATCAGCGCAGGGGTGAGGAACGGCAGGTCGCCGGCGAGCACGGCGACCACCTCGGTGGGGACGGCGGCCAGTCCGGCTCGCATCGCGGCCACCGGCCCGCCCCGCGGCGGGTCCTCGCGGACGACGACCACCCCGGGCGGCACCGGCTGCGGCGGGCCCACGACCACCCGCGGCTGCGCGTCGGCCACCGCCTCGAGGACGGCGGCCAGCATGGTCCGGCCGCCGACGTCCAGCTGCGGCTTGGCCTGCCCGCCCATCCGCGCCGCACGGCCCCCGGCCAGGACGACGGCGGCGTAGGGGGGCAGCGCGGGCACACGCAGACCGTAGGGCGCGCACGTGGGTACCGTCGCGCCTCGTGGGACGAGTCACGAGCCGGACGCCGGTGCTGCGGATCCGCGGGTCGGCGCGCAGCACCCGACCGGACACCGTGGCGGCGGAGGAGCCGCTGGAGATCCGGCTGTCGGGCACGCCGCTGGCGGTGACCATGCGGACCCCGGGGCACGACTTCGACCTGGTGCACGGCTTCCTGGCCACCGAGGGCGTCATCGGCGGTGCGGACGACGTCCTGGGCCTGCGCTACTGCGACTCCGTCGACCCCGACGGGCGCAACACCTACAACGTCGTGGACGTCGACCTCGCGCCCGGGGTCGAGCCGCCGGACACCGCGCTGGACCGCAACTTCTACACGTCGAGCTCGTGCGGGGTGTGCGGCAAGGCGAGCATCGAGGCCATCCGGACGAGGACCCGGCACGACGTCGCGGGCGACCCGGTCCGGCTGGACCTCGCGACGCTGCTCGCGCTGCCCGACCGGCTGCGCGCGGCCCAGCAGGTGTTCGACAAGACCGGGGGCCTGCACGCGGCCGGGCTGTTCACGGCCGACGGCGGGCTGGTCGCGCTGCGCGAGGACGTCGGCCGGCACAACGCCGTCGACAAGGTCGTCGGCGACGCGGTGCGGGAGGGCCGGCTGCCCCTGACCGGGCACGTGCTCATGGTCAGCGGCCGGGCGAGCTTCGAGCTGACCCAGAAGGCGGCGATGGCCGGCATCCCGGTGCTGGCCGCCGTGTCGGCGCCGTCGTCCCTGGCCGTGGAGCTCGCCGCGGACGCCGGCATCACCCTGGTCGGCTTCCTCCGCGGCGACGGCTGCAACGTCTACACCCGCCCCGAGCGCCTCACCGGGGTGTGAGAGCGCAGGTCCCCTGCGCTCTCACACCCCGCACGTGTGCTCAGTGGTCGCCGCCGCGCAGCTGGCTCACCACGTGCGGCAGCAGCGGACCGAGCACCGCGAGCCCGTCCCGCACCCCGCCGGTCGAGCCGGGCAGGTTGACGATCAGCGTCCGCCCCGCCGTGCCGGCGAGCCCCCGCGAGAGGACCGACGTCGGCACCGTGGGCTCGCCGTACCGGCGGACCGCCTCCGCGATGCCCGGCGCCTCCCGCTCGAGCACCGCGCGGGTCGCCTCGGGGGTGACGTCGGTGGGCGAGAGCCCGGTCCCGCCCGTGGTGAGGACGACGTCGGCGCCGGTCGCGACCGCCTCGCGCAGCACCACCTCCAGCTCGGCGACGTCGTCGGGACGCACGTGCGGGCCCTCGACGGTGAAGCCCAGCTCGGCCAGCCCCGCGGCGAGCGCCTGCCCGCTGCGGTCGGCGTAGACCCCGGCGGCCGCGCGGTTGGAGGCGGTGACGACGACGGCGCGGGCGTCGTCGGGCAGCCCGGTCACCGCCGCCACTCCCCGCTCTTCCCGCCGGACTTGGCCAGCAGCCGGACGTCGGTGATCGTGGCCCGCGGGTCGACGGCCTTGACCATGTCGATGACGGTCAGCCCGGCCACGGCGACGGAGGTGAGCGCCTCCATCTCCACCCCGGTGCGGTCGGCGGTGCGCGCGGTGGCGGTGATCTCGACGGCGTCGTCGGCGACGCTGACGTCGACGGTGACCCCGTGCAGGGCGATCGGGTGGCACAGCGGCACGAGGTCGGGCGTGCGCTTGGCTCCGGCGATGCCGGCGATCCGCGCGACGGCGACCGCGTCGCCCTTGGGCACCCCCTCGCCGCGCAGCAGGGCGACGACCTCGGGACTCACGAGGACCCGCCCGGCCGCAGTGGCCTCCCGAGCGGTCACCGCCTTGGCCGAGACGTCGACCATGCGGGCGGCTCCGGCCGCGTCGACGTGGGTCAGCCGCCGCTCGGCGACGGGCGAGTGCACGCCGTCCTCGCGGGTCGGGTTGTCCGCCGTCGGGTCGATGCTGGCGGGGTCACCGGTCACTGTGTGCTCCTGTTCGTCTCCGGCACTGCTCCGCTCCTCGCTCGCTGCGATGCTCACCGCGCCGTCGACTCACTGGAGGGCTCCTTCGATCAGCACGACGTCGACCTCGGCGCCGGCGGGCAGTTCGGTCACGTCCTCGGGGACGACGACCAGGCAGTTGGCGCGGGCCAGGTGCGCCACCAGGTGCGACCCGGGTCCGCCGACCTGGGAGACCTGACCGCCGTCGTAGCGGCCGCGCAGGAACTGGCGGCGGCCGGCGGGGGAGCGCAGTGGGGCGGTCAGCGTGGCCGGGGCCCGCAGCCGGCCGGGCGCGGCGTGGCCGAGCGCGCGGCGCAGCGCGGGCCGCACGAACACCTCGAAGGAGACGAACGAGCTGACGGGGTTCCCGGGCAGGGTGACCACCGGGACGCCGTCCACCGTGCCCGCGCCCTGCGGACCGCCGGGCTGCATGGCCACCTTGACGAACTCGACGGTGCCCAGCGCCCGGAAGGCGTCCTTGACCACCTCGTAGGCGCCGGCGCTGACCCCGCCGCTGGTCACCAGCAGGTCTGCGGTCGTCAGCTCCGCGCGGACCGTGGCGAGGAACTGGTCGACGTCGTCGGGCACGAAGTGCAGCCGCCGGGCCGCGCCGCCGGCGTCCTCGACCGCGGCGACCAGCAGGGCGGAGTTCGACTCGTAGATCTGGCCGGGCAGCAGCGGCTCCCCGGGCTCGACCAGCTCGCTGCCGGTGGAGAGCACCAGCACGCGCGGACGGCGGCGCACGGTCAGCGTCCGGGCTCCCACCGCGGCGGCCAGGCCCAGGTGCGCGGCGCCCAGCGGGGTCCCGGCGGTCAGGGCGACCGTGCCGGCGGCGATGTCCTCCCCGGCCGCGCGCACGTGCGTGCCGCGCGCGGGGGCGTCCCGGATCTCCGCCACCTCGGTGCCGCCGTCGGTCAGCTCCACGGGCACGATGACGTCCGCGCCGGCAGGCACGGGGGCGCCGGTCATGATCCGCTGCACCGTCCCCGGCGCCAGCGGCCGGACGTCGGTGCGCCCGGCCGGGACGTCGTCGGAGACCGGCAGCCGGACCGGCGGAGCCGACACCTCCGCCCACCGCGCGGCGTACCCGTCCATCGCGGAGTTGTCGAAGCCCGGCAGCGCCACGGCCGCGGTCAGGTCCCGCGCGAGGACGCGGTTGTGCGCCGCGGCCAGCGCCACCTCCTCCACGGGCATGTCGGGCAGGAGGGCGGCCACGACCGCCTGGTGTTCCTCGACCGTGCGCACGGGCACATCCTGACCGATCGCCCGCGCCCCGGACCCCCGAGGGAGGGCGTCCCCGGATCTGACCGGGGTGCCGCGCGGCGGCGTCGAGGGGCATCCTCGCGGGAGAGCGGACCGGTGCTCCCCGGGAGGTCGAGGTGACCGAGTCGGTGACGGCGGCCTACCAGGAGCTCGCCGACCTGGTACGGGGCTACCAGCGGTCGCAGGCGCTGACCGTGGCCGCGAGGCTCGGGATCGCCGACCTGCTCCGGGACGGTCCCCGGACGGTCGCCGACCTCGCCCGGGCGACCGCGACCCACGAGCCGACCCTCTACCGGTTGCTGCGGGCGCTGGCCGCGATCGGGGTCTTCCTGGAGGGCGAGAGGCGGACCTTCTCCCTCGGGGCGACCGGGCAGTACCTGCGCACCGACCACCCACTCTCCGTCGACCCCCTCGCGCGCATGTTCTGCGCGGCCTACGAGTGGCGAGCCTGGGGGGACCTGCTGCACAGCGTCCGGACGGGGGAGAACGCGGCCCGGCACGCCCTCGGCGTGGACGTGTGGGAGTACCGCCGTCAGCACCCCGAGGAGCAGGAGGTGTTCGACGCGGCGATGCGCACCCTCTCCCGGGCCCTCACCCCCGGGTTCCTCGCCGCGCACGACTTCGGGCGGTACCGGGTGCTCGCCGACGTCGGGGGCGGCACCGGGGCCCTGCTGGCCTCGGTGCTCCGCGCGCACCCCGGGCTGCGCGGACTGCTGTTCGACCAGCCGCAGGTGCTCGCCGGAGCGGGCGACGTGCTGCGGGAGGCCGGGGTGGCCGACCGGGTGACGGTGGTGCCGGGCGACTTCTTCGCCGAGGTGCCCGACGGTGCCGACGCCTACCTGCTCAGCCGGATCCTGCACGACTGGCCCGACGACGAGGCGCGGGCGATCCTGCGGCGGGTCCGCGCGGCGCTGGGGCCGGAGGCGGTCCTCCTGGTACACGACGCGGTGGTCGGCCCGCCCAACACCGACGCGCCCGTGGCCTTCCTCGACCTGATGATGCTGGTCAGCGCGGGCGGCCGGGAGCGCACGGAGGCGGAGTGGCGGCAGCTGTTCGAGGCGACCGGCCTGCGCTGGCAGGGGGCCGTACGGGTCGGCCCGAGCACCTCCCTGGTCACCGCCGTCCCGGGGTGAGCCGGCGCGGCTGCGCGGTTAGGGTCGGCGCAGTCGCAGGCGAGAGGGGTGGGCGTGAGCGAGATCGACCGGATGCTGGCGGCCAACACGGAGTGGGCGCGGCGGTTCCCCGGCTCGAAGGACGTGCGTCCGGCCCGGCGCGTGGCCGTGGTGGCCTGCATGGACTCCCGGATGCCGCTGTTCCAGATGCTCGGTCTGGAGGTCGGCGACGCGCACGTCATCCGCAACGCGGGCGGCGTCATCACCGAGGACGTCGTCCGTTCGCTCACCGTCTCCCAGCACGTGCTAGGCACCCGCGAGATCCTGCTCGTGCACCACACCCAGTGCGGGCTGCAGGCCACGGACGACAACTCCTTCGCCGACCTCGTGGAGCAGGCCACCGGGCGCCGGCCCCCGTGGGCGGTGCGTGCCTTCCGGGACGCCGACGAGGACGTGCGCGAGTCGATGCGGCTGATCCGGGAGAGTCCCTACCTGCTCTCCCGCGAGGTCCGGGGCACCGTCTACGACGTCGAGTCCGGTCAGCTGCACGAGGTCAGCTGAGCGGTCCACCCCTTCGCTGCCCGAGGGCCGGGATCGGCGGGCTGGTATCGTGGTCGGCTGGCGCGCGGGCCGGCTGGTGCCCGCGCGCGCTGCACCGTCTCCCGTGCTCGGTGAGGCGATCCCACCAGCCGATCCGACGACGACGGAGGACACGAGCGCCGTGCGCACGTACACCCCCAAGCCCGGCGAGGTCAGCCGGGCCTGGCACGTCATCGACGCCACTGACGTGGTGCTCGGTCGACTCGCCAGCCAGACCGCGGTCCTGCTCCGCGGCAAGCACAAGCCCCAGTACGCCCCGCACGTGGACGTCGGCGACTTCGTCGTCATCGTCAACGCCGGCAAGGTGGCGCTGACCGGCTCCAAGCGCGACCAGAAGATCGCCTACCGCCACTCGGGCTACCCGGGCGGCCTCAAGGCCACCCCGGTCGGCGACCAGCTGCGCACCCACCCCGACCGCGTCATCGAGCGCGCCATCAAGGGGATGCTGCCGCACAACAGCCTGGGCCGGCAGATGCTCAAGAAGCTGAAGGTGTACGCCGGGCCGGAGCACCCGCACGCCGCGCAGCAGCCCCAGCCCTACGAGATCAAGCAGGTGGCCCAGTGACCAGCGCACTGACCGTGACCGACGCCGAGGGGCGTCCGGTGCAGACCGTCGGCCGGCGCAAGGAGGCCGTCGTCCGCGTGCGGCTGCTGCCCGGCACCGGCCAGTTCCGGCTCAACGGCCGGACCATCGAGCAGTACTTCCCGAACAAGGTGCACCAGCAGCTCATCCGTGAGCCGCTGGTGACCGTGGAGCGGGCCGAGCAGTACGACGTCGTCGGCATCCTCAGGGGCGGCGGCGTCAGCGGCCAGGCCGGTGCGCTGCGCCTGGCGATCGCCCGGGCGCTCGTCGAGGTCGAGGCCGAGGACCGTCCGGCCCTGAAGAAGGCCGGCTTCCTCACGCGTGACCCGCGGGTCACCGAGCGGAAGAAGTACGGCCTGAAGAAGGCGCGCAAGGCGCCTCAGTACTCGAAGCGCTGACCGGTACGCCCGTGGGTCGCCTCTTCGGGACCGACGGCGTCCGGGGTCGGGCCAACGCCGACCTCACGCCGGAGTTGGCCCTCTCGGTGGCACGTGCTGCCGCCGGCGTGCTCGCCGACCGCGACGGGACCTCGCGTCCCGTCGCGGTCGTCGGCCGTGACCCCCGCGCCAGTGGGGAGATGCTCGAGGCCGCCGTCGTGGCGGGCCTCGCCAGTGCCGGTGCCGAGGTGCTGCGGGCCGGGGTGCTGCCCACCCCGGCGATCGCCCACCTCACGGCGCACACCGGCGCAGACCTCGGCGTGATGATCTCCGCCAGTCACAACCCGATGCCAGACAACGGCATCAAGCTGTTCAGCCGCGGCGGGCACAAGCTGCCCGACGCCGTCGAGGCCGCGATCGAGCGGGTCGTCACCGCCGGCGACGGGACCGGTCCCCGGCCGACGGGCGCCCAGATCGGCCGCGTGCGGGACCTCCCCGACGCTGCCGGCACCTACATCGAGCACCTGCTGTCGACGGTGCCGCAGCCGCTGTCCGGCCTGACCCTCGTCGTCGACTGCGCCCACGGCGCCGCGGCGACGGTGGGTCCCGAGGTGTACCGCCGGGCCGGCGCCACGGTGCACGTCATCGGCGGGGAGCCCGACGGCTGGAACATCAACGACGGCATCGGCTCCACCCACCTCGGCCCGCTGACCGAGGCCGTCCGGGCGCACGGCGCCGACCTGGGCATCGCCCACGACGGGGACGCCGACCGCTGCCTCGCGGTGAGTGCCGGCGGCGAGCAGGTCGACGGCGACGCAATCCTCGCCGTGTGCGCGCTCGCGCTCAAGGAGCGCGGGGAACTGGCCGGGGACACCGTCGTCGCCACGGTGATGAGCAACCTCGGCTTCCACCACACCATGCGTGACGCCGGCATCGCGGTGCACACCACCGCCGTCGGCGACCGCTACGTGCTGGAGGCCCTCCGGGAGCACGGCCTGAGCCTCGGTGGGGAGCAGAGCGGGCACCTGGTGTTCCTCGACCACGCCACCACCGGCGACGGGCTGCTGACCGGCTTGTCGCTGCTGTCCCGGATGGCGGCCACCGGCAGCTCACTCGCGGAGTTGGCGTCGGTGGTGCAGCGGCTGCCCCAGGTGCTGGTCAACGTGCCGGTCCGCGACCGCCTCGCGGTCGTGGAGAGCGACACGGTCGCCGACGCGGTGAACGCGTGCGAGGCCGAGCTGGGGGACGACGGCCGGGTGCTGCTGCGCCCGTCGGGCACCGAGCAGCTGGTCCGCGTGATGGTCGAGGCCCCCACCCAGGAGCAGGCCGACGCGATCGCCGGCCGGCTGGCGGAGGTCGTCGCCTCCGTCGACTGACAGCCGCGGGAGCATCGCAGCGAGCGTCAGCGGGTGAGGAGCGGACCGAGGCGCGGAAGTCGACCGGTGTCACCGTCGACTGACGAAGGACCCCCTCCTCCCCACCCCTCGCGAGCTCGGGGCGGTGCCCTGGAGGGGGGCGGCGTGGGAGTCGACCGTTCACACCGTGGGGTGAGGCGAGCGTCTCGCCCCCGAAGGGGTGGTTGACGCTCGCGAGGGACGGATGGGTCCGGATCCGCCGGTACCCTCGGCACAATGTGCGGAATCGTGGGATACGTCGGCCCGCAGAACGCCCTGGACGTCGTCCTGGACGGTCTGCGACGGCTCGAGTACCGGGGGTACGACTCGGCGGGCGTCGCCGTCCTCGCTGACGGGGCCATGGCGACGGCGAAGAAGGCCGGCAAGCTGGCCAACCTGGAGAAGGTCCTCGCCGACCAGGCGCTGCCCGAGGCCACCATCGGCATCGGGCACACCCGCTGGGCCACGCACGGCGGGCCGACCGACCGCAACGCGCACCCGCACCTGTCCGCCGACGGCAAGGTCGCGGTGATCCACAACGGCATCATCGAGAACTTCGCGGCGCTGCGCGCCGAGTGCGAGGCGGCCGGGGTCGAGTTCAGCTCGGAGACCGACACCGAGGTCGCCGCGCACCTGCTCGCGGCCCAGTACGCCGAGACCCCCGAGGGCCCGGGCCGGCTGGCCGAGGCGATGCGCGCGGTGAGCCGACGGCTCGAGGGCGCGTTCACCCTCGTGGCCTCCCACGCCGACGAGCCCGACACCCTGGTGGCCTCCCGACGCAACAGCCCGCTGGTGGTGGGCGTCGGCGAGGGCGAGTACTTCCTCGGGTCCGACGTGGCCGCGTTCATCGCGCACACCCGCGAGGCGCGCGAGCTGGGCCAGGACCAGGTGGTGGAGATCGACCGCGAGCGCGGCCTGACGGTCACCGACTTCGAGGGCAGCGTCGTCGAGCCGACCGCCTACACCGTCGACTGGGACGCCGCGGCCGCCGAGAAGGGCGGCCACGACTGGTTCATGCTCAAGGAGATCGCCGAGCAGCCCCAGGCGGTCGCCGACACCCTGCTGGGGCGGCTGGGCGACAACGGCGAGCTGGTGCTCGACGAGGTGCGGCTCTCCGACCAGGAGCTGCGCGAGATCGACAAGGTCTTCGTCGTGTCCTGCGGCACCTCCTACCACGCCGGGCTGATCGCCAAGTACGCCATCGAGCACTGGACCCGCATCCCGGTCGAGGTCGAGGTGGCCAGCGAGTTCCGCTACCGCGACCCGGTGCTCGACCGCTCCACGCTGGTCGTCGTCATCAGCCAGTCCGGCGAGACGATGGACACCCTGATGGCGCTGCGCCACGCCCGCGAGCAGAAGGCCCGCGTGCTGGCGATCTGCAACGTCAACGGGTCGACCATCCCGCGCGAGTCCGACGCGGTGCTCTACACCCACGCCGGCCCCGAGGTCGCCGTCGCCTCGACCAAGAGCTTCCTGGCGCAGATCGTGGCCTGCTACCTGGTCGGGCTCTTCCTCGCCCAGGTCCGGGGCATCAAGTTCGCCGACGAGGTCGCCTCGATCGTCGAGGACCTCCGCCAGATGCCGGAGGCGGTCAGCGAGGTGCTGACGCAGATGGAGCCGGTGCGCGCGCTCGGCCGCTCCCTGGCCGACGCCGACACGATCCTGTTCCTCGGCCGGCACGTGGCCTTCCCGGTGGCGCTCGAGGGTGCGCTCAAGCTCAAGGAGCTGGCCTACATCCACGCCGAGGGCTTCGCCGCCGGCGAGCTCAAGCACGGACCGATCGCGCTCATCGACCAGGGCACCCCGGTCGTCGTCGTGGTGCCCTCGCCGCGGGCGCGCGAGTCGGTGCACGGCAAGGTGGTCTCCAACATCCAGGAGGTCCGGGCCCGGGGCGCGCGCACGATCGTGATCGCCGAGGAGGGCGACGAGGACGTCGTCCCCTACGCCGACCACATCATCCGCGTGCCGCAGACCCCGACGCTCCTGGCGCCGCTGGTCACGACGGTGCCGCTGCAGGTCCTCGCCTGCGAGATCGCCGACACCCGCGGCTACGACGTCGACCAGCCGCGCAACCTGGCCAAGTCCGTCACCGTCGAGTGAGCTGACCCGCCGACCTCGCGCCGTCGCGGCCGACCTCGCCGCACACCGCGGGGTCGGCGGCGCCGCGCCGGGGTCGGTGACCCTGCCGGGACGACGCCGCGGACCGCGGCAGGGCAGACTGGCCCGGTGATCATCGGGGTCGGCATCGACGTGGTCCCCGTGGAGCGCTTCGCCGCGACGCTCACCCGCACCCCGGGCCTGCGCGACCGGTTGTTCACCGCGGCCGAGCAGTGCACGCCCTCGGGGAACCCGCGCAGCGGTGAGTCGCTGGCCGCCCGCTTCGCGGCCAAGGAGGCCCTGGCCAAGGCCCTCGGCGCCCCCGGCGACCTGCGCTGGCACGACGCCGAGGTCACCGTGGGCGAGCACGGCCGGCCGCACCTGGAGGTCCGCGGGACGGTGGCCGGGCGGGCGGCGCAGCTGGGGGTCACCTCCTGGCACCTGTCGCTGAGCCACGACGGCGGCATCGCCTCGGCGGTGGTGATCGCCGAGGGACTGACCCGCGCCGAGGAGGCGTCGTGATCGGCCTGTACACCGCCGAGGAGGTGCGGGCCGCGGAGGAGCCGCTGCTCGCCGCCACCCACGAGGGCACGCTGATGCAGCGGGCGGCGGCGGGCCTCGCGACGGTGTGCCTGCGGCTGCTGGGCCGGGCCGTCGGCGTGCGGGTCACCGCCCTGGTGGGCGCCGGCAACAACGGTGGGGACGCGCTGTTCGCCGGTGCCGTCCTCGCCCGCCGCGGCGCGCGCGTGACCGCCGTCCTCCTGGACGCCGACCGGGCGCACGCCGCCGGCCTGGCCGCCCTGCGCGCCGCCGGAGGCCGGGTCGCCGGCCCCGACGGGCCGACCGGGCTCGACCGGGCCGACCTGGTGCTCGACGGGATCGTCGGCATCGGCGGCTCCGGCGGGCTGCGCCCGGCGGCCGCCGCGCTGGTGGAGCAGGCGGCCACCGGTCCCGGGCTGATGGTCGCCGTCGACGTGCCCAGCGGGGTCGACGCCGGCACCGGCGCCGTGGCGGGCGCGGCCTTCCCCGCCCAGCACACCGTCACCTTCGGCGTGGTCAAGGCCGGGCTGGTGGTGGGGGAGGGCCGCGGGTACGCGGGCACCGTCCACCTCGTCGACATCGGGCTGGACCCGCCGGTGGCGTCGGCGCACCAGCTCACCGACGCCGACGTCGCGGCACGGATCCGGCCGCCGCACGCCGGCGACGACAAGTACACGCAGGGCGTCGTGGGCGTCGTCGCGGGCTCCTCGACCTACCCGGGAGCCGCCGTCCTGTGCGCCGGAGCGGCGTTGCGCACCCGTCCCGGCCTGGTCCGCTACGCCGGGACGGCGGCGGCCGGGGTCCGGGCCGCCTGGCCGGAGGTGATCGTCACGGAGGGCCGCCCCGGTGACGCGGGCCGGGTGCAGGCCTGGGTCGTCGGCCCCGGCACGGGCACCGACGACGCCGCGCGCGACGTGCTCGCCGAGGTGCTCGCCACCGACCTGCCGGTCCTGGTGGACGCCGACGCGCTGACGATGGTCGCGCAGCAGCCGGGGCTGGTGCGCGACCGCGGCGCCCCCACCGTGCTGACGCCGCACGACCGCGAGTTCGCCCGGTTCGGGGTCGACGTCGGGCCGGACCGGATCGGCTCGGCCCGCCGGCTGGCCGCCGACCTCGGCGCCGTCGTCCTGCTCAAGGGCGACGCCACGGTCGTCGCCGCGCCCGACGGCGCCGCGTACGTCAATGGCACCGGCACCGCCTGGCTGGCCACCGCCGGGACCGGCGACGTGCTCTCCGGGATCGGCGGGGCGCTGCTGGCGACCGGCCTGCCCGCGGCGGAGGCGGCCGCGGTCGCCGCGCACGTGCACGGCCGGGCCGGGCAGGCGGCCGCCGGGCACGGTCCGCTGATCGCCGGCGACCTGGTCCGCCGGCTGCCCGCGACGCTGGCCCGCCTGCACCGGGACCCGCATCCCGGCCTGGGAGACTGGGGGACGTGACCGAGCTCGCGAGGTCACGCGGAGGCACAGCACGTACCGGCACGTCTCCGACGAGCGTCAGCGAGGAGGAGACGTGACGAACCGAGCCCGTGCGGAGGTGGTCGTCGACCTCGACACCATCGCCGCCAACACCGCGGTGCTGCGCGAGCGGGTCGGCCGGCCGCTGATGGCAGTGGTCAAGGCCGACGGCTACGGGCACGGCCTGGTCCCCGCGGCCCGTGCGGCGCTGGCCGGGGGCGCCGACGCGCTCGGTGTCGCCGTGCTGGAGGAGGCCCTGGCGCTCCGGGCGGCCGGCGTCACCGCTCCCGTGCTGGCCTGGCTGCACGCTCCGGGCACCGACTACGCCGCCGCGCTCACCGCCGACGTCGAGCTCTCGGTCAACGCGGAGTGGGCCCTGGAAGAGGTGGTCGCGGCGGCCCGCACCACCGGTCGCGCCGCGCGGCTGCACCTGTTCGTCGACACCGGCCTCTCCCGCGAGGGCGCCACCGAGGCCGACTGGCCCGGGCTGGTCGCCGCGGCGGCGCGGGCGCAGGCCGACGGCGAGGTCGAGGTGGTCGGGCTGTGGAGCCACATGGCCTACGCCGACGCCCCGACCCATCCCACGATCGGCGCGCAGGTCCGGGTGTTCGAGGAGGCCGTCGGGATCGCGCGGTCGGCCGGGCTGACCGACGCCCGCCGGCACCTGGCCAACTCCGCGGCAACCGTCGCCCTGCCCGACACCTGGTACGACATGGTCCGGCCCGGCGTGGCCGTCTACGGCCTGGACCCGCTCGGCGGGGACCCCGCGGTCCACGGCCTGCGCCCGGCGATGACGGTGCGCGCCTCCGTCGCGCTGACGAAGCGGGTGCCGGCGGGCGTGGGCGTCTCCTACGGGCACACCTACTTCCCGGAGACCGAGACCACGCTCGTCCTGGTGCCGGTCGGCTACGCCGACGGGGTGCCGCGGGCGGCCGGGAACCGGGCTCCCGTCCTCGCCGCGGGAGCGCACCGGACCATCGCCGGCCGGGTCTGCATGGACCAGTTCGTGCTGGACGTCGGCGACGCCGAGGTGCGGGCCGGGGACGAGGTGGTCCTCTGGGGCCCGGGGGACCACGGCGAGCCGACCGCGCAGCAGTGGGCCGACGCCGTCGACACCATCCACTACGAGCTGGTCACCCGGATCGGGGGCCGCTTCACCCGCCGCCACGTCGGCTCGGCGGGCGCCGTCTGATGGCGGTGGCGAGGAAGCGGCCGGCCGCGGGGAAGCCGTCGGTGAAGGGCCACCCGCACTCCCGCGCGGGGGTCGTGGGTGCGGTCCTCGGCCTGGCGGCGGCCGCCGCCGCGGTCGGCATCGGGGTCAGTCGCGCCGCGGCCCGCCGCGTGGGGGCCGAGCGGCTGGGGTCGGCGGCGGAGCTGCCGGCCGGGGCGTCGGACGCCGAGCTGCGCGAGGACGACCCGCTCGGGCCGGCCGCACGCCGGGCCGAGCGCACGGCCCTGGTCCTGGCCGACGACGGCGTCCTGCTCGACGTGGAGGAGGTCGGGCCGTCGGACGCACCCCTGACCGTCGTCTTCGTGCACGGCTACACGCTGTCGATGGCGTCCTGGACCTTCCAGCGGCGGGCGCTGGGCGCGGAACTGGCCACCGCCAACGGCTCCCGGCCCACGGCCCGCCTGGTCTTCTACGACCAGCGCGGCCACGGCTCCTCCGGTCGCGGGCCGGCCCAGCACTCGACGATGGAGCAGCTGGGCCGCGACCTGGGCCGGGTCATCGAGACCCGGGTGCCCCGGGGCCCGGTGGTGCTGGTCGGCCACTCGATGGGCGGCATGACGATCATGGCGCTGGCCGCGCTGCGCCCGGAGCTGTTCGGCACCCGGGTCGTCGGCGCCGCGTTGCTGAGCACCTCCAGCGGGAACCTGGCCGACCTCGACTTCGGGATGCCGGAGCTGCTGACCCGGGTGCGGGCGGCGCTCCTCCCGGTCGCGGCGTTCACCATGCGCCGCCGTCCGGCCTTCGCCGAGCGCACCCGCCGGCTGGCCGCCGACCTCATCTCGCACGTCACGTGGTCGCTGTCGTTCGCCTCGGCCGACGTGGACCCCGCCCTGGGCCGCTACGTCGACTCGATGATCGCCGGCACGCCGGTCGAGGTGATCGCGGAGTTCTACCCGGCGCTGGCCGGCCTGGACGAGACCGGGTCGCTGGAGCCGCTGCGCGCCGTCCCGACGCTGGTGCTCACCGGCGACGCGGACACGCTGATCCCCAGCGAGCACAGCGACGCCATCGTGAAGCGGCTGCCGGAAGCCGAGTACGTCGTGGTCCACGAGGCCGGCCACATGGTGCTGCTGGAGAAGCCCGACGAGGTGACCGCCGCGCTCTCCGGGCTGCTGCGCCGCGTGGTCGCCGGCCTCCCGGACGTCGCCGGGCGGGGGTGCTGACCGTGGCCGCACCCCGGCCGCCCCGGTTCGACGCCGCCGCGGAGGAGGTGGCCCGCACCGCCGCCGCGGCTGCGGACTGGGCCGCCCTGGCCACTGCCGCCCGGCCGTGCGTGGCCTGTCCGGAGCTGGCCGCGACCCGGCAGCACGTGGTCGTCGGCGACGTCCCCGCCGCGGGTCGCCCCCGGCTGGCCCTGGTCGGGGAGGCACCCGGCGCGCAGGAGGACGCCACCGGCCGGCCCTTCGTCGGGAGGTCGGGAGCCCTGCTCGACCAGCTGCTCGGCGAGGCCGGGCTCGACCGCGGCCAGGCCGCCGTCCTCAACGTGGTGAAGTGCCGCCCCCCGGGCAACCGGACGCCGAGGGCGCCGGAGGTGGCGCGCTGCAGCGGCTGGCTGCGGCGGCAGCTGGAGCTGCTGGACCCGCCGGTGGTGGTCGCGCTGGGCCTGTCGTCGGCCAAGTGGTTCCTCGGCCCGCGCACCGTCCTGGCCGAGGCCCGCGGCCGGGCCCACGAGGTGGACGGCCGGGCCGTGTGGGCCACCTACCACCCGTCCGCGGCGATCCGGTTCGGCCCCAACGGCGCGCCGCGGGCCGGGCTGCTCGCCGACCTCACCGCCGTCGCGCGGAGCCTGCGGTGAAGCGCGAGCACGTGCTCCCCGGACCGGAGGACACCCGTGCGCTCGGCGCGGCCCTGGCCGGGCTGTTCCGCGCCGGGGACCTGGTCGTGCTGGTCGGTCCGCTGGGAGCGGGGAAGACCGCGCTGACCCAGGGCATCGGGGAGGCGCTCGGCGTGCGGGAGCCGGTCACCTCCCCGACGTTCGTCATCGCCCGCGTGCACCGCGGCGGCCGGCTGCCGCTGGTGCACGTGGACGCCTACCGCCTCGGCGGTGTCGCCGACGTCGACGACCTGGACCTCGACGCCTCGACCGACGAGTCGGTCACGGTCGTCGAGTGGGGGCAGGGGCTGGTCGAGCAGCTCGCCGACGAGCACCTCGAGGTGCGGCTGGACCGCCGGGACGACGACGTCCGGACGGCGCTGCTCGTGCCGCACGGCCCGGGCTGGGAGCGGCGGCTGGACGGCGCTGCGTAACCTGGACGGTCGTGCTCGTCCTCGCCCTCGACACCGCCACCCCGACGCTGGTCGCCGGCCTGGCGCGGTGGGTGCCGGAGGGCCCGCCCGAGGTCCTCGCCGAGCGGGCCGTCCCGTCCGGGAACCGGCACGCGGAGCTGCTGACCATCGCCGTGACCGAGGTGCTGGGCGAGGCGGGGTCCTCGACCGCCGACGTCGGCGCCGTCGTCACCGGACTGGGCCCGGGTCCGTTCACCGGACTGCGGGTCGGCGTGGTCACCGCCGCCGCCCTCGCCGACGCCCAGGGGATCCCGGCCGTCGGCGTCTGCTCGCTGGACGCGATCGGCTCGGGCGCCCGCACGGTGGTCACCGATGCCCGCCGCAAGGAGGTCTACTGGGCCGCCTACGCCGCCGACGGGTCGCGCACCGCCGGCCCGGGCGTCGTCCGGCCGGAGGAGCTGACCGTCACGGGCCCGGTGGTCGGGGACGCACGCTTCGCCGAGCGGCTCGGCGCGGAGGTCGTCCCGGCCGAGGTGACGACGGCGGGGCTGCTGCGGGCCGCGGCGGCGCAGCTGGCCGACCCCTCGAGCGCCGGCCCGCTGACGCCGCTCTACCTGCGCCGTCCCGATGCCGTCCCGCCGACGACGTTCAAGCCGGTGACGACGACGTGACTGCGCGCCTGCGGCCGATGCGGCTCGCGGACCTGGCCGCCGTCCTGGAGCTCGAGGAGGCGCTCTTCGCCCCGGACACCTGGACCGCGGCGATGTACCGCGACGAGCTGTCCCGCACCGACACCCGCCACTACCTGGTCGCCGAGGACGGGGACCGCGTCGTGGGGTACGCGGGCCTGATCGCCTACGACGACGAGGCGCACGTGGCCACCATCGGGGTGGCTCCCGACCGGCAGGGCGAGGGGATCGGCGCGGCGCTGCTCGACGCGCTGCTGGCCGAGGCCGACCGGCGCAGCCCGGTGGTGCTGCTGGAGGTCCGCGCGGACAACCAGCTCGCCCAGGGGCTCTACCGGCGGCGTGGGTTCACCGAGATCGGCCGGCGTCGCGGCTACTACCAGCCCAGCGGCACCGACGCCGTCGTGATGAGACGGGAGACGCTGTGAGCGGCGTGGGTGGGGGAGCACTGGTGCTCGGGTTCGAGACCTCGTGCGACGAGACCGGGGTCGGCCTGGTCCGCGGGCGGACGCTCCTGTCCGACGCGCTGGCCACGTCGATGGCCGAGCACGAGCGCTTCGGCGGCGTCGTCCCGGAGATCGCCTCGCGGGCGCACCTCGAGGCGATGGTGCCGACGGTGCACCGTGCCCTCGCCGAGGCCGGCGTGCGGGCGGGCGACGTCGACGCGATCGCGGTGACGGCAGGGCCGGGCCTGACCGGCGCGCTGCTGGTGGGGCTGGCTGCGGCCAAGGCATACGCGCTGGCGCTGGGCAAGCCGCTGTACGGCGTGAACCACCTCGCCGCGCACGTCGCCGTCGACGAACTGCAGCACGGCAAGCTGGCCGAGCCGTCGATGGCGCTGCTGGTCTCCGGCGGGCACAGCTCGCTGCTGCTGGTGCCCGACCTCGCCCGGGAGGTGCAGTCGCTCGGCCGCACCATCGACGACGCCGCGGGGGAGGCCTTCGACAAGGTGGCCCGCGTGCTCGGCCTGCCGTTCCCCGGCGGGCCGCCGATCGACAAGGCCGCGCGCGAGGGCGACCCGAGCGCGATCGACTTCCCGCGCGGGCTGACCGGCCCCCGCGACGCCCCCTACGACTTCTCCTTCTCCGGCCTCAAGACCGCCGTGGCGCGGTGGGTGGAGGCGCGGCAGCGGGCGGGGGAGCCGGTACCGGTCGCCGACGTCGCGGCGTCCTTCCAGGAGGCGGTCGCCGACGTGCTGACGAGGAAGGCGGTCCGCGCCTGCCGGGACGCCGGCGTCGACCACCTCGTGCTCGGCGGCGGGGTGGCGGCCAACTCGCGGCTGCGCGCGCTGGCCGAGGAGCGGTGCGCGGCGGCGGGGATCGTGCTGCGCGTGCCGAGCCCCCGGCTGTGCACCGACAACGGCGCGATGGTCGCCGCGCTCGGCTCGCGGCTGGTCGAGGCGGGCGTGGCACCGTCGGCCCCGGACTTCGGCGCGGACAGCTCCCTGCCGATCGACGTCGTCAGGAGGTGAGCGGAGGGGATCGGTCCGCGTCACACGGACCGATCCCCTCGACTCACCCCGCAACCCCGCACACCAGCGCCGTCGGAGCGCCGGCCACCCTCGTGACGACGACGACCGCCGACCCCGCACCCGGGCCGCGCAACTGCCGGGCGAGCTGCTCGGGCTCGATCGCCGAGCCGCGCTTCTTCACCACGACCCGACCCAGGCCGCGCGACCGCAACAGGGCCTTGAGCTTCTTCAGGTTGAACGGCAGCACCTCGTCGACGCGGTACGAGGACACCCACGGAGAGCCGGCCGGCGCGTCGGAGGTCAGGTAGGCGATCGTCGGGTCGACCAGCGTGGCGCCGAGGTCCGTGGCCACCAGCGTGATCAGCCCCGACCGGATCACCGCGGGGTCGGGCTCGTGCAACCAGCCGCGCACCGGGCCCGTGGGAGCCGGTCCCGGGTCGGCGTCGGCGGTCAGCTCCAGCACCGCGCCCTCGTGCACCAGGGACGCCCGCCGCCAGGTCGCCGACAGCCCGCGCCCCCACAGCAGCGCCTCGACGATCGAGCCGCCCGCCGACACCCACTCCGCCTCCACCCCGGGAGGCACCCGCTCGTGGTCCAGCCCGGGCGCCACCTTCACCACCGCACGCGGCACGCGGTCCAGCAGCGCGGCGACGGTCGACCACGGGGGCGACCAGCGGTCGGGGTCCAGCTGCCGCCGTCCGCCGGCCCGCCGTGCGGGGTCCAGGACGGCGGCGTCGCACCCGGCCACGGCGCCCCCGTCGGCTGCGGCCACGAGGTCGACGACGTCGGCGTCGAGCACGGTGACCCGGTCGGCCACCCCGAGCGCCACGGCGTTGGCGGCGGTCAACTCGCGGGCCAGTGGGTCCCGGTCGACGGCGACGACCGCTGCGCCGGCCCGCGCGAGCGCGACCGTGTCGGTGCCCGAGGCGCAGCCCAGGTCGGCCGCGGTGGCGCTGCCGGCCAGCAGCCGGGTCGCCCGGCGGGCCGCCAGCGGGGGGCGGCCGGCCTGCTCGAGGGTGTCGGCGGTGAGGAACAGGACGTCGGCGTCCGGGCCGAACACCGGCCGCGCGCGGGCGCGCAGCCGCGCCAGCTCCCACGCCGGCCCGGCGTGGGCGGGCCCCACCTCTGCGCGCAGCCGACCGAGCCCGGTCAGCAGGTCGGCCCCCTCGGCGAGCAGCCCGGCCGCGCGGGCCACGGCCGCCTGCCCGTCGGCGGTCTGCAGCCACCTGAGCTGGGTGAGCGCGTCGGCGGCTGGCTCGGCGGGCACGGGCTCAGCGTGACGCACGGGCCGGGCGCCCGGTGCGGGGACCCGGTTGAGCGGCTGGCACTCTCGTGGGTAGAGTGCCAATCGACACGGGCTGGCGCCTGATCCCCGCGACGGCAGGCCCTCGCACCGTGCCACAGCATCAGCACCCACAGCCGTCCGACACCGAAGGGGGCGTCGCCGACGTGACGACCGCTACCAAGGTCACCATCAAGCCGCTGGAGGACCGCGTCGTGGTCCAGGCCAACGAGGCCGAGACCACCACCGCCTCTGGTCTGGTCATCCCGGACACCGCCAAGGAGAAGCCGCAGGAGGGCACGGTCATCGCCGTGGGCCCCGGTCGCATCGACGACAACGGCAACCGCGTCCCGCTCGACGTCAACGTCGGCGACGTGGTCATCTACTCGAAGTACGGCGGCACCGAGGTCAAGTACGCCGGCGAGGAGTACCTGGTCCTCTCCGCGCGTGACCTGCTCGCCGTCGTGGAGAAGTAAGAGGACCTCGTCCTCATCCCTCGCGAGCTCGGGACGAGCCTCCGGACGAGGCCGTTCCAGCACGTCACCGACCGCCCCGGCGACCCGAACACCGGGTCCCGGGGCGGTCGTCGTCGGTCCCGCACCACCCCAGATCGGAAGGGCCCATGGCCAAGATCATCAAGTTCAACGAGGACGCCCGCCGCGCACTCGAGCGCGGTGTCGACAAGCTCGCCGACGCGGTCAAGGTGACCCTCGGCCCGCGGGGGCGCAACGTCGTCCTCGACAAGAAGTTCGGCGCGCCGACCATCACCAACGACGGCGTCACCATCGCCCGCGAGATCGAGCTCGAGGACCCGTACGAGAACCTCGGCGCCCAGCTGGCCAAGAACGTCGCCACCAAGACCAACGACGTCGCCGGCGACGGCACGACCACCGCGACCGTGCTGGCCCAGGCCCTGGTCAAGGAGGGCATGCGCAACGTCGCCGCGGGCGCCGGCCCGATGGCGCTCGGCGCCGGCATGCGGACGGCCGCCGACGCGGTGTCGAAGGCCCTCGACGAGGTCGCGATCCCCGTCTCCGACCAGCAGGCCATCGCCGGCGTCGCCACCATCTCCGCGCAGGACGCCGAGGTCGGCCAGCTGATCAGCGAGGCCATGGAGAAGGTCGGCAAGGACGGCGTCATCACCGTCGAGGAGAGCAACACCCTCTCCACCGAGCTGGACGTCACCGAGGGCGTGCAGTTCGACAAGGGCTACCTCTCGCCCTACTTCGTCACCGACCAGGAGGCGATGGAGGCCGTCCTCGACGACGCCCTCGTCCTGCTGGTGCAGGGCAAGATCGGCGCGCTGGCCGACCTGCTGCCGCTGCTGGAGAAGGTCCTCTCGACCGGCAGCCGTCCGCTGCTCATCGTCGCCGAGGACGTCGAGGGCGAGGCCCTGTCCACCCTGGTCGTGAACTCGATCCGCAAGACGATCAAGGTCGTCGCGGTGAAGTCGCCCTACTTCGGCGACCGCCGCAAGGCGTTCATGACCGACCTCGCCGTCGTCACCGGCGGCCAGGTGGTCAGCGAGGACGTGGGCCTCAAGCTCGACCAGGTCGGCCTCGAGGTGCTCGGCACCGCCCGCCGGGTCGTCGTCGACAAGGACAACACCACGATCGTCGACGGCGGCGGCACCCGCGAGGCCATCGGCGACCGCGTGGCGCAGATCCGCCGCGAGATCGAGGCCACCGACTCCGACTGGGACCGCGAGAAGCTGCAGGAGCGGCTGGCCAAGCTGGCCGGCGGCATCGGCGTCATCCGCGTCGGTGCGGCCACCGAGGTCGAGATGAAGGAGAAGAAGCACCGCATCGAGGACGCCATCGCCGCCACCCGCGCCGCGGTGGAGGAGGGCGTCGTCCCCGGGGGTGGCTCGGCGCTGGTCCACGCGGCCGCGGCGATCGAGTCCCTCGACCTCTCCGGCGACGAGCTGACCGGCGCCCGCGCCGTCCGCGCGGCGCTGGACGCCCCGCTGGTGCGGATCGCCGAGAACGCCGGCTTCGAGGGCCGCGTCGTCGTGGCCAAGGTGCGCGAGGCCGGCCCGGGGTCGGGCTTCAACGCCGCCACCGGCGAGTTCGGCGACCTGGCCGCCCAGGGCGTCATCGACCCGGTCAAGGTCACCAAGGCCGCGCTCAACAACGCCGTGTCGATCGCCGCGATGGTGCTGACCACCGACTCCGCCGTCGTCGAGGCTCCCGAGGAGGAGCACGACCACGCCGGTGCCGGGCACCACACGCACGGCCACTCGCACGGCCACGGGCACGCCCACTGAGGTGGTCCCCGGCGGCGACGACCAGGTGACCTGATCGTCGCGCGTCCTCCCTCACCGTCTGCCGTGGGGGAGGACGCCGCGCCGCGGGGGAGGACGCCGCGCCGCGGGGGAGGACGCCGCGCCGACGACGTCCCCGCGGTGCGGACCCGCACACGCCGAGAGGGCGGGTCCAGCAACTGCTGGACCGGCCCTCTCGGCGTTCGAATCTGTGGCGAGGCGTCAGACCCCCGCGGCGACGGCGGCGGGCTCCGCGGCGATCAGCCGGGCCCGCTCCTCCTCGCTCATGCCGCCCCACACGCCGTAGGGCTCGCGGACGGCCAGCGCGTGCTTGAGGCAGGCGTCGATGACGGGGCAGCGGCTGCAGACGGCCTTGGCAGCCGCCTGGCGACGGGCCCGGGCCGGACCGCGCTCACCGTCCGGGTGGA
The DNA here is from genome assembly GCF_054050175.1 of Geodermatophilus sp. SYSU D00697. Classification (NCBI taxonomy): domain Bacteria; kingdom Bacillati; phylum Actinomycetota; class Actinomycetes; order Geodermatophilales; family Geodermatophilaceae; genus Geodermatophilus; species Geodermatophilus sp. SYSU D00697. The sequence continues at coordinate 263,226 of NZ_JBJGYV010000001.1, forward strand.
AGAACAGGGCCGTGCTCTCACCTCGGCAAGCTCCGTGCAGCTGCCAGTCCCACACCTCGGCGACGGGAGTGGGCAGGCGGCGGATGTCGGCCATCTCAGGTCCTCCTCGGCTCGGCGCGAGCCGGAGGGGGCGGTCCGGCTGCATGGGGGCCGGTGCCCGACGTGTCCGTGGGTCAAACACACCGTGACCCCGCATTTTCACGGCTCCCGTCTCCCCCCGCTGGGTGAGAGCCGCTGTCGTCCCGCCCCCCGGTCGATCAAGGTGGCTGCAGGTCGTGCCGAACTCCGGCGTGGGACACCCGTCCGGAGCGTCGGCCACGACCGGAGCGACGGCGGTGGGTCCCCGGGCGGGGAGCTCCGACCCGAGCGACACCCGGCCGGGGGAACCGGGCGGTGGGACCCGGCGGCACCGTCGGGGGAGCGTAGGAGCAGGCGTGATCGACGACAGGATGCGCGGTCCGGGCCACGGCACGACGACCGTGTGGGTCTACGACGAGCGGCGGCGGGTCCGCGACGACATCGCGGGCCGGTTGGTGGCACTGCCGTTCGTCGGCCGGGTGGAGGTCGTCGGCGACGCCGCGGCCCTCATGTCCCGGCTGGCCACGCGGATGCCCGACGTCCTGCTGATCGGCACCCAGCGGGCCGTCGACTCGGGGCTGACCGTCGCCACCCAGGCGCTGCGCGCCCACCCGAAGCTGCCCGTCCTCGTGCTCGGCGCGCCCGACGACGCCGAGACCGTCCGTGCCGCGGTCGCGGTCGGCGCGCGGGGCTACCTGCGCTGGGACGCCACCGCCCTGGAGATGGGCCTGGGCCTGTCCCGCGTCGGCCTCCGGGTCGACGGGCGCGGCCCGGTGCCGGCGATCCCGCACCAGCCGGTCCCGCTCGCGTCGGTCGGCGCTCCCAGCGGTGCGCCGTCGTGGAACGGGGCCACCCCGCTGGCCGGGGCGAGCCCGACGACGGTGCGCTCCACGGTGCGCGAGCCGGCTCCGGTCGCCCTGTCGATGCGCGAGATGCAGGTGCTCACCGGCATGAGCCAGGGCAAGAGCAACGCCCAGATCGGCCGCGAGCTCTACCTGTCCGAGGACACCATCAAGACCCACGCCCGCCGGCTGTTCCGCAAGCTGGGCGCCAAGGACCGCGCCGAGGCGGTGGCCACGGGTTACCGCCGCGGAATGAGCCACTCCCGCTGGGGTCCGGGACGGCGAGGGCGAGAGCCCCCGGGGCGCCCACCGGGGGCTCTCGACGTGTCCGGGGGACGCTCAGGTGCAGGAGTGGTTGCGGTCGAAGCCGTCGATGTACTGGGCCATCGCGACCCGCCCGCCCCGGGTGAGCGGGGGGAGCTGGCACGCGGCCCGGGCGCCGGCCACGGTGCGGGCGCCGGCCAGCCAGCTGGGCAGCCCGTTGAGCGGGCTGTTCGCCGGCACGCTGGAGCGGACGATCGTCGTCCACTGGTAGGCCGTGGAGTACAGGCCGACCCCGGCGACGCCGACGCTGCGCAGCTGCTCGACCATCCCCTCGAGGACGGCGACGTTCCGCGCCGCACCCGCGGCCGTGAGGTCCCAGGTGTTCTCCAGCTCCACGTCGAGCCACCAGACGAAGTCCTGCGGCCGGCTGACCCCGCGGACGGTCACGTCCTCCCGCGCCCGGTCCCGCCCGTACTGGTAGGCGCAGGCCGTCGAGTTGGCGCCGGTGCAGGTGCCGTAGCGGTTCGTGCCGGACCTCGGCCAGGTCGGGGTGTCCAGGCCGCCCGGGTTGGCCGTGTTGACGTAGAGCTGCACGCGCGGCTGCCCGGTGCCCCCGACCGATCCCCGGGCCCACGCCAGCTGCGTCGCCAGGCAGGGGTTGGTCGTCGTCGCCGTCCCGGCATTGACCCCGACGATCCCGAAGGCCTGTCCGGTGGGCAGCGGCCTGCCGCACTGCGGGTGGGACACGTCGGCCCCCAGCACCGGCGACCGGACGTCAGACCAGCCGTGCAGGAACGTCGCGGTCGCGGCCCGGGTGGCCGCGCTCGTCGGCCGGAAGGTGCCGTCGGACAGCCCGACGGCGATCCCCTGCGACTTCAGCCAGGCCACGGCCGCGCAGGCGCTCGACGAGACCGGCACGTCGCGGAACGGTGCGCTGGTGCAGGCCCGGGGTGGCGTCCCGCCGGCCAGCCGGGAGACGGCGACGGCGAGGTACTGCCGCGTCGTGGGTGTCGAGGGGCCGAAGGCGGGCCCGGCGGCCACGACGCGGGCGGCCTTGAGCCAGGCGATCGCCCCGCAGTACGGCGAGGACGCCGGCACGTCGGAGTAGGGCTTGACCGTGCAGGCGGGGGCGGACCGACCGGCGTGGCTCGTCCGGTAGAGGAAGACCGCCGCCTCCTGCCGGGTGACGGTGGCCGTCGGTCGGAACCTCCCGCCGGCGGCGGTGGTGATCCCCCGGTCGACCATCCACCGCGCGTCGGCCGCGTACGGGGCGTTGGCCGGGACGTCGGTGAAGGTGGTGGCCGCCGCTGCCGGGACGGCTGTGGGGAGCCCGGCGAGGACCAGTGCCAGGGCGATGCCGACCACGACCGCCGCTGCTCGCCGCAGACCCATGCCCCGACCCCTCTCCCCGCCCTGTCGTCCGGTGGCCGACGTCGCGACGGAGGAGTAGCCCCCGGCTCAGCCGTGCGGTCCCGAGCGGGACCGAGGCGTTCGTAGCAACGGGACGACGGCCGGACGGGGACCCCGGGCGCGTCGGTGTGACGGCTGATCCCGCCGGGAGGGGAGGGGTGGGTGCGTCGGCGACGCGGGGACTGCTCAGTCGTCGCGGGCGTGCTTGCCGGCGCGGCCGGACCCACCGGGCTCCTCGCGCTCGGCCATCGCGGCGATCCCGTCGGCGTAGCCGCTGGCGTAGTCCCAGCTGACGTAGTCGTCGGGGTCGGGGTCGAAGGGCGGCTCGTGCCGGCCGGTCTGCCCCTCCTCGAGCAGCTGCCGCAGGTTGGCCTGCATCAGCGCCCAGTCGACGTGGTGCTCCTCGTCGCAGTCCGGGCAGTCGACGACGATGCCCTTGATACCGGTCGGCTCCAGCAGGGTCCGGAACACCTCCAGCTCCGCGAGGTCGTCCAGGACGCCGGCCCGCTCCTCCATGGTCAGCGGCGGCGGACCTGGCTGGTCGGCGGGCCCGAAGTCGGGCCCGGAAGCGTCGTCCCACGTACTCACGGCCCCCACGGTAGTGGCCCGACGGGGATCACATCGAGGGCGCGAGGTCGCCGCCTACGATCGGGAGGAGGCTCCCCGCGCGCCCAGGAGAGGGTGCCGGCCGATCCGGAGGGGTGGCGGCATCCATGCGGCCCGACGAGTTCGTCCCCGAGCTGCCGGCGAAGTTCGCCCCGCTCGGCCTGACCTACGACGACGTCCTGCTGATCCCCGGGGCGTCCGACGTCGTCCCGGCCGAGGTGGACACCAGCAGCCGGCTGACCCGGGGCATCCGGCTGGCGGTGCCGCTGCTCTCCAGCGCGATGGACACCGTGACCGAGGCCCGGATGGCGATCGCCATGGCGCGCGTGGGCGGTGTCGGCGTCCTGCACCGCAACCTCGCCGCCGAGGAGCAGGCCGGCCAGGTCGACCTGGTCAAGCGCTCCGAGGCCGGCATGGTCACCAACCCGGTGACCGCCTCCCCGGACAACACCCTCGCCGAGCTCGACGCGCTCTCGGCCCGGTACCGCATCTCCGGTGCGCCCGTGGTGGACGACGACGGCGTGCTGGTCGGCATCTGCACCAACCGCGACATGCGGTTCGAGACCGACAAGCACCGCCTCGTCCGCGACGTCATGACGCCGATGCCGCTGATCACCGCCCCGGTGGGGGTCGACGCCGACACCGCGCTGCGGCTGCTGTCCCAGCACAAGGTCGAGAAGCTGCCGCTGGTCGACGACGCGGGCCGGCTGCGCGGGCTGATCACCGTCAAGGACTTCGTCAAGCGCGACCAGTACCCGCTGGCGACCAAGGACGCCGACGGCCGCCTCGTGGTCGCCGCCGCGGTCGGCGTGGGCGAGGACGCCTACAAGCGGGCCGGCCTGCTGGTCGACGCCGGCGTGGACGTGCTCGTCGTCGACACCGCGCACGGCCACCAGCGGGCGGTGCTGGACATGGTGGCGCGGGTCCGCGCCGACTTCGGCTCCGGCGAGCGCGGCGTGCAGATCGTCGGCGGCAACGTCGCCACCCGCGCCGGCGCGCAGGCGCTCATCGACGCCGGCGTGGACGCGGTCAAGGTCGGCGTCGGCCCCGGCTCCATCTGCACCACCCGGGTGGTCGCCGGCGTCGGCGTCCCGCAGGTCACGGCCGTCTACGAGGCGGCGCTGGCCGCCCGCCCGGCCGGGGTCCCGGTCATCGCCGACGGCGGGCTGCAGTACTCCGGGGACATCGCCAAGGCGCTGGTCGCCGGCGCGGACACCGTGATGATCGGCGGGCTGTTCGCGGGCGTCGAGGAGGCGCCCGGCGACCTCGTGTTCGTCAACGGCAAGCAGTTCAAGACCTACCGCGGCATGGGGTCGCTGGGCGCGATGCAGAAGCGCGGCGACCAGTCCTACAGCCGGGACCGCTACTTCGCCGATGACGTCCTCTCCGACGACAAGCTCGTCCCCGAGGGCATCGAGGGCCAGGTGCCCTACCGCGGCCCGCTGGCCGGCGTGGCCCACCAGCTCGTCGGCGGCCTGCGCGCCTCGATGGGCTACGCGGGCGCGGCCACGATCGCCGACCTGCAGGAGCGCGGGCAGCTGACGCGGATCACCTCGGCCGGCCTGGTGGAGAGCCACCCGCACGACATCCAGATGACGGTCGAGGCACCGAACTACCGGGGGCGCTGACGATGAACGTGCGCGACACCGTCGAGATCGGGCTCAACCGCTTCGCCCGCCGCGGCTACGACCTCGATGAGGTCTCCATCGTCCCGTCCCGGCGCACCCGGGACATGGACGACGTCTCCACCGCCTGGCAGATCGACGCCTTCCGGTTCGAGATCCCGCTGGTGGCCAGCCCCTCCGACGCCGTGGTCAGCCCGGCCACCGCGATCGCGATCGGGCAGGCCGGCGGCCTGGGCGTGCTCAACGCCGAGGGCCTGTGGACCCGCTACGACGACCCCACACCGGTGTACCGGCGGCTGCGCGACGCCGCGGGGGACGGCGCCCCGCCGGTGGCGCTGCTACAGGAGGTCTACGCCGAGCCGGTCAAGCCGGACCTGGTCACCGCCCGGGTGAAGGAGATCCGCGACTCCGGGGTCACGACGGCGGTGCGCGTCTCCCCGCAGCACACGCTCCAGCTGGCCCCGACCGTGCTCGCCGCGGGCGTCGACCTGCTGGTCATCCAGGGCACGATCGTCTCCGCCGAGCACGTCACCACCTCCGGTGACGCGCTCAACCTCAAGGACTTCATCGCCGACCTCGACGTCCCGGTGATCGTCGGCGGGGCGGCCAACTACCAGACCGCGCTGCACCTCATGCGCACCGGCGCGGCCGGGGTGATCGTGGGCGTGGGCGCCGACACCTACTCCACCACCGACACCGTCATGGGCATCCGGGTGCCGCTGGCCAGCGCGATCACCGACGCCGCCGCGGCCCGCCGGGACTACCTGGACGAGACCGGCGGGCGCTACGTGCACGTCATCGCCAACGGCCGGATCGAGACCAGCGGGGCGATCGCCCGCGCGCTCGCCTGCGGGGCGGACGCCGTCCAGGTCGGCGAGCCGCTGCGCGCCGCGGCCGAGGCCCCCGGTGGCGGCATCTGGTGGGACTCGGTGGCCGCCCACCCCCGGCTGCCCCGGGGCGGCACCTCCGCGCCGGTCGCGCCCGCAGGGTCCCTGTACGACGTCCTGCTCGGCGAGGCGCGCACCGCGGACGGGCGGACCAACCTGTTCGGCGCGCTGCGCCGGACGATGGCCAAGACCGGCTACCGGGACCTCAAGGAGTTCCAGCGGGTGGACCTGGTCATCGGCGGCTACCAGCCCCAGCAGGACGACTGATGGAGTTCCCCACCGTCCTCGTCGTCGACTTCGGCGCCCAGTACGCCCAGCTGATCGCCCGGCGGATCCGGGAGGCGGGGGTCTACTCCGAGATCGTCCCCTCCGACGTCCCGGCCGAGGAGATCGTCGCCCGCAAGCCCGCGGCGATCGTCCTCTCCGGTGGGCCGTCCAGCGTCTACGCGCCCGAGGCCCCGCAGGTGGACCCCACGCTGTTCGAGGCCGGGGTGCCGGCGTTCGGCATCTGCTACGGCTTCCAGGCCATGGCGCAGAGCCTGGGCGGCACCGTCGCCCGCACCGGCGACCGCGAGTACGGCGGGACGCCGCTGACGGTCACCACGCAGTCGCGCGTGTTCGGGACCCTGCCGGTGGAGCAGTCGGTGTGGATGAGCCACGGGGACGCGGTCAGCGCCGCGCCGCCCGGGTTCACCGTCACCGCGACGTCCACCGGGGCGCCGGTCGCCGCCTTCGAGGACGTCGACCGCAAGCTCGCCGGCGTGCAGTTCCACCCCGAGGTCCGGCACACCGCGCACGGGCAGACGGTGCTCGAGCACTTCCTGTTCGACATCGCCGGCCTCGAGCCGACCTGGACGATGGCCAACGTCGTCGAGGAGCAGGTGGAGCGGATCCGCGCGCAGATCGGCGACCGGCGGGCGCTGTGCGCGCTGTCCGGCGGGGTCGACTCCGCGGTCGCCGCGGCTCTGGTGCAGCGGGCCATCGGGGACCGGCTGACCTGCGTGTACGTCGACCACGGGCTGATGCGCGAGGGGGAGACCGAGCAGATCGAGCGGGACTTCGTCGCCGTCACCGGCGCGGACCTGCGGGTGGTCGACGCCCGCGACCAGTTCCTGGACGCCCTGGCCGGGGTGAGCGACCCCGAGCAGAAGCGGAAGATCATCGGCCGCGAGTTCATCCGGGTCTTCGAGCAGGCCGCGACCGACGTCGTCGCGGATGCCCAGGCACACGGCGAGACCGTCGACTTCCTCGTGCAGGGGACGCTCTACCCCGACGTCGTCGAGTCCGGCGGCGGCACGGGGACGGCGAACATCAAGAGCCACCACAACGTCGGCGGCCTGCCCGAGGACCTCACCTTCACGCTGGTCGAGCCGCTGCGCACGCTGTTCAAGGACGAGGTGCGCGAGGTGGGCCTGCAGCTGGGGCTGCCCGAGTCGCTGGTCTGGCGGCAGCCGTTCCCAGGTCCGGGGCTGGGCATCCGGATCGTCGGCGAGGTCACCCGGGAGCGGCTCGACCTGCTGCGGAAGGCCGACGCGATCGCCCGGGCCGAGCTGACCGCGGCGAACCTGGACCGGGAGATCTGGCAGTGCCCGGTGGTGCTGCTGGCCGACGTCCGCTCGGTGGGGGTCCAGGGCGACGGTCGCACCTACGGCCACCCGATCGTGCTGCGGCCGGTGTCCAGCGAGGACGCGATGACCGCCGACTGGACCCGCCTGCCCTACGACGTCCTGTCGCGGATCTCCACGCGGATCACCAACGAGGTGCCCGAGGTCAACCGGGTCGTCCTCGACGTGACGAGCAAGCCGCCGGGCACCATCGAGTGGGAATAGACGGCAGAGGGCCCGGGGAGCGGTTCGCTCCCCGGGCCCTCTGTTGTCGACCGCCGGTCGTCAGGGTCGGTAGCACGCCGAGGAGTAGACGTGCGCGGTGATGAGGGAGAGCGTGGTGGCCCCGCTGACCCGGTAGTCACCGAACGACCAGCTGACCGCCTCACCTCCCGCGACCGACCCCCGGTACTTGCCCGTCGCGGTCAGGATGTCGGCCCGCGCGTTGAAGTTCGCGATGGCGATCTGCGCCGTGTGCATCGTCCGGTCCCTGTTCCCGACCAGTCCGGACCAGATGGTCCGCCCGCTGTTGGCGGGGTCGGTCCTGGCAGCGAACCTGGTGACCGGCATCGTCGTGGTGGGGTCGCACACCTCCGACCACGTCCGGACGTTGGTGATCCGGTAGGTGGCCCAGCCCCTCGGCGGCTCGTCCACGTACCAGCTGGTCAGCCCCGTCCCGGCGAAACCGTGTGACCTGGGCATGACGGCACCGCCCCAGACGTGCAACCCGCGCGACTCCAGGAACCCGCCGTTCCGGTCGTAGAACTTCAGGTCGGCCCGCCAGTCCTGCGGCACGGAGGTCGTGTTGTAGAGGTCGGCCGCGAGGAGGAACCGCCCGTCCGGGAGGACGCGTCCGGAGCTGGAGAGCAGCGCGACGCCGGAGATGACCTGCCCGCGGACGCTGAAGCGGGTGCTCGTGTACTTCTTGGCCGGCGAGGTCACCACGGCGTGGTAGGTCCCCGCCTTGAGCGGGCGGATGATCTCCTCGGCGTTGCGCCCCGCCCGGTTGCTCGTGGCGACGGTGCGCCACGAGCCGTCGTACAGCGTCAGGGCGTAGTCGGCGCCGAGGTCACCGACCACGAACCGGGCCGTCGCCGCCGACTTCAGGACGTAGGTGTAGGTGGCCTTGGGGGCGGAGGCGGAGATGGCAACGGAGTGCCACTGGCCCCAGGAGGCGGACGCGGCCTGCGCCCCCGGGACGGAGACCACGGAGGCCGCCACCGTCAGGGCGAGTACCGACAACAGCCGGCGGAGTCGGGTGCGCATGGGTCTGGCGCTCTCTGCTAGCCCGGCCCCGTGGGAGGGCGCCGGATCCTGTCACCTGGTGCCGGACGACCCCAGGAGTGTGCGGAACGCGGCGAGGATACGGAGCGGAGTCGTCCAATCACGGACGGAAATGGCACGTGTCACTCGATCGAGCCGGGATCGTGCCCCCCCGGCATCGGACCTGGTCACGCCCGGGACAGCGCGAGAGGGCCCGGGGAGCGGTTCGCTCTCCGGGCCCTCTGGTCCTCTCCGTCCCCCGTGCGGTCAGCTCCTCCTGCGGCGGGCCTTCCGGACCTCGCTGAGCAGCAGGGCCACCCCGGCTCCGATGAGCAGCAGCCACAGCAGTCCGCCGTCGTCGAAGAGGTCGAAGGGGAAGGCCGCGCCGGCCATCACCGAGATGGCCAGGAGGACGAACACCACGCCCGGGACGAGGGCGGTGAGGTCCACGCCGCGGCGCTGGGGCTGCGGCGGGTCCTCGACGGGCAGCGGCGCGACTGGGGTGACGTCACCCCAGGCGTGCTCCTGCCAGGCGGTGGGCGTCGTCGGGAACTCGCTGTAGTCAGGCACGGTCCACCTCCACGTCGCCGATGCCGGCGTTGATGGTCAGCACGATCTCGGGGTCGCCGTCGTTGGTCCAGGACGCCGTCCCGGTCCCGGCGTGGTAGCCGTCGGCCGCGCCCTCGTCGAAGACGTCGACGTTGCCGATGCCGCTCTCGACCTGGACCCGGACGTCGGCCGAGCGGGGGATCAGGACGTCGACGTCCCCGACCCCGGCGTCGATCCGCGTGGTGACCGGGGTGCTCCGGCCGGCGAGGTCGATGTCGGAGAGGTCCAGGGTCGCGTCACCGACGCCGAGGTGGTACTCGGGGCGGACGTCGGCGGCGCTGACCGGGCGGTACGTGCGGTCGCCGATGCCGCTCTCCACGTTGCGCCACGGTTCGGCCGCGGCCGCCAGCAGCGCCAGGGAGAGGATCGCGCCGAGGACGACCAGGCCGCCCTTGGCCCGGCGTCCGCCGGTGAAGGCCGCGGCGACCAGGCCGAGCCCGACGACCAGCAGACCCGACCCGAGGACCCACCGGGGGCCGATGGACCAGTCGGTGAACCGGCTGATCAGGACCAGCGTGCCGACGACGATGAGCAGGCCGGCCAGCGTCACCCCCGGGACCGGCGAGCGAGGGCCCGCCGGGGCCCGGTCGCGGGCGCTCCGGACCAGCCCGGTGCCGCCGGGCCCGGCCGGCATGAACAGCCACAGCAGCAGGTAGACCGGGATGCCGGGGCCCGCCAGCGCGAGAGCGACGAAGCCGACCCGCCACAGCAGCGGGTCGATGCCGCTGTACTCGGCGAGGCCGCCGGAGACACCGCCGATGACCTTGTCGGTCCGGCTGCGCTGCAGGGCCGGGCGGACCGCCGGACCGGCCGGCGGGTGGTCCGCGGCCGGCGGCTCGTACGGCGGGGGAGCGGGGGGTGTGGGGGGAGGAGGCGGTACGGAGGTCATGCCGGAGAGCCTGCGCCGCGCCGCCCTCCCTGGACATCAGGGAACGCCCCCAATCGACCCTGGTCCGGTACTCCAGGGTGATCACCGGTGTGGCGCGGCGCCCCGCGGTGCGACGATCGTCAGCGTGACGACGACCGCCCTGGTGCCGCAGCGCCCGCAGCTGGCGCGCCCGCGCTCCGGGCGGCTGCTCGCCGGCGTCGCCGCGGGGACCGCGGTCCACCTGCGGCTGGACCCGCTCGTCGTCCGGATCGGCTTCGTCGTCCTGGCGGTCACCGGCATCGGGGTCATCGCCTACGGGCTGCTGTGGTTCTTCATGCCGGTCGCCGACGTGGATGCGGTGCCCGAGACGCCCGCGCCGGACACCGAGCCCAGCCGCCGGCAGGCGCTCGGGCTGACCCTCCTCGGGTTCGGCGCGCTGGTACTGGTCACCAACCTGGCCACCTGGGGCAACAGCGACCTCGTCGTCCCGCTGGTCCTGGTCGGCGCCGGGCTGGCGGTCATCTGGCGGCAGCTGGACACCGACCGCACGCTGGCCCGCCCCGGCGTGCCGTGGGTGCTGGCCGGCGGCATCGCCCTCGGCGTCGTCGGCCTGGTGCTGCTGCTGGCCACCACCGGTCAGCTGGCCAACGCCCGCAACGGCTTCGCCGCGACCCTGGTGATCCTGGTCGGGATCGCGCTGGCCACCGCGCCGCTGTGGCGCCGGCTGCTGGCCTCCCGCGAGGCCGAGCGCACCGCCCGCGTCCGGTCCGAGGAGCGGGCCGCCGTCGCCGCCCACCTGCACGACTCGGTGCTGCAGACGCTCGCGCTGATCCAGCGGCACGCCGAGGACCCCAAGGCCGTCGCCCGGCTGGCCCGCAGCCAGGAGCGCGAGCTGCGGACCTGGCTCTACGAGCCGGAGAAGTCCACCGAGGGGACGTGGGCGGCGCTGGTGTCGGAGGTGGTCGCCGACGTCGAGGCCGACCACGCGCTGACCGTGGAGTCGGTCGTCGTCGGCGACGCCCCGGTCGACGACGCCCTCGCCGCGCTCGGCGCCGCGACCAAGGAGGCCCTGGTGAACGCGGCCAAGCACTCCGGCGCGACGTCGGCGGACCTGTACACCGAGGTGACCCCGGCGCAGGTGTCGGTCTTCGTCCGGGACCGCGGGGCCGGGTTCGACCCGGAGTCGGTGCCCCCCGACCGGCGCGGCCTGCGCGACTCGGTCACCGGCCGGCTGACCCGCGTGGGCGGGACGGCGACCGTCCGGTCCGCGCCGGGGGAGGGGACCGAGGTGGAGATGCTCATGCCGAGGGAGGCCGCGTGACGGAGGAGGGCATGCCGCGCGTCTTCCTGGTCGACGACCACGCGATGGTCCGGTCGGGCGTGCGCACCGAGCTGGGCGACGCGGTGGCCATCGTCGGGGAGGCGGCTGACGTCCCGGAGGCCATCGAGGGCATCCGGGCCACGGTGCCCGACGTCGTCCTGCTCGACGTGCACCTGCCCGGGGGCGGCGGCCACGCGGTGCTCGAGGCGCTGCGGGCGGAGCTGCCCTCGGTCCGCTGGCTGGCGCTGTCGGTGTCCGACGCCGCCGAGGACGTCATCGCGGTCATCCGCGCGGGCGCCCGCGGCTACGTCACCAAGACCATCTCCGGCCCCGACCTGCTCGCCGCGGTGAACCGGGTCGCCGAGGGTGACGTGGTGTTCAGCCCGCGGCTGGCCGGGTTCGTGCTCGACGCGTTCGCCGCGACCTCGGCGTCGGCCCCCGCGCCGTCGGAGGACCCGGCGACCGACCCGGGCCTGGACCTGCTCAGCGCGCGGGAGCGGGAGGTCATGCAGCTGCTCGCCCGGGGCTACACCTACCGGGAGATCGGCTCGCGGCTGTTCATCTCGGTGAAGACCGTCGAGTCCCACGCGTCCAACGTGCTGCGCAAGCTGCAGCTGTCCAACCGCAACGAGCTCACCCGGTGGGCGGCCACCAACCGGCTCCTCTGACGCCTGGACGGAGTGGTCCGTCCCTCCCGTCGGCTGCCGGGTGCGCTCCGCGTGCCGCGTGTGACTCCAGTGGCGTGTCGCGGCTGGCACATGTCGACGAATCGACGGGGGAGCGCGGATCCGGACCGTCGCGGAACTTAGAGTCACAGTGCCATGACAGAGACATACGTGCCCGCAGCCGACGGTCACCCGCGCGAGTGGATGACCGCGGAGGTGGAACGCGCCTGGCCGTCGGTCTCGGTCATCATGCCGGTGCTCAACGAGGCCCGGCACCTGGCCACGAGCGTCGCCGAGATCCTCGCGCAGGAGTACGGCGGCGAGGTCGAGCTGGTCATCGCCCTGGGGCCCTCCCGGGACGACACCGACCGCATCGCCCGTGAGCTGGCCGCGGCCGACCCGCGGATCAAGCTGGTGCGCAACCCGAGCGGGAAGACCCCCGCCGGCCTCAACGTCGCCGTCCAGGCGTCCAGCCACGGGATCGTCGCCCGCGTGGACGGCCACGGGATCCTGCTGCCGGGGTACCTGCAGCGGGCGGTGTGCCTGCTCGAGGAGACCGGTGCGGCCAACGTGGGCGGCCTGATGCTCGCCGTCGGCGAGACCGGGTTCGAGCAGGCGGTCGCCCGCGCCTACGCGTCCAAGGTCGGCCTCGGGGGCGGCAGCTTCCACGTCGGCGGGACGGAGGGCCCGGCCGACTCGGTCTACCTCGGCGTGTTCCGCCGGGAGGTGCTCGAACGCCTCGGTGGCTTCGACGAGCACTACCACCGCGCGCAGGACTGGGAGCTCAACCACCGCATCCGGCAGTCCGGCGGGGTGGTGTGGTTCTCCCCGGACCTGGCGGTCACCTACCGCCCGCGCTCGTCCTGGACCGAGCTGGTGCGGCAGTTCTTCCACACCGGCCGCTGGCGCCGCGAGGTGATGCGGCAGCACCCGGACTCGATCCGGCCCCGCTACCTCGCGCCGCCGGCCGTCACCGCAGCCATCCTCGTGGGGACGGCGGCCGGCGCGGTGGGCTCGGTGACCGGCCGGCCCGCCCTCCAGTGCGGGTGGCTGGCCCCGGCCGTCTACAGCGGCGGCGTGCTGCTCGCCTCCCTCGTCGAGGGACGCGGCCTGAACTGGAGGGCGCGGGCGTGGCTGCCCGCCGTCCTCGCCACCATCCACCTCAGCTGGGGCAGTGGATTCGCCTTCGGGCACCGCCCCGCCGGGCGTTTCCGGCGCTGATGTCCCGCCGGGCCGTGCGGACACGGCCCGACGACCACGGGGTCTACGAGGAGTTCTCGATGAGCATGGTCCGATCGGCCGCCCGCGCCCTGTCGCCGAAGCGCCAGGCAACCGCCCGACGCGCACTGGACCTGTCGGTCCGGACGCTGGGGACCGTGCCCCTCGCCCGCGCGCCCAAGGTCAGCATCGTGGTGCCGGTCTACAACGTGGAGCCCTACCTGCGGGCGTGCCTGTCGAGCATCACCCGGCAGACCTACCGCAACATCGAGATCGTCGTCGTGGACGACGGCTCCACCGACGGCAGCCTCGCGGTCGCCCAACAGGCGCGGCGGCGGGACCGCCGGATCAGGATCGTCCAGCAGCCCAACGGTGGGCTGAGCAGCGCGCGGAACACCGGCATCGCCGCCGCCACCGGGGAGTACCTCGCCTTCGTCGACTCCGACGACCGGATCGCCCGCGACGCGATCGGGACGGTGATGCGGTCCCTGCGCCGCACGGGGTCGGACTTCGCGGTCATGTGCTACCGGCGCATGAACAGTGAGACCACCTGGCCGGCGGGCGAGTGGATCCGCGAGCTGCACGCCGAGGCGCGGCCCGGGGTGACCCTCGAGGAGTTCCCGGGTGTCCTGGTCAACGCGGTGGCCTGGAGCAAGGTCTACCGGCGGTCCTTCTGGGACGCGGCCGGCCTGCGCTTCCAGGAGGGCGTCCTCTACGAGGACCAGGCCGTCTCGGCCGAGGCCTACGCCAAGGCCGCGGCGTTCGACGTCCTGCCCGACGTCCTCTACGACTGGCGGGTCCGCGAGGACAGGTCCTCCATCTCGCAGCAGGTGGCCACCGAGAACGACCTGCGCGAGCGGTTCGGCGCTGCCTTCGCCAGCCTGCAGGCGCTGCGGGACCACGCTTCGCTCGAGGTGCTGCAGGCCCGGTCCCGCCAGCTGCTCATGAACGACTTCCGGCTGTCGCTGGCCCAGATCGGCACGGCCGGCGAGGAGTACTGGAAGATCCTCGTCGACGGCGTCCGCCAGCTCTTCGAGGTCGTGCCCGACGACGTGTGGGGCGACATCTACGCCCAGGCGCGGGCCCTGTACCACCTGGTCCTGCGCGACGACCGCGAGCGCGCCGAGCAGTACGTGGCCCTCGGCGGACTGACGCTCAACGCCTGGCCGACGTCGGTGGACGACGGCCGGGTCACCGTCGAGCTGCCGCTGCACGACGACGAGGGCGCCGAGTGGCGGCCCGGCTGGAACGAGCTGGCCACCTCGCAGACCCAGCTGGTGACCGCCGTCCGCCGGGCCCGGTGGACCGCCCAGCACCTGCTGGAGATCCGCGGGTGGGCCTACATCCCGACCATCGACCTGGCCACGTACCCCACGCAGGTGGAGCTGTTCCTGCGCTCCGAGGACGGCAACGAGATCGTCCCGGTGCCCTCCGAGGCCACCCCGGACGAGGACCTCGCCCGGGTCAGCGGTCACCAGTGGGCCGACCTGCGCCCGGCCGGCTTCACGGCCACCGTCGACGTCACCACCCTGCCGTCGCTCGCCCGCGGCAAGACCACGACGTGGCAACTGTGGGCCCGGGTGGAGACCGCCGGCGTCGTCCGGGAGTCCGCCGTCTCGCGCGTGAACACCTGGAGCTCGGCCGGGCAGGTGATCGCCCGGGACCAGGGGGTGCAGGGCCGGGTCAGCGTGCGGATCGACCCGCGCGGCACCTTCTGCCTGCACACCCACAAGCCCCTCGTGCGGGTCCTCGGTGGACGCAGCTCCGGTGAGCGGGTCACCCTGGAGCTGGCCACGCACAACGGTGCGGCCCTGGCCGAGCTGACGGCGAGCCGCGGGGGCGTGACGGTGACCGCGAGGATGGGCGCCTGGACCGACGGGCGGGCGACGGTGACCCTGACCCTGCCCAAGCGCACCGGTCGCCCGCAGTACTGGACGCTGCGCGGGCGGACCCCCTCGGGCACCCACACCCTCGGCTGGGGCGACCTGCCACTGGACACCGAGCGGCTCGGTGCCGCCTCCGACGTCCTGTTCCGGCGCACGCGGGCGGGCAACCTGACCCTCGTCCAGGGCGGCACGGTCCTCGACGTCCTCGGCTGGCGGGTCGGCGGCGACCGGCTGGTCATCGAGGGCCGGGCGACGACCGACGACGAGCTCGTGCTCGCCTGGCGCACGCCCACGGGCGAGATCGTCGGCACCGTCGAGCGGACCGCCGGCGGCGTCGTCGGCCGCCTGCCCCTGCGCGCCGACCGGTGGGGCGTCGGGGAGCTGCCGCTGGCCGAGGGGCGCTACACCCTCGTGGCCCGCACCGTCGACCGGCAGGACCCGACCCGCACCTGGCCGGTGGCCGTCGAGGTGTCGGAGGACGCCGTCGCGCAGTTCCCGCTGCCCGTCCGCACCCGCGAGCTGCGCGGCCGGCTGGAGCGCTCGCCCAAGGGCGAGGTCACCCTCATCCTCATCCCCCCGCGGGAGGACGACGAGCTCGGTGCCCGCAACCAGCGGCGGCTCAAGGAGCACCACCGGACGGCGGACCTCGGCCTCCGGACCGACGCGGTGCTGTTCCGGTCGTTCTACGGCGAGAACACCTCGTGCAACGGCCTGGCCGTGCACCGCGAGCTCGTCCGCCGGGGCACCGACCTGACGCTGTACTGGGTGGTCAAGGACTTCTCGGTGCCGGTCCCGGACGGCGGCGTGCCGGTCCTGCGGGACAGCGCGCAGTTCTACGAGCTGCTGGGCAGCGCACGGTACGTCTTCGACAACGTGCACCAGCCGGACTACACCACCAAGCGGGAGGGCCAGGTCTTCGTGCAGACCTTCCACGGCTACCCGTTCAAGCTGATGGGCCGGCCGTTCTGGGAGAGGTCCGGCTACGCCCGGCACCGCATCGAGTCCTTCGACCAGCGCATGCGGGACTGGGACCACGTGGTCTCCCCGGCGCGCTACGCGACCCCGCTCCTGCAGGAGGCCTTCGGCATCGAGGGCGAGATGCTCGAGATCGGGTACCCGCGCAACGACGTGCTCGTCGACGAGTTCGCCGAGAAGGCCCGGGCCCGCACGCGCGCCGCGCTCGGGATCGCCGACCACCAGCGGGCGGTGCTCTACGCCCCCACGTACCGGGACAACCTGTCGATGTCGGAGTTCAAGTCCAAGATGGTGGACTTCCTCGACGTCGCGGAGTTCTCCCGTGCCATGGGTCCCGACACCGTCCTGCTCGTCCGGGGCCACGCGATGAACGCGCGGGTCGCGGCCCGCACCAAGCGGCGCGGCACCGTCATCGACGTCACCGACCACCCGGAGATCAGCGACCTCGTGCTCGCCTCGGACGCCGCGATCCTCGACTACTCGTCGCTGCGGTTCGACTACGCGCTGACCGGCAAGCCGATGGTGTTCCTCGTGCCCGACCTCGACGTCTACGGCGGCACGGCTCGGGGGTGGCTGTTCGACTACGAGCCCACCGCTCCCGGCCCGCTGGTGGAGGACACCGCCGAGGTGGTGGCGGCGCTGCGCGACCTGCCCGCCCTGACCGCCCGCTACGCCGCGGCGCGCGAACGGTTCCACCGCGAGTACCTCGACCTCGAGGACGGCCACGCCGCCGAGCGCCTGGTCGACGCGGTCATGCGGCCCCGGGGCGACGCGTGACGGGGGCGACCACGCTCGTCGCCCCGGCGCGGACCCGGGTCGGCGCCCTGTGGCGGGCCCGCGGGGTCTTCCGCCTGCTGGTCGTGCGCGACCTGCGGGTCCGCTACGCGGGCTCGGCGCTGGGCTGGCTGTGGTCGATCCTGGACCCGCTGCTCATGGCGGCGGTCTACTGGTTCGTCTTCACGACCATCTTCTCCCGCTCGGTGGGGGAGGAGCCCTACATCGTGTTCCTCCTGGCGGGCCTGCTGCCGTGGACCTGGTTCAACGGCGCGGTGACCGACACGGCGCGGGCCCTGCGGGTCGACGAGAAACTGGTCCGCTCGACCAACGTGCGCCGCGAGGTGTGGGTGCTGCGCCTCGTGGCCTCCAAGGGCATCGAGTTCCTGCTCAGCCTCCCCGTGCTGGCGATCTTCGCGGCGATCTACGGGGCGGGCCTGCACTGGCAGGTCGTGTTCGCGCCGCTGGCCTTCCTCCTGCAGGGGGTGCTCCTGGCCGGCGTGGGGCTCCTGCTCTCGCCGATGATCGTGCTGGTCCGGGACCTGGAGCGGGTGGTCCGGATCGTGCTGCGGCTGTGGTTCTACGTCACGCCGGTCATCTACGGGGCCGTGGACATCCCCGAGCAGTACACGGGCGTCTTCGCGCTCAACCCGCTGGTGGGGATCTTCTCGCTGTACCGGGCGGCCTTCTTCCCGGGACAGCTCGACTGGACCTACGTGCTCTCGTCCGCGGTGGCCTCGGTGCTGCTGCTCGTGGTCGGCTGGACCGTGTTCGCCCGGCTGGAACGCACCGTCCTCAAGGAGATCTGACCCGATGGCCACACCGATCATCTCGGTGACCGACGTCGGGATCCGGTTCTCGACCGGCAAGCGGCACCGCAGCGCGCGCGACTTCCTCTTCAAGGGCAGTCGCGGCCGGGACGTGCGCACCTTCTGGGCGCTGCGCGACGTCACCTTCGACGTCGCGCCCGGCGAGACCATCGGCCTGGTCGGCGCCAACGGGCAGGGCAAGTCGACCCTGCTCAAGCTCATCGCCGGCGTCCTGCTGCCCGACACCGGCCGGGTCGAGGTGCACGGCGGCGTCGCCCCGCTCATCGAGATCACCGGTGGGTTCGTCGGTGACCTCACCGTCCGGGAGAACATCCGCCTCGCGGCCGGCCTGCACGGGATGAGCAAGGCCGCGGTGGACGCCAACTTCGACGAGATCGTGGAGTTCGCCGAGATCGGCGAGTTCGTCGACGCCCCGTACAAGCACCTGTCCAGCGGCATGAAGGTGCGCGTCGCCTTCTCGGTGGTGTCCCGCCTGGAGGAGCCGATCCTGCTGGTCGACGAGGTGCTCGCGGTCGGTGACGCGGCCTTCCGCAAGAAGTGCTACGGGCGGATCGAGGAGCTGCGTGCCCGGGGGACGACGCTGTTCGTCGTCTCGCACAACGAGGCCGACCTCCGGCGCTTCTGCGAGCGCGGCCTCTACCTCAACAAGGGCGAGCTCCTCCTCGACGGCCCGATGGACGGCGTCCTGGACCGGTACCGCGCGGACATGGGCCTGACGGGGTGACCGGCGTGGTCCGCCGGGTCCGGGCGCTGGCCTCCGGCGCGCCCGGCCTCCTCGCCCTCGAGGGCCTGCTGCTCGTCGTCGCCGCAGTCGGGGCGCTCCTCGGGCAGGTGGCGGTCCTGCTGCCGGCCCTGCTGCTCGGCGCGGTGGCCGGCGCCGCGGCGCACCGTGTTCCGGGGCAGCCGGTGCCGGGGCTCGGCGCTCTCGGGCTGGTGCTGCGCGGACTGGTCGTCCTGGCCGCCGCGGCGAGCCGGGACGTCCCCGGCGCCGTCGCCGTCGCGGCCGCGGCGTTCGGGCTGCTGGCCGCGGCCGGCGTGGTCGGCGACGCCGTCGACCAGCGGGTCCGCGGCCTGCGTCGCCACCCCGCCACACGCGGGATCCCGGGGGTCGGGAGCGTCCCTCTCGTCGCCCGCCCGGAGGGGGCGCTCACCGCGCTGCTGCCCGAGTGCCTGCTCCACCTCGCGCTGCTGGTCGGGCCCGGTCGGCCGGTCCTCGTCGGGACCGCTGCCGCCGTGGGGGCAGCGGTCTGCCTCGGCGCCTGGGGTGTCTGGGCGGTCCGGCTCCGGCGCGCCCGCCGACGGGGTCGCGCCGTCCTCGAGGGGGTGCGCCGGTACCTGGAGACGACGCCGCCGGAGGTGCTGCTCTACGCGGGCGACGGCCCCGCGGCCCTGCACGAGATCGCCGTGTGGCTGCCCACGATGGAGCGGCTGTCGAGCCGCGTCCTGCTGCTGATGCGCAGCAGGGACGCCTTCGCCGCACTGCCGCCGACCACGCTGCCGGTCGCCTGCGTCCCGGGGGCCACCGAGCTCCTGGCGCTGCCGCTGGACCGGGCCCGCGTGGCGCTGTTCGTCTCCAACATCGGCAACAACATCCACGTGCTGCGGCTGCCGGGCCTGCGATCGGCGTTCATCGGGCACGGCGACAGCGACAAGAGCGCCTCGGCCAACCCCTACGCCAAGGTCTACGACCAGATCTGGGTGGCCGGCCCGGCCGGCGCGGACCGGTACCTGCGTGCCGGCGTGGGTGTCCGGCCCGACGCGCTGGTCGAGGTCGGGCGGCCCCAGGTGGAGGGGGTCCGCCGCGGGCCGCTGGCGGACCCCCCGGTGCCGACCCTGCTCTACGCGCCCACCTGGGAGGGCTGGAACGCCGACCAGGACTACTCCTCGGTCGCCACGCACGGCGCCGCCCTGGTCCGCGCGGTGCTGGCGAGCCCGGAGCGGGTGCGCCTGGTGTACCGGCCGCACCCCTACACCGGACGGCGGTCCGCAGCGGCCGCGGCGGCGCACCGCGAGATCGTCACGATGCTGCGGGCGGCCAACGAGGCGGCCGGGGTGGGCGCGGCCACGGTGCTGGACGCCGGGCCCTCCGGAGCGGGATCGCCCTCGGCCGCCGAGGCCGAGTCCGCCGCGATCGCCGCCGGGGAGGAGCGGCTGCGCCGGCTGCCGCCCGGCGCGCACGTCGCCGTGCCGTCGGGGAGCGCTCCGCTGGTCAGCTGCCTCAACGTGGCCGACGGTCTGGTCACCGACGTCTCGAGCGTGCTGACCGACTTCCTCGCGAGCGACCGGCCAGTGGCCGTGTGCGACCCACTGGGTCGGGACGTCGCGGAGTTCGTCGAGCGCTTCCCCGCCGCCGCCGGCGCCGTGGTGCTGCCCGCGGGCGACGGGCGAGCGCTGGACGGCGTGGTCGCCGTCGTCACCGGCCGGGCGCCCGACCCCGCCGCCGACCGCCGGCGCGCGCTGCGCGCCCACGTGCTGGGTCCGGACCTCCCACCACCCCTGCAGCGGTTCGACGCGGCGATCGCGGCTCTGGCCGCCCGGCCGGCCGAGTCCGAGGAGGCGGCGACCGGGGATCCGGCGGCGGCCTGACCCCGGGTTTTCTGGGCTCATTCGTCACAGCTGCCTCCCGTGGAGCGTCCTGTCGCGCTCGCTCCCGCTACGCAACGCAGCGGCTGTAACACTCACAGGCATGGCTCCGACGACCTCAGCCCCGGTCGCTCCCCGGCACGACCTGCTCCCGGGCCGCTCCGGCTCGGCCGGGCGGCTGCGCGCCCTCGACGGTCTGCGGCTGTTCGCGGCGCTGTGGGTCGCGATCTACCACTACCTGGGGCAGGACCACGGCAAGCCGCCATGGGGGCAGTGGGCTGCGACGATCTTCCCGGACTGGGACGTCCTCGCGCCGTACGGCTGGCTGGGCGTCGAGATCTTCTTCATCATCAGCGGCTTCGCGATCTGCATGAGCTGCTGGGGTCGCTCCCTGGGTGACTTCTTCCGGTCCCGGGTGACCCGCCTCTTCCCGGCCTACTGGGTGGGCATCGTGCTGACCTTCGTGGTGTCGAGCCTGGCCCCGCAGGTCACCGACGCGCCCACCGTCTGGGAAGCTGCCGTCAACCTGACCATGTTGCAGGACGGACTGCAGGTCCCCCGGGTCGACCCGGTCTACTGGACCCTCTGGTTCGAACTGAAGTTCTACCTGCTGTTCGCGGTCGTGGTGTGGATGGGCCTCACCTACAAGCGGGTGATCGGGTTCTGCTTGCTCTGGACCGTCGGCGGGGTCGTCGCCTCGGGGGCGGACTCGCCCCTGCTGAACATGGTCTTCATGCCGACCTACAACGCCTACTTCCTCCTGGGCATCGGCCTGTACCTGGTCCACCGCTTCGGCAACAGCCTGCTGACCTGGCTGGTCATCGGCGCCAACCTGGCGATGGCCCTCTACCGCGGTGCTCTCAAGACGCACGACCAGGAGGTGGTCCGGGTCCACCAGGAGATGCACGCCTGGGTGACCGCGGCCGCCCTGCTCCTCGCTGTGGCGCTGGTGTACGCCATCGCTCGCGGTCACCTCTCCTGGGTGCGCTGGAACTGGGTGACCAAGGCTGGAGCGCTGACCTATCCGTTCTACCTGCTGCACCTCTCGATCGGGTACGCGATCATCAACTGGTTGTACGTCGGGGCCGGCCTGTCCGCCCACGTCGTCCTGCCAGCCACCCTCGGTGCCATCCTGGGGCTGTCCTGGCTGGTCCACCGGTTCGTCGAGAAGCCGCTGGCGAAGGTCCTCAAGCGGCACCTGACCGACGGCCGGATGCTCACCCCGCGGGACCTGCTCGCAGGACCCGCAGCCGGCGACGCGGCCCGGTCCGGTGCGGCCGGCTCGCTGCCCATCCACGCATCCGCGCGGACCCAGCGCATCCGGTCCGTCGGCATCCCGGCCCAGACCATGACCCGGGCCCGCCACCAGGACGAGCTGACGACCGCAGGCCACTGACGGGACACCGACACCCACGGACGGGCCCCCGATCGGCGAACCTCGCCTCGCCGATCGGGGGTCGCGTCGTCGTCCGGGTCAGGCGCCCGGGCGGCCCCGCAGCCGGGAGGACGTCACGATCGCCAGGAAGTGACCGGCCACCGCCAGCAGGGACGCCGGGAGGAGCACCACGAGCAGGACGCGGGTGCCGACCAGCTCCCCGACGACGAGGTCGACGACCGCCGCGGCCAGGATGATCAGGCTCAGCTCGATCGAGTGGTAGAGCCGGTGGAAGGGCACGAAGCGGGCCAGCCGGCGCAGCCGGGCCAGCCCCCGCGCCCGCGGTGCCGTGGTGGCCTCGTCGTCCCCCACCCGGGACAGGCCCGCGGCGGCCCGGGCGACGTGCACCATGTCGTTGAGCGACTTGTTGAGCACGATCACCACGGCCAGCAGCGCGCCGAGCGTCGTCCAGCCGTAGCCGCCGGGCAGGTCGTCGAGCCCACCCGCGGCGCGCACGCCCAGGCCGATGGGGATGAGGGCCTCGGTGAGGTAGTGGCCCACGCGATCGAGGAAGACGCCGAGCGGGCTCGACGTCCCCCGCCACCGGGCCACCTCGCCGTCGCTGGCGTCCCACAGCATCTGCAGTTGGGTGAGCAGGACCGCCAGCACCGCTCCCCAGAGCCCCGGGACGAGCAGCGCGAACCCGGAGGCGGAGCCGGTCACGATCATCAGCGCGGTGACCGCGTTGGCCGAGAGGCCCGCCCGCACGAGCAACCGGGTGAGGTACGGCGAGATCTGCCGCATGTACAGGTCGCCGGTCCAGTGCTCGGCGTTGCGGCGCCCGCGGATCGCCGGCGGTTGGGTGACCTCCCGCAGCAGGGCGATGCTCGGCCAGGCCGGTCGCTCGGCCCTCACCGGCTCACCTGCGCCGCGGCCGCCTGCAGGGCGTCCCGCTCACGGACGACGTCGTCGCACGCGTCGAGGAACCGGGCCAGCGCGGCGGCCGGGTCGGCGCCTCCCAGGTAGTGCTCGACCAGCTCCGCCCGCTGGTCCTGCTCCCGGTCCTCGGTCAGGCACCGCCGCACCAGCTCCCCGGCGCGGCCGGCCTCCGCCGCCGTCAGCCGGGGGACGGCCGCCAGCAGCGGGGAGGCGCCCACCACCGCACCCGGCTCGGCCGGGACGGTCACCACGAGGGGGCGGCGGGTCGGCAGCCACTCGACGGCCACCGAGGAGACGTCGGTGACCAGCACGTCGGCGTCGGAGAACGCGCGCTCCAGCGGGACGGCGGTGTCGACGGCCGAGCCGGTCGCGCGCGCGGCGTCCTCGGCGAACACCTGTCGCAGCGCCGTGTCGGCTGCCGCCACGTCGGCCCGGTTGGCGCCGGTGCGCGGGTGCGGCCGGTAGACGACCCGGAAGCCGGCCGACAGCAGGGAGCGCACGAGGGCGGTGCCGTGCGTGGCCACCGAGCTGTAGGCCATGGACGGCTGGGCGCCCTCCCAGGTGGGGGCGTACAGCACGGTCGGGCGCTCGGGGACCGGACGCGGGTCGGGTGCCGCCGCCTGGGGCCGGCCGATGCGCACCAGCCGGTCGCGGTCGAACCACATCAGCTCGCGCACCACCCGCTCCTCCGCCGCGGCACCGGCGACGAAGGCCCGGTCGTAGGCCTTGAGCTGGTTGGACGCCGACACCGCCTTGTCGCTCTCCCCGTGCCCCAGGTAGACGTGCGCCACGCCCGCGTAGCGCAGCATCTGGAAGTTGCGGGGGTGGTGGCTGACGTAGAGGGCCAGGGCGACCCGGCTGCGCTGCACCAGGCCGTCGAGGGTGGCGGTGCGGGCGACGCAGAGCACCGGCAGGTCGGTGACCGCCCGCAGCCGCGCGGTGGTGCGGCTGTCCTGGGTGACGACGACGACCCCGTGCCGCCCGTCCAGGGCGCGCAGCGGGCCGAGCCACTGCTCCAGCTGGTAGGCGTTGCGCGGGGGTTCGGGGAAGAAGGCGACGACCCGCTGCTCGAGCACCCGGCCGGCCAGCCGCGCGTCCTCTCCGATGCCGTCGGGTTCGCCTCCGGGCACCAGACCCAGACGCCGCACCAGGCGGCCACCGGTCGAGCGCAGCCGGGCGGGCAGCGGGGGGAAGGGGGAAGGCACGTGCGGCTCCTCGGTTCGGCCGCTCCGCACGCTACCTGTCAGACGACGGGCGGCCGGCCGTGCCCGGCCATGCGGGCGACCGTGCCCCAGCTGATGGGGGACCGGGTGCCGGGGTCGGACTGCCAGCCCTCCCACCAGCCCCGGAACCAGGGCAGCAGGGTGGCGGGGGTGCGCGCCGAGCGGACCACCTGGAGCGCGGTCCAGCTGAGCACGTAGGGCAGGCCCAGCGCCCAGGGCAGGTTCCGTCGGGCCAGCCACACGCGGTTGCGCGCGTTGAGCCGGTGGAAGTCCCGGTGCCGGGTGGGCGCGGTCAGCGGGTGCTCCACGGCGAGGTCGCCGGCGTAGTGGACGCGGGCTCCGGTGTCCCACACCCGCCAGGCCAGCTCGATGCCCTCGTGCGCGTAGAAGAAGGGCGCGGGCCACCCGCCGGCCCGCTCGAACCGCGCCCGCCGGACGACGACGGCGCCCTCCCAGACGGAGAAGGCCGCGCTGGACCGCCTGCGGTCGCCGACCCGCAGGCGCGGCGTCCACCGGCGCGGGCCGGGGACCCCGCCGGGGCCGTCGACGCGCGGCTGCAGCAGGCCCAGTCGCGGGTCCTGGCCGAAGCGGCGCACCGCCTCGGCCAGGAAGCCCGGGTCGGGGAGGGCGGCGTCGTCGTCCAGGAAGAGCAGCAGGTCCCCGGACACGTGCGGGACGCCGGCGTTGCGGCCCGCCGGGATGCCGACGTTCTCCGGCAGGGCCACGCCCCGGACACCGTCGGGCAGGCCGGTGGGCGCCCATCCGTTGCCGACGACGACGACGTCGGTGGCGACGCCGGTCTGTGCCAGGACCGAACCGACCGCCCGGTCGAGGTCCGCGGGCCGGCGCCCCTGGGTGAGGACGACGACGCCGACGAGCGGGCGGTCAGCCACCGTGGACGGTGACCGACTCCACGCCCTCGGGCAGCACGTCGCCGGGCTCCTCCTCGTGGAGCTCCTCCGCGGCGACGGAGGCGTGGAGGTGGGAGGCCAGCGCGTCCTCGCGGCGGACGTCGACGATGTGCCCGGTGAAGGTCGAGATGAGCACGTCGAGCGAGGTCTCGGCGACCGCCTCCGAGGTGAGCAGGCTGTCGGCGGGCTCGTCGCCGAACGCCTTGGTCCGCATCGGCGTCGCGGTGCGCTCGGGGTTGATGCAGTTGACCCGCACCCCGTCGGCCGCCCACTCGTCGGCGAGGGCCTGGGTCAGGTTGACGACCGCCGCCTTCGCCGAGGAGTACAGGCTGTAGCCGCTGCGGCCCCGGGTGTAGGAGCTCGAGGTGAACAGCAGCAGCGACCCGCGGGTCTTCTGCAGGTGGGGCTGGAAGACCTGCGCGATGTGGATCGGCGCGAGGTAGTTGACCTCGGTCGCCATGTACACGGTCTCCTCGGAGGTCTCCGCCAGCTCGCCGCGCGGCAGCACGCCGGCGGTGTTGACCACGTAGTCGACCCGTCCGGTGGCGGCGAGCACCTGCTCGCAGGCGGCGACGATGTCGGCGCGCCGCTCGACGTGGGTGTTGGTCGCCGACCGGCTGAAGACCATGGCGGTGGCGCCGTGCGCCTCGGCCAGCCGCACGATGTCGGCGCCGATGCCGTAGCTGCCGCCGAAGACGACGATCGTCTTGCCCTCGAGCGCCTCCCGGTACTCCGCGTCGAACCGCGGACGGGGCGCCTCGTGGCTGTCGAGCTGGAAGAGCTTGTCGGCGATGTAGACGTCGATCGGCTCGGTGACCTTCATGTTCCGGTCCTCGCCGCGGACCACGGCGATGGGCACCTCGGGGGTGTACCGGAGGACGACGGTGCAGTCGTCGGTGGCCTCGAAGTCGGGGTCCTGCGCGGCGCGCTCGTAGGCGCGGCGGATGACCGAGAGGCGGAAGCACTGCGGGGTCTGCCCCCGGCGCAGCAGCGGACGGCGCAGGACCTCGTCGATGGTCTGCCCGGTGGCCTCGTCGACCTGGATGATCGTGTCGGCCGAGGGGATCGCGGTGTCGACGGCCTCGTAGCGCTCCAGGGCGTCGATGCAGTCGGCGATGACCCGCTGGCTGAGCAGCGGCCGCACGGCGTCGTGGAAGACGACGTTGCACTCCTCCGACCCGAGGGCGTCCAGCGCCCGCTGGGTGGTGGCGTTGCGGGTGTCGGCACCCTCGAGCACCTGGGTGACCTTGGGGTAGGCGCCCGGGCGGAGGATGGCGCGCACGGCGTCCAGGTGACCCGGGGCCATCAGCACGATGATCTCGTCGATCAGCGGCGAGGCGTGCAGCACACCGATCGTGTGCTCGATGATCGGCTTCCCGGCCACCTTGATGAGCTGCTTGGGGATGGACAGGCCGACCCGGGTCCCCGTGCCGCCGGCGAGGACGACCGCCACGTTCCGCAATCTGGTCACCACCTGACTGTAAGGGCGCTCCGTCGGTGAATCCTGCGTGGACGAGTCCCGTGGGACGCCTGGGGCAGACGTCTCGACGGTGACGTGCGGGACGGGTCCTTCACGCTCTCCGGGCCCGCCCACGTCCCCGGTCCCGCCTGCACGGTCGTGCCCAACCGACTCCGCTGGGTGGTCGACACGCCCACGGCGCGGGTCCGTCCGGGTGAACTCTGCCCCAACGGACGCGTACCCGGCCACCTGTCGTGGGCAGGGTGGAGGCGTGTTCCACGACCCGTCCGACCGCGGACCCCGCTGCGCCACCTGCGCACACGAACGCTCGGTGCACGAGCACAACCGTCCGGGCACCGACTGCGGGCGCTGCGGCTGCGACCGCTTTCGCCTCTCCGTGCGCGAACTCGTCGGGCAGCTCGTGTGCGGCCGGGGGCCCCTCGCCGTCCGGGCCTGACCGGCCCGTCACCCCCGGGGCTCCCTCAGTCGAAGTGGCTCTTGTAGATGACCCCGTGGACGCCGACCGTCCGGTCGACCACCTGGGAGACCTCGAAGTCGGCGGCGGCCGACAGGTACGCGTATGCCACCGAGCGGTCCATGCCCAGGTCGTGCTGCAGGAAGTCGAGGGCGTTGACGACCGCCCGGCGCGCGGCCACGTCGAGGTCGACGAACTGGCCGTCGCGGTACCCGTCGGGGTCGGAGAGCCCGATGGGCAGCCACGCGTCCGGTGACTCCCCGAACGGGTGGCGGAACGCCACCGACGGCGCGTCACCGGAGCCCGGCGTGCAGACCGTCAGCCGGAACGTGAGGCGCAGCGACCCCTCCAGGGCGGTGAGTGCCACCTCACCGTGGCCCATGGACATGTGCGGGTCGCCGACCGAGAACAGCGCCCCCTCCGCGACGACCGGCAGGTAGAGCGCCGAGCCGACGTTCAGCCGGCGGATGTCGATGTTGCCGCCGCCGGTGGTGGGCGGGATGGAGTTGAGCAGCGGGTCGTCGAGCGCCGCGGCGTCGCTGACGGTGGCGACGGCCATGAGCCCCGGGAAGCAGTCGACCGGCCAGCTCACCGAGCGCCCGCCGGTCCCCACGGGCAGCGCGGCGCGCGTCCCGTCCCGGCCGGGGGACAGCGGCGTGAACACCGAGACGTTGCCGTAGCGGGTCGGGTCCCCGGTGTCGCGTCCGTCGGTCCAGACCGGCGGCATCACCTCGGCCTCGGTGATCCCGCCCTCCGGGGTGGCCAGCTGGCGGGCGAGCGCCCCCTTGCCGTGCCGGCTGGAGACGACGCCGTAGGGCACCCGGGGCAGCGCGGTGAGCGGCTCGATCTTGAGCACGTCGCCGGGCCGGGCGCCCTCGACGAACACCGGCCCGGTGACGACGTGCGGCCCGTCGGCGTCGAAGTCGCGCTGGTGTCGCCCGTACGAGGCGGCGATGGCGACGGCGTCGTCCAGGACCTGGTCGCGCGGGACGCCGTGCTCCCCGAACCAGGCCACGGGGTCGCGGCCCTGGTCCTCCAGGATCCCCTCGTGGCTGACCGTGTCGACGGTGACCGTGCCGCCCGAGCGGACGCGGGCCACCGGCGCGTCACCGGTGCGGGGCAGGTAGCCCCACAGCACCTCCTCAGGCCGGGAGGGCAGGTAGACCTCGCCGTCGATCGGCCCCTGCCCGGGCTGCAGCACCTCGCCCGGCAGCCGGGTCCGGCCGCCGGGCGCGGCCGAGGCCGGTGCGGCCGCGGCGATGCCGGCACCGAGCAGTGCCCCCGCGGCGAGCGTGGCCTGGACGAACGCACGGCGGCCGATGCCGCGCTCGACCAGCTCGGCGGCGGTTGCGGGGTCGGGGCCGGTCGTCGGGTGCGGGGGCTGCGCCATGGGGTGCTCCGGGGTGCTGGGGACGGTGGTCGCAGCCGGGTGTACGGACCCCGTGTTGCCGTCCTGCGACGCCGCGTGTCGGCCCGGTTACCGGATGGTGTGCCCCGGACGCAGCGTCACGCGGTGTGCACCACGTGGAAGGCCTCGGCCAGCCGGCCCGCGGGCAGGCCGAAGCGGGACGCGGTCTGCCGCATCCAGCCGCCCACGAACTCCTCCAGGTCGTCGCGGTGGCTGACCTGGGTGACGTGGCTCTTCAGCGCCGCGTACTTCAGCTCGACGACGTCGGTGACGTCCACGGCGTGGTCCGCGCGGGGGCTGGCGGTCAGCCAGACCTCGTCCACCGTCCAGGCCTCGAGCCCCTCGTCGGCGAGCAGTTCGGGGAAGGCGAACGGGTTGCGCGCGTCGGGGTAGACCGCCCGCAGGGTCGACTCACCCACGGTCATGTGGTCGGGGTGGCTGGCGCCGATCCGCTCGTAGAACCGCTCCGGCGAGCTGGTCAGCACCCGCTGGGGGCGGACCTCCCGGATGACCCGGCTGATGTCGCGGCGCAGGTCGAGGGTCAGCTCCAGCCGGCCGTCGGGGTGGCCGAGGAAGCGGACGTCGGTGACCCCGACCGCCTTGGCCGCCGCCTCCTGCTCGGCCCGCCGCAGCGGCCCCATCTGCTCGCGCGGGGTCTCGTCGAAGCCGCCCGCGTCGCCGTCGGTGACGATGAGGTAGGTGACCTCGGTCCCGGCGGTGGTCCAGGTCGCGACGGTGCCGGCGCTGCCGAAGTCGACGTCGTCGGGGTGGGCGAGCACGCACAGCGCGCGGTCGACGGACTCGGCGGGACGGCGGGACTGGGGAGAGGTCACCCGGCGGAGCCTAGGAGGACCCCGTCCTCCCCACCCCTCGTGGGGAGGACCCCGTCCTCCCCACCCTTCGCGAGCTCAGGGCGGGCCCCGTCCCGAGGGCCATCACCCCGGGGGCAGGCCGCGCAGCTTGTCGGGGTTGCGCACCACCAGCACCTGCGCGACCAGCCCGTCGACGAGCACCAGCGACATCGTCAGGTACGGCGCGCCACCGGCCCACACGACCACGCCCGGCGCGCCGTTGAGGTCGGCCACCTCGGTGCGCAGGCCGGGCAGGGACAGGCCCTGGGCGGCCGTGGCGAGGAGGAAGCGGGCCACCTTGTCCGCGCCGGCGATCGGCCGCAGTGCCGCCTTGGCCTTGCCCCCGCCGTCGGTCACCAGCACCACGTCCGGGGCGAGCGCGGCCAGGAGCGCCTCGACGTCCCCGCCGGCGCAGGCGGCGAGGAAGCGCTCGGTCACCGCCCGCTGCGCCGACCGGTCGGCGTCGAACCGCGGCTGCCGGGACTGCACGTGCTCGCGGGCCCGGTGGGCCATCTGCCGGACGGCGGCCTCGCTGCGGCCCAGGGTGGCGGCCACCTCCGCGGCCGGCAGCCCGAACACCTCCCGCAGCACGAACACGGCCCGCTCCGCGGGGGAGAGCGTCTCCAGGACGACCAGCAGCGCGAGGGAGACCTGCTCACCGAGCTCCGCGGCGTCGTCCGGGCCCGGTGGGGGAGCGGCGCCGGCGACCGGCTCCGCGCCGGTGAGCAGGGGCTCGGGCAGCCACGGCCCGACATAGCGCTCCCGCCGTGTGCGGGCGGCGTCCAGCCGGTCCAGGGCCAGCCGGGAGGCGGTCCGCACGAGGTAGGCGCGCGGGTCGGCCACGGCGGACCGGTCGGCCGCCGACCAGCGCAGCCAGGCGTCCTGGACGACGTCCTCGGCATCGGCGACGCTGCCCAGCATCTGGTAGGCGACGGTGAACAGCAGCCGCCGGTGCCGGTCGAAGGCGGCCAGCGGGGCGGTCATGCCCCGGCCGGGAGCTCGCAGCGGTCCCGGAAGCCCTGGCTGGTCAGGCCGAGCGCGCTGTTGAACCGCGACCGGACGTTCTCCACGGCGACCATCATCGTGAGCTCGACCAGCTGCGCGTCGTCGAGTTCCCGTCGCAGCCCGGCCACCATCTCGTCGGTCACCGCGGGCGGGGTCGCCGTCACGGCCTCGGCGTAGGCCATGACCTGCCGCTCCAGGTCGGTGAAGACGTCGCTGTCCCGCCAGGTGGGGACGGCGCGCAGCTTCTCGGCGTCCACCCCCTCCTGGCTGCTGATCCAGTAGCCGAAGTCCACGCACCAGGAGCAGCCGATCGAGACCGCCGAGGCCATGACGGCGAGGGCCTTGAGCGTGCGGTCCAGCCGGCTCCAGCGGGCGAGGGAGGTCTCGAACACGGCGTCGGTGACGAGGACCCCCGGGTGGTGGGCCATGGCGGCCAGCGGGTCGGGCAGCACGCCGTAGGTCCGGCGCGCGTACCACTCGGCGAGCCGGGTGACCAGCGTGCGGGGCGGGTCGAGGGGGATGCGGGCCATGGTCGTCGTCCTCTCCATCGGGTGGTGCTCATGGAGACGGGACAGCCGGCCCGGACGTGACACGTCTGCGGGGGTTCCGGTCCCTCTCCGGCCGGAGGACCCTGGCGTCGCACGGGGCCGGTTCCGGTGGCCCGCGCGGCGGGTCCGCCGGGAGAGGAGCGGACGTGGACCCGGACTTCAGCAAGACCCTGCAGCGGACGGCCGAGGCCCTGGCGGCCATGGGGGCGGGCGACCCGGAGCCCTACGCGACGCTGTGGGCCCGGTCGGACGACGTCACGCTCTTCGGCGCGTGGGGCCCGATCGAGAAGGGTCACGAGGCGGTCACGCAGACCTTCCGGTGGGTGGGCAGCCGGTTCAGCGACGGGGCGCTCACCCCCACCCACGAGGTCGTCCACGTCGATGGGGACCTCGGGTACACGGTCGGGTCGGAGCGCGGGATCGTCCGGGTCGACGGCGGGGAGCCCTTCCCCATGACCATCCGGGTCACCCACGTCTACCGGCGGCTGGACGGCGAGTGGTGGCTGGTGCACCGCCACGCGGACTTCCCGCCCCCCGACCAGCGCCGCGGCTGACGGCGCCCCGCGGGACGGGCCCCCTACAGGCGGCCGCGGCCCTGGCGGAGCAGCATCATGCCCAGGGTCGCGCCGTCGCGGCCGAGCGCGTCCTGGAACCGGGAGAGCACCTGCTGCTCGCGGGCCAGCGACAGCCGGGTGCCACCGGCGGCGCGGCGCAGCTCGCCGATCTGCTGCGAGACGGCGAGCCGGCGCTGCACGAGCCGGATGATCTCGGCGTCGCAGTCGTCGATCTGCTCGCGGAGCTCGGCGATGCGCTCGTCGGCAGCTGCAGTGGTGGGGACCGTGGCGGTCATGGGGTTCCTCCGGGGCGGGCGGGAGGCCGTCGGACCCCGGAACGAGGAACGCCCCGGGCTCCTCGGGCCCGGGGCGTCTGTTGCGGCGTGTGCTCAGCCAGCGGTGACGGACACCGGGACCCGGTGGCCGTAGAAAAAGCTGAGCGCGGCGAGCACGGCGGGGAGTCTGCCACATCCCCGGGCGGGATCGCCACGGCGTCCCGGGGACGGGTGTGGCGACTGTTCCGCGGGCCCCGGGACGCGTCACCCGACCGGCTTACAGTGATGTCGTCATGAGCAGCGTCCAGCAGGCCCTCCCCGGTGCCCAGAAGTCCCTTCCAGGTACGGAGGCCCTCCAGCGCTCCGCCTCCGGCCAGGTGGGCCGCGAGCTGGACCGGATGCTGGCCGGCCTCAACGGCCCCCAGCGGCAGGCCGTCGTCCACGAGGGCAGCCCGCTGCTCATCGTCGCCGGCGCCGGCTCGGGCAAGACGCGGGTGCTCGCCCACCGGATCGCCTACCTGCTGGGCGCCCGCGGGGTGCAGCCCGGCGAGGTCCTCGCGATCACCTTCACCAACAAGGCTGCCGGGGAGATGAAGGAGCGCGTCGCCGCCCTCGTCGGTCCCCGTGCCCGCGCGATGTGGGTGTCGACCTTCCACTCGATGTGCGTGCGGATCCTGCGCGCCGAGGCCGCCAAGCTGGGCCTGAAGTCGTCGTTCACGATCTACGACCAGGGCGACTCGGTCCGGCTCATGACGATGGTCGCCCGCGACCTGGACCTCGACGCCAAGCGCTACCCCGGTCGCAGCCTCGCCGCGCAGGTGTCGAACCTCAAGAACGAGCTGGTCGACGAGGAGTCCTTCACCCCGGTCACGGCACCGGAGAAGGTGCTGGCCGAGGCCTACACGCTCTACCAGCAGCGGCTGCGCCAGGCGCACGCGCTGGACTTCGACGACCTGATCATGACGACGGTCAACCTGCTGCAGGCCTTCCCCGACGTCGCCGAGCACTACCGCCGCCGGTTCCGGCACGTCCTGGTCGACGAGTACCAGGACACCAACCACGCGCAGTACGTGCTGGTCCGCGAGCTCGTGGGCACCGGCGAGGGGCCGGTGCCGCCGGCCGAGCTGTGCGTGGTCGGTGACGCCGACCAGTCGATCTACGCCTTCCGCGGCGCCACCATCCGCAACATCGACGAGTTCGAGCGCGACTACCCCGACGCGACCACGATCCTGCTGGAGCAGAACTACCGCTCCACCCAGCGGATCCTCAAGGCGGCCAACCAGGTCATCGCCAAGAACACCGGCCGCCGGCCCAAGAACCTCTGGACCGACGCCGGGGACGGCGAGCTGATCGAGGGCTACGTCGCGGAGAACGAGCACGACGAGGCCGCCTGGGTCGCCGAGCAGATCGACGCCCTGGTCGACGAGGGCACGGCCAAGCCCAGGGACATCGCCGTCTTCTACCGGACCAACAACGCCTCCCGTGTCTTCGAGGAGGTGTTCATCCGCGTCGGCATGCCCTACAAGGTCGTCGGCGGGGTGCGCTTCTACGAGCGCAAGGAGGTCCGCGACGCGCTGGCCTACCTCAAGGTGGTCGCCAACCCGGCCGACGTCGTCAGCCTGCGCCGGGTCATCAACGTGCCCAAGCGCGGCATCGGCGAGAAGGCCGAGTCCTGCATCGAGTCCTTCGCCGACCGGGAGCGGATCGCCTTCGCCAACGCGCTGCGCCGCTGCTCGGAGGTCACCACCCTCGCCCCGCGGTCGCTCAAGGCGATCCAGGAGTTCGTGTCGCTGCTCGAGGAGTTCGAGAACCTGGTCGAGACCGGCTCGGGGCCGGCCGCGCTGCTGGAGAGCATCCTCGACCGCACCGGCTACCTCGCGGAGCTGCAGGCCAGCACCGACCCGCAGGACGAGGGCCGGGTCGACAACCTCAACGAGCTCATCTCGGTGGCCGCGGAGTTCGAGGCGGCCAACCCCGGCGGCTCGGTGACCGACTTCCTCGAGCAGGTCTCGCTGGTCGCCGACGCCGACCAGATCCCCGTCGCGGGGGACGAGGCCGGCGTCGTGACGATGATGACCCTGCACACGGCCAAGGGCCTGGAGTTCCCCGTCGTCTTCCTCACCGGCATGGAGGACGGCGTCTTCCCGCACCTGCGCGCCCTGGGCGACCCGCGGGAGCTGGAGGAGGAGCGCCGGCTGGCCTACGTCGGCATCACCCGCGCGCAGCAGCGGCTGTTCCTCTCGCGGGCGACGGTGCGCACCAGCTGGGGGCAGCCGGCCTACAACCCGCCGTCCCGCTTCCTCGACGAGCTGCCGTCCGACACCGTGCAGTGGGCGGGCAAGGAGCCGGTCCCGGCGCCGAGCACCGGGTACCGCTCCGCCCAGCAGCGGGTCGCCGCCACCGGTCTGTCGACCGGGGGCCTGCGCGGCGGCGCCGGCAACCGCGCGGTCATCTCCGTGGAGGTCGGTGACCGAGTCAGCCACGACGCCTTCGGTCTGGGCACCGTCGTCGAGGTGACCGGCGCCGGCGACAAGGCCCAGGCGACGGTCGACTTCGGCTCGGGCGGTACCAAGCGCCTGGTCCTGCGCTACGCCCCGCTCGTCAAGCTCTGATCCCCGCCGTCCACGGGGCCGGCACAACTGTGCTCCGCGGGTGTTCCCCGTGCTGCGGCGGTGCTGCAGCACCCGCGGAGCCTGAGGAACACCCGCGCAGCGGTGGGTGGGCCGGTCGGATCAGATCCCCACGCCGCGGTCGGCGAGGTACTGCTCGGGGTCGATGGGCCGGCCGGTCATGCCGCCGCGGTGGATCTCGTAGTGCAGGTGGGGCCCGGTCGACTGGCCCTCGCTGCCGACCTTGGCGATCGGGTCGCCGGCGTGCACGATGTCGCCGGCCTTGACCGAGTAGTAGCGCATGTGGCCGTAGATGTGGACGTTGCCGTCGGCGTCCTGGATGTAGATGGCGTTGCCGTAGCCGGAGGCGGCACCGGCGCGGATGACGACGCCGTCGACGGCGGTCACGATCGGCGTGCCGAGCGGCGCGGCCAGGTCGATGCCCCAGTGCATGGAGCCCCACCGCATGCAGAAGCAGGTACTCATCCGGCCCGGGGTCGGCAGGACCGTCTTCGGCTCACGCGCGGCCCGGGACGCGGCCAGCTCACCGAGGCGGGCCTGGGCCTCGGCCTCGGTGATGCCGCGACGCACGCCGGCGTCCTCCATGTCGCTGATGAGACCGACGTCGGAGGCGGTGCCCAGGCCGTACTCGGCGGCGCTCACGCTGATGTCGGCGACGTCGGACCCCAGCGCGCTGGGGAGCGCGGCGACCACCGCCCCGGCGACCAGGGCGGCCAGCCACAGCGGGCCACGCCGACCGGGCGGGCGGGGCACCGTGCGGCGCCGGGCAGGTGTCTCGGGGACGTCGACGTCGTCGGTCGCGGGTTCGGGAGCCGGCGTGGCCGCGATGAACTCGGGAGAGGAGCGCGGGGTCGGGACGACGGGGCCCGGCTCGCGGTCGGTCCTCGGTCGCTCCAGGAGTGCGGGCCCGGTCTGCGGGGTCACGGAGCACCTTCTTCGTGAGCGACCCTCCGGGCGTGCCGCGCGGGCACACCGTCGGGGGAGCGACGGCGGATGAGACGTCCGGGGGACGCCCGCCGGCGGGTGCCGGCGCCGTGATCGGACCGTAACGATCTGTCAGGTCGCCGACGGTCAACGACACTCCGTGTCGCCTTGTCTGCAACGTGTGATCTGCATGGGGCGTGCCGGGGCCCCGGTGAGCGCGAGCCGGGCGTGCGCCGGCCGGCCGTGCGGGGACCCGGTGCGGCGACCGGGTGCGGCGACCGGGCGGCGCGCCGACGGCTCAGGCGACGGCGGTCGGTGCCGGCCGCAGGGCCTGCGGGCTGCGCACGCCGGCCAGGGTGGCGGCGACCTCGTCGAGGACGCCGCGGTGGAACGGCAGCGAGGTGTGGCCGACCCCGCGGACGAGCACGTTGCGCGCCTGCAGGTCCGGGTGGTCGCAGCGGCCCGCGGCGGTGGGGATGACGACCTGGTCGAGGTCGCTGTAGATCGCGGTCAGCGGGGTGCGGATGCCCCGCGCCGGCTCGGCGAGCTCCTGCAGCACGGGGGACCCGGGACGGAGCTGGCGGACCAGCGGGGTGGGCAGCAGGTGCGCCAGCAGCGAGCCCTGGTGCGGCGTCCCGAGGGTCACC
This sequence comes from Geodermatophilus sp. SYSU D00697, assembly GCF_054050175.1. NCBI lineage: Bacteria > Bacillati > Actinomycetota > Actinomycetes > Geodermatophilales > Geodermatophilaceae > Geodermatophilus > Geodermatophilus sp. SYSU D00697. Next base: position 298,758 of record NZ_JBJGYV010000001.1, read on the forward strand.
AGCTGGTCCACCCGGCGGTCGCCGCCCTGGCGCTGCACGTGGTACCGGGCGATGAGGCCGCCCAGGCTGTGGCCCACCACGTGTACCCGCTCGTGCCCGGTCTGCTCGCAGATCCGCTCGAGGTGCACGCCGAGGTCGCGGGCGCCGCGGGCGACGTCGGACAGCAGGGGGCTGTAGTTCCAGGAGCAGACGTGGGCGAACCCGCGTCGCCGGAGGCCGCGGCGCATCACCGCGAAGATCGAGTGGTTGTCGACCAGGCCGTGCACGAGGACGACGGGGACACGGGCGGCCAGCGGGTCGGCGGCGAACAGCGCCCGGACGCCGGGGGGCTGCTCGCCGGGCCGGCAGCGCGGGTCCGGCCGCAGCGCGTCGGTGCGGGTGCCGAGCGGGTACATGAGGACGTGCGCCCCGACGAGCGCCAGCTCGGTGATCCCGCCGGTCACCGCGGTGCGGGTCACGAGGGAGCGCAGCCCGCCCCGTGGGGTCCGGGGCGGGGCGGCTGCGGTGTGCGACGCTGGTCCGGACCCGGGGTCGCCGAGTGGGCGCATCTGTCAGTCCTCCCCGTTCGTGACCACCGGTGCAGCCCGGGTCCGACGTCGACCGGTGGTGTGAGGTCTGCCCCCAGCCATGCCCGGTTAACCCGACGGTAAAGCCGCCGTGTGACACCCGTCACACGACGACGCCGTGCTGAGCTCGGATCGACGCCGGTTCGTGACCTACGACGAAGGGGGATGCGTGGCCGCGCGCGATGGCTCCGCTCGGGACCGCGACAGCACCCGGGCCGCCGGTCCCGACCGGGGCGGCGCCGCCCGGGAGAGCGCGGTGCCCGCCCGGGACCGGACGGCGTCCGCCCGCCGCACCGGTCCCCGCCGGCCCGCCGCCACCCCCGCGCCGGCCGGTCCGGCGGACGGGCTGGTGGTCGGCGAGGTCCCGCCGACCGCCCGGGTCTGCGGGGTGCTGCTCGTCCTCGCCGGGCTCACCGGTGCAGCCGGCGCCTTCCCGACCTACCTGCACGTGGGCGGGGAGGCGCTCAGCCAGGCCGGCGGGTTCGGCGGTGCGCTCGTCGCCCTCCTGACCCCGGTCGTCACGGGGGCCGTCGGCGCAGTCCTGGCGGCGGGACGCATCCCGCGGCTGGGGCTGGCCTACGCCGGCGTCGGCGGCGCCCTGGCGCTGGGCCTGCTGCTCATCGAGCTCTACCGGGCGCGGACCTCCACCGTCCGGCCGGCCGTGGAGGTGCTCGCCGGTCAGGAGGCCCTGACCAGCTCGGTGGAGATCGGCGCCGGCTGGGTGCTCGGGGTGGTCTCCCTCGGCCTGACCGTGCTGGCGGGGCTGCTGTCCGTCGTCGCCCGGGGTCGCACCGTCATGGAGGACGCCGGCTCGCTCGACCCCGTGCGCCCGGCCCTGGCCGGCCTCGCCGCACTCCTGGGCGTGGGCACGGTGCTGTGCCTGGTGCTGCCCGCCGCCGACGTCCCCGACCGGCTGGTCACCGACCCGGTGACCGGGATGCAGACGGTCGTGGAGCAGGCCGGTCCGCAGGGCCTGCTGGAGCGGCCCGGCCTGGCGCTCCTGGGTGGCCTGCTCCTGGCGGGGGCGGTCGTCCTCTGCTCGGTGCTGGCCCCCTCCCTGCGGCCCCGGCTGGCCGCGGTGGGCGGCCTGCTCGCCATCGCCGTCGTCGTCCTCACCGCGGGGCTGTCGGGCCTGCGCGACGCCGCCGTCTCCGACGAGCTGGAGTGGACGCTCCCCGGCGCCGGCCTGCTGGTGGCCGGGCTCGGCTACGGCGTCCTCACGGCGCTGGCCTGGCGGTGGCGCCGGCCCTCCTCCGCCGGCTGAGACGCCCCCGGTCCCGCCGTGCAGGAACCCGGCGGGAAGCGCTGTGATGCCGACCACGGCTCCCGGAGCCGATGGGACGACGGGGACCGCCGAGCGTTACCGTGCCTGTTCGTGGATCTCTTCGAGTACCAGGCCCGTGACCTCCTGGCGTCCCACGGCGTACCCGTCCTCCCCGGCGGCGTCGCCGAGACCCCCGAGCAGGCCGAGGCGATCGCGCGCGAGATCGCCCGGCCCGTCGTCGTCAAGGCCCAGGTGAAGACCGGTGGCCGCGGCAAGGCCGGCGGCGTCAAGCTCGCCGACGACGCCGACGAGGCCCGCGCGCGGGCCCAGGACATCCTCGGTCTGGACATCAAGGGCCACATCACCCACCGCGTGATGGTCGCCCAGGCCAGCGACATCGCCGAGGAGTACTACTTCTCCTACCTGCTCGACCGCGCCAACCGCACCTTCCTGGCCATGGCCAGCGTCGAGGGCGGGATGGAGATCGAGCAGCTCGCCGTCGAGCGCCCCGAGGCCCTGGCCCGGATCCCCGTCGACGCCACGGTCGGTGTGGACACCGCGAAGGCCGCCGAGATCGTGGACGCCGCCGGTTTCCCCGCCGAGGTGCGCGACCAGGTCATCGCGATCGCCGTCCAGCTGTGGGACGTCTTCAGCAAGGAGGACGCCACCCTGGTCGAGGTCAACCCGCTGGCCAAGGCGCCCGATGGCACCGTCCTCGCGCTCGACGCGAAGGTGAGCCTCGACGAGAACGCCCGCTTCCGGCACGCCGACCACGAGGCGCTCGAGGACACCGCCGCGGCCGACCCGCTGGAGGCCGCGGCCAAGGAGAAGGACCTCAACTACGTCAAGCTCGAGGGCGAGGTCGGCATCATCGGCAACGGCGCCGGGCTGGTCATGAGCACCCTCGACGTCGTCGCCTACGCCGGCGAGGAGTTCGGCGGGGTCAAGCCGGCCAACTTCCTCGACATCGGTGGCGGCGCCTCGGCCGAGGTCATGGCCAACGGCCTGCACATCATCCTGTCCGACCCGGCCGTGAAGAGCGTGTTCGTCAACGTCTTCGGCGGTATCACCGCCTGCGACGCCGTCGCCAACGGCATCGTCACCGCGCTGCAGCTCCTCGGCGACGAGGCGACCAAGCCGCTGGTCGTCCGCCTGGACGGGAACAACGTCGAGGAGGGTCGGCGGATCCTCGCCGAGGCCAACCACCCCCTGGTCACCCTGGTCGACACGATGGACGGCGCCGCACGCCGGGCCGCCGAGCTCGCCGCCTGAGCACGGACCCCCTTCCTCCCCACCCCTCGCTCGCTCGGGTCGGGCCCCTGGAAGGGGGCCGCCCTTCCACTCCTGACAGGACCAGAGAGATGTCGATCTTCCTCAACGAGAACAGCAAGGTCATCGTCCAGGGCATGACCGGTTCCGAGGGGCGCAAGCACACCCAGCGCATGCTCGCCTCGGGCACCTCCATCGTCGGCGGCGTGAACCCGAAGAAGGCCGGCCAGAGCGTCGACTTCGAGGGCGGCGCCAGCGTGCCGGTGTTCGGCTCCGTGGCCGAGGCGATGAAGGAGACCGGCGCCGACGTCAGCGTCATCTTCGTGCCTCCGGCCGGTGCCAGGAACGCCGTCATCGAGGCCGTCGACGCCCAGATCGGGCTGGCCGTGGTCATCACCGAGGGCATCCCGGTGCACGACTCGACCTACTCCTGGGCCCACGCCCAGGGCGGGTCCACCCGGATCATCGGGCCGAACTGCCCCGGTCTCATCAGCCCCGGGCGGTCGAACGCGGGAATCATCCCGGCCAACATCACCAAGCAGGGCAAGATCGGGCTGGTCAGCAAGTCCGGCACGCTGACGTACCAGATGATGTACGAGCTGCGCGACATCGGGTTCTCCACCTGTGTCGGCATCGGCGGCGACCCGGTCATCGGCACCACGCACATCGACTGCCTCCAGGCCTTCCAGGACGACCCGGAGACCGAGGCCATCGTGATGATCGGTGAGATCGGTGGGGACGCCGAGGAGCGGGCCGCGGACTTCGTCAAGGCCAACGTGACCAAGCCGGTCGTCGGCTACGTCGCCGGCTTCACCGCGCCCGAGGGCAAGACGATGGGCCACGCCGGTGCGATCGTGTCCGGCTCGGCCGGCACCGCGCAGGCGAAGAAGGAGGCCCTCGAGGCCGCCGGTGTCCGGGTGGGCAAGACCCCGTCGGAGACCGCTCGCCTCATGCGCGACATCGTCGGCTGACCGAACGGCTCGCCACGCCGGATCCGGCCGGTGGACCGCTGCCCGGTGACCTCGGTGAGGTCACCGGGCAGCGGTGTCTCCGGGGGGACTCGATACCGTCACGGACGGGTGCGGGCGGGCGCGCCGCGTCGCCGCCGCTCTCGGACGCCGTGCAGGATCGCGTCCAGTGATCACGCCACTGCCGAGGAGTTCCCCGCGATGACCAGTCAGCCGCCGCCCCCGCCGGGCGGGTACGGGCAGCCGGGGTACGGCCAGGATCCCGGTCGACCGCAGGAGCCCGGCCAGCAGCCGCCGTACGGCCAGCAGCCGGGGCAGCCTCCGCAGTACGGGCAGCAGCCCGGCCAGCCCTACGGGCAGCAGCCCTACGGGCAGGGCCCCTACGGTCAGCCCTATGGCCAGCAGCCCTACGGGCAGGGCCCCTACGGTCAGCCCTACGGCCAGCAGCCCTACGGCCAGCAGCCCTATGGGCAGGGCCCCTACGGTCAGCCCTACGGCCAGCAGCCCTACGGCCAGGGCCCCCATGCCCAGCAGCCCTACGGCCAGAGCCCCTACGGTCAGGCCTCTGGCCAGGCGCCTCACGGCCAGCAGCCCTACGGCCAGGGCCCCGCCGGCCGGCCGGCCGGGACCGGTGGCGGCGCCGGCTTCGACCCCAAGCGGCTGAAGCTGGCCGACTACGTGGTCGCCGGTGGTGCGCTGCTGTTCCTGGTCCTCGCCTTCTTCCCCTGGTACCGGTTCGACGACGCCTTCTTCGGAACCGACTTCAGCTTCAGCGGCTGGGAGTCCGGACAGGTCAAGACCGCGTTCTTCTTCTTCCTGCTCGCGGCGGTCTGGGCCGTCCTGCCGGCCTTCGTCGACCTGCGGCTGGGCTTCCCGAGGTCGTCGATCACGGTCGGCCTGTCCGCCCTGGGTCTCCTGTTCGCCCTGCTCGCCTGGCTGGACTCGTTCAGCGAGGGCTTCGCGTTCTCCATCTGGGCGCTGCTCGGCTTCCTCGTGGCCCTGGCGATCCTGGCGTTCGCCGTCCTCGCCCTGCTGCCCGAACTGAGGAACCGCCCCGCCCTGCCCGGTGGCCTGGCCGGGGCGACCCAGTGGGCCAACCAGCCCGCGCCGCAGTTCGGGGGACCCGGCGGCCAGCAACCGGTCCACGGCCAGCAGCAGCCCTACGGCCAGCAGCAGCTATACGGCCAGCAGCCCTACGGCCAGCAGCAGCCCTACGGTCAGCCGCAGGCTCACGACCAGCAGTGGCCCGGTGAGCAACCGCACGGCCAGCAGACCCCCGGCCAGGCCGTTCCGGGTCAGCCGGGGCCGGCCCAGCCGGGCGCCGAGCAGCCCGGCTCGACCCAGGCGGCGCGGTCGGCCCCGCCGCCCCCGCTGCCGTCGGCTCCGGGCTCCGGGACGGGTGCCGGTGCCGACCCCGCGGTCACCGACCCCGGCCGCGGAGAGCCGGGCGGGTCGACCGCCTCCGGCTCCGGGCAGCCCTCGGGCACCGCCTGACCGGGACGTCCCGCGAGGACGGCCCGACCCGTCGACGGGAGGCGGCGGCGGGTGGGCCGCCGCCTCCCGCCGGCTTTGTGGGGACGGTTGGGCGCGGATCACGGCGATCGGCGTCCGGCCTTGCGACAGTGGAGGCGTGGTCTCCCTGCTGGCACGCCTGACCCTGCCCGGGCAGCGGGAGCCCGCCGCTCCCGGGCTGCGGCACCCCGCCGTGCTCGCGGCCGCGGCCGCGGCGGTGGCCGCGGTGCTGGGCCTGCTGGGCCTGGGGCTGGCCGTCGTCGTCGTGCAGACCCTCGACCCGGCCGGCGGCCTCCCCGTCGCGGGCTCCGCCCGGCTGGCCGGCCGGCTGTGGCTGCTGGCCCAGGGCGGCGGGCTCACCCTCGGGTCCGGCCCGCTCGTGATGGCGCCGCTGCTGCTGACCCTCGCCGTCGCCTGGGGGCTGTCCAGCGCCGCCCGGGGCATCGTCCGGGCCTGCGACGTCGACACGGGCCGCTGTGCCGCCGTCGTGCTGAGCGCCCTGGTCGCCACGCACACCGTGGTGGCGGTCCTGCTGGGGCTCGCCCTCGACGCACCCGGAGCCGGCGTCGACCTGCTGCGCTGCGCCGTCGGGAGCGCGGTGCTGGCCGTCCTCGCCGCGGGCTGGGGCACCGTGCGCGAGGCCGGCGTCCTCGAGCCCCTGCTGGACCGGCTGGCGGCGCCGGTGGGACCGGTGCTGCGCGGGGTCCTCGCCGGGTTCCTGACGGCGCTCGCCCTGGGCCTGGCCGTGGTGGCGGTGGCGCTGGCGTCCGACACGCGGGGGTACGCCGCGCTGTCGGGCTCCCTCGGCGGAGCCGGTGCGGGAGCGGTGGGCCTGCTGGCGCTCGGCGTGCTGCTGCTGCCCAACGCCGCCGCCGCGGCGATCGGGCTGGCCGCCGGACCGGGCTTCGTCGTCGGCACCGGCACGTTGGTGTCGGTGCACGGCGTCACGCTGGGCGCGGTGCCGGCCCTGCCACTGCTCGCGGCGCTGCCCGACACCCAGGCGGTGCCCCTGGTCGCGTTCGTGTCGCAGGCGGTGCCCGCCCTGGCCGGGCTGGTCGCCGGCATCACCCTCGGCCGCCGGCTGGGCGACCGGGACGGCGGCTCGGTGACCGCCGGGCTGTGGGGCGTGCTCGCCGGTGTCCTCGTCGGCCTCGCCTGCGGGCTGCTGGCCTGGGCGGCCGGCGGGTCGCTCGGCGACGGCGCGCTGGCCCGGGTGGGCGCGCCCGCCGTCGCCACGGGGCTGGCCGTCGCCGCCCAGGCCGGGATCGCCGCCGCGGTGGGTGCCGCGGTCGCCCGGTGGCGCGCCCTGGCCTGAGGCGCCTGCACCCGTCGGGGGAGCCGGACGGGGCCCTCATAGGATCGCGGGCGTGCCCGCACCCGAGCCTCTCCCGCGGGCACGGGTGGTAGTCCTGCTCTCCGGCACCGGGTCCCTCTGTGCGGCGCTGCTGGCGGCCGCCGACGAGCCCGGCTACCCCGCGACCGTCGTCGCCGTGGGCAGCGACCGCGACGCCGCCGGCCTGGAGCACGCCCGCCGCCGCGGCATCCCGACCTTCGTCCGCGCCCTGCGCGACCACCCCGACCGGGCCGCGTGGGACCGGGCGCTGGCCGGCGCGATCGCCGAGCACCGGCCCGACCTGGTCGTCTCTGCCGGCTTCATGAAGATCGTCGGCCCTGCGGTCCTCGACGCCTTCGGTGGCCGGCTGGTCAACACCCACCCGGCGCTGCTCCCGGCGTTCCCCGGGGCCCACGCCGTCCGGGACGCGCTGGCCGCGGGCGTGGAGGTCACCGGCAGCACCGTGCACCTGGTCGACGCCGGCGTCGACACCGGCCCGGTGCTCGCCCAGCGCGAGGTTCCCGTCCTCCCGGGGGACGACGAGGCCCGGCTGCACGAACGGATCAAGACCGTGGAGCGCGAGCTCCTGGTGGAGACGGTGGCGCGAGTCGTCACCCAGCACACGGAGGACCCCCGATGAGCGACCGCACCCCGATCCGCCGCGCGCTGCTCGGCGTCTACGACAAGACCGGGATCGAGGAGCTGGCGCGCGGGCTGGCCGACGCCGGTGTGGAGTTGGTGAGCACCGGGGCCACCGCGCGGCGCATCGCCGAGGCCGGTGTCCCGGTGACCCCCGTCGAGCAGGTCACCGGCTTCCCCGAGTGCCTGGACGGCCGGGTGAAGACGCTGCACCCCGCCGTCCACGCCGGCATCCTGGCCGACCGCCGCAAGCCCGAGCACGTGCAGCAGCTCGAGGAGCTCGGCGTCGCCGCGTTCGACCTCGTCGTGGTCAACCTCTACCCGTTCACCGAGACCGTCGCCTCGGGCGCCACCCCGGACGAGTGCGTCGAGCAGATCGACATCGGGGGCCCGGCGATGGTGCGCGCGGCGGCCAAGAACCACCCGTCGGTCGCCGTCGTCGTCGACCCGGGCCGGTACGGCGACGTCCTCGCGGCCGTCACGGGAGGCGGCTTCACGCTCGCCGAGCGGCAGGCCCTGGCCGCCGCCGCGTTCCGGCACACCGCCTCCTACGACATCGCGGTCGCGTCCTGGATGGGCAGCGTGCTGGCGCCGGAGACCGACACCGTCTTCCCGGCCTGGGTGGCGGCCAGCTGGGAGCGCGCCGACGTGCTGCGCTACGGCGAGAACCCGCACCAGCAGGCCGCGCTCTACCGCGGCGGCCAGCCCGGCCTGGCCCACGCCGAGCAGCTGCACGGCAAGCAGATGTCCTACAACAACTACGTCGACACCGACGCCGCGTGGCGGGCCGCCCACGACCACACCGACCCGTGCGTGGCGATCATCAAGCACGCCAACCCCTGCGGCATCGCCGTCGGCACCGACATCGCCTCGGCCCACCGCAAGGCCCACGCGTGCGACCCGGTCTCGGCCTTCGGCGGGGTCATCGCCGCCAACCGCGAGGTCGACCTGGCCATGGCCGAGCAGGTCGCCGGCGTCTTCACCGAGGTGGTCGCCGCGCCGTCCTTCACCGACGACGCCCTGGAGGTGCTGACCGGCAAGAAGAACATCCGGCTGCTGCGCCTGCCCTCCGCCGGCCGCCCGGCGACCGAGCTGCGGCCGGTGAGCGGTGGCCTGCTGCTGCAGACCGCCGACCGCCTCGACGCCGCCGGCGACGACCCCACCACCTGGACGCTGGCCACCGGGGAGCCGCTGGACGCCGCCGGCCTCGACGACCTGGTCTTCGCCTGGCGCAGCGTGCGCGCGGTGCGCAGCAACGCGATCCTGCTCGCGCACGACAGGGCGACCGTCGGCGTCGGGATGGGGCAGGTGAACCGGGTGGACGCCGCCCGCCTCGCCGTCGCGCGGGCGGGGGAGCGGGCCGCGGGGTCGGTCGCCGCCTCCGACGCGTTCTTCCCCTTCGCCGACGGGCTGCAGGTGCTGCTCGAGGCAGGGGTGCGCGCGGTCGTGCAGCCGGGCGGTTCGGTGCGCGACGAGGAGGTCATCGCGGCCGCGGCGGCCGCCGGCGTGCCGCTGTACCTCACCGGCACCCGCCACTTCGCGCACTGAGGGAGGAGGACCCCGTGCCCCCCACACCGGGCAAGCCCGGCGCGGGTCCCTCCGCGGGGCCGAAGCCGCACGTCGGACCTCCGGCCGCCGGATCCGAGGTGGAGGGGGAGGACTTCGCGCGGGTCGACTGGTGGGGCGTCCAGCTCGACGGCGTGACCTTCACCCGGTGCCGGTTCGACGACGCCGGGCTGGAGGAGCTGGTCACCCGCCGGTGCGTGTTCGACTCCTGCGTGCTGACCGGCGTCCGGATGGGCGGCTCCCGGCACCTGGGGACGGCGTTCCTGTCCTGCCGGTTCGACCGCGCACGGCTGTTCGACGTCGTCTGGGACGGCTGCAAGCTCACCGGCTCGCAGTTCCCCGGTGCGCAGCTGCGGCCGATGACCTCGACCGACTGCGACTGGTCCTGGACGTCGCTGCGCGGGGTCGACCTCTCCGGCCTGGACCTCTCCGGTCAGCGGTTCCGGGAGGCCGACCTGACCGACGCCGACCTGCGGGAGAGCGACCTCGCCGGCGCCGACCTCGACCACGTCCGCCTGCAGGGCGCCCAGCTGCGCGGGGCCGACCTGCGCGGCGCGTCGACCGACGGGGTCCACTGGCGGGCGCTCGACCTCAGCGGCGTCCGGGTGGACCTGGTCCAGGCGGTGCAGGTCACCCGCGCCCACGGCGCGCTGGTCGCCGACTGAGCACCTCGTCGTCCTCCCGGACCCCGGGGCGGCGCCCCGGCGACCGGGCAGTGCTCAGGCGCGGGGGCCGTGGGTCCCGTACCGGGGGCCGGTGAACATCGCCTTCAGCGCGCCCAGCAGGCCCAGGGCCGGGACCGCGACGGCGAACCAGAAGCCGGTGTCGATCTCGTCGACGTCCCACCCGATGTCCACGAGCGGGACCATCACGCCCGCCGCGGCCACCAGGCTGACCAGGAGCGCCAGCACCCCGAGGAAGCGGTGCGTGCGGGCCGGCAGCACCATGAGCAGGCCCAGGACGAACAGCACCCCGCCGCCCAGGACCACCGCCATGGGCTGCCAGAAGCCGCTGTCGAACAGCGCTCCGAGGCCGCCGCCGTCGAGGTCCTCGAAGCCGCGGCGCACGAGGTCCAGCCCGGTCAGGTCGCTGCCCGGCAGCCAGCGCAGCAGCAGGCTCACCGCGGCCGCGATGCCCGCGAGGATGAGCAGCAGGCTGGCGAAGGTGTCGGGACGGCGGACCGTCACCGGCGTGGTCGAGTACTCCGGCGTGGTGGACGGCCTGGCCCCGGACCAGCCCGGGTACCCCGCGTCGGTCTGCGGGCCGCCCGACGGGGCGATCCCCGGACTGGTCTGCTCCCGCCAGTCGCCGGAACCGCTCTGCGTGCCGGCCGGGGACTGGTCGCGCTCGGTCATCTGCTCTCCTCGCGGATCGGCAGGCGGGGAAGGCGCCCGCTGCCCGCGAGCCTAGGGCCGCAGTCGGTCCGGTGGAGCGTCCTCGGGCAGACTGTCGGCCGTGCCCGCGACGATCCTCGACGGCAAGGCCACCGCAGCAGCCATCCGGACGGAGCTGACCGAGCGCGTCGCCGCCCTCACCGCCGCCGGCCACCGGCCCGGTCTCGGCACGCTGCTGGTCGGCGACGACCCCGGCAGCCGCTGGTACGTCAACGCCAAGCACTCCGACTGCGCCCAGGTGGGCATCGCCAGCATCCAGCGCGAGCTGCCCGCCACGGCCACGCTGCAGGACGTCCTCGCCGTCGTCGACGAGCTCAACGCCGACCCCGCGTGCACCGGCTACATCGTCCAGCTGCCCCTGCCCGAGGGGATCGAGGAGAGCGCCGTCCTCGAGCGGATGGACCCGGCCAAGGACGCCGACGGACTGCACCCGGTCAACCTCGGCCGGCTGGTGCTCAACGTCCCCGGCCCGCTGCCGTGCACACCGGTCGGCATCGTGGAGCTGCTGCGCCGCTACGGCGTGCCCATCGCCGGCGCCGAGGTGGTGGTCGTCGGCCGGGGGATCACCGTGGGTCGGCCGCTGGGCCTGCTGCTCACCCGGCGCACCGAGAACGCCACGGTCACCCTCTGCCACACGGGCACCCGTGACCTGGCCGCCCACCTGCGGCGGGCCGACATCGTCGTCGCCGCCGCCGGCGTCCCCGGGCTGGTCACCAGGGACGTCGTCCAGCCCGGAGCCGCCGTCCTCGACGTCGGCGTGAGCCGGGTGGAGGGCAAGATCGCCGGCGACGTCGCCACGGACGTCTTCGACGTCGCCGGGTTCGTCGCACCCAACCCCGGCGGGGTCGGCCCGATGACCCGGGCGATGCTGCTGCAGAACGTGGTCCTCGCCGCGGAGCAGGCCGCCGCCACGGACGTGCTCAGCGCCTGATGTCCCGCCCGCCGCTCCACACCCGCCGGCCCTTCCTGGCCGGCCTGCTCCGGCAGCTGCCGCTGCTGGCGGTGCTCGTCGGGGTGGCGGTGGGGCTGCTCATGGTGACCGTGGAGCACTGGCGGCGCGGGCTGGTCGTCGTCGGGCTGGCCCTCGTGGGCGGCGGGGTGCTGCGGTTGCTCCTGCCCCTGCGCCGGGTGGGCTTCCTCGCCGTCCGCAGCCGGCCGGTCGACGTCGTCCTGATGGTCGGCGTCGGGGTCACGCTCGCCGCCTTCGCGCTGGCCATCCCCGGCGATTGAAGGGAGAGCCCGTGCCACCCGCTCAGGCGGGGCGGCGCCCGGAGCGTTAGGTTGGCCGCCATGGCAGAGCAGCCCAGGAACGGCAAGGTGACCGTCGTCGGTGCCGGGTTCTACGGCTCGACCACCGCCCTCCGCCTCGCGGAGTACGACATCTTCGAGACCGTCGTCCTCACCGACATCGTGGAGGGCAAGCCCGAGGGGATCGCCCTCGACATGAACCAGTCCCGGCCGATCGAGGGGTTCGAGACGAAGGTCGTCGGCGTCGGCGGCGGGTCGTACGAGGGCACCGAGGGCTCGGACGTCGTCATCATCACCGCGGGGCTGCCCCGCAAGCCCGGCATGAGCCGGATGGACCTCATCGAGACCAACGCCAAGATCGTGCGGCAGGTCGCCGAGAACATCGCGCGGACCTCACCCGACGCCGTGGTCATCGTCGTCTCCAACCCGCTGGACGAGATGACCGCGCTCGCGCAGCTGGCCACCGACTTCCCGAAGAACCGCGTGATGGGCCAGGCCGGCATGCTCGACACCGCCCGGTTCTCCAACAACGTCGCCGAGGAGCTCGGCGTCCCGGTGCGCTCGGTGCGCACCCTCACCCTGGGCTCGCACGGCGACACGATGGTGCCGGTGCCCTCCCGCTGCACCGTCGACGGCAAGCCGCTGGCCGACGTCCTGCCCGCCGACCGCATCGAGCACCTCGTCGACCGCACCCGCAACGGCGGGGCGGAGGTCGTGGCGCTGCTCAAGACCGGTTCGGCGTACTACGCGCCCTCGGCCGCCGCCGGGCGCATGGCCCGCGCGGTCATGGAGGACGCGGGCGCGGTGATGCCGGTGTGCGCCTGGGTCGACGGCGAGTACGGCATCTCCGGGGTCTACCTGGGGGTCGAGGCCGAGATCGGGCGCGAGGGTGTCCGGCGGGTCGTGGAGGGCGACCTGACCGAGAGCGAGCTGGCCGGGCTGCGCGAGGCGGCCGAGGCCGTGCGCGCCAAGCAGGCCGACGTAGCCGACCTCTGACCGACCCGGTCAGAGCTGCAGAGAGGGAAACGAAGACGTGAGCAAGATCAAGGTCGAGGGGACGATCGTCGAGCTCGACGGCGACGAGATGACCCGGATCATCTGGCAGTTCATCAAGGACCAGCTGATCCTCCCGTACCTCGACGTCAACCTCGAGTACTACGACCTCGGCATCGAGAAGCGCGACGAGACCGACGACCAGATCACCGTCGACGCGGCCAACGCGATCAAGGAGCACGGGGTCGGCGTCAAGTGCGCGACGATCACGCCGGACGAGGCGCGGGTCGAGGAGTTCGGGCTCAAGCGCATGTACCGCTCGCCCAACGGGACGATCCGCAACATCCTCGGCGGCGTCATCTTCCGCGAGCCGATCATCATGTCCAACGTGCCGCGGCTGGTGCCGGGCTGGACCAAGCCGATCGTCGTCGGCCGCCACGCCTTCGGTGACCAGTACCGCGCCACCGACTTCCGCTTCCCGGGCGAGGGGACGCTGACCCTCACCTTCACGCCCAAGGACGGCGGCGAGCCGATCGAGCACGAGGTCTTCCAGTCGCCGGGCGCCGGCGTCGCGATGGCGATGTACAACCTCGACGAGTCGATCCGCGACTTCGCCCGGGCCTCGATGAACTACTCGCTGCAGCGCGGGTACCCGCTGTACCTGTCGACCAAGAACACGATCCTCAAGGCCTACGACGGCCGGTTCAAGGACCTGTTCCAGGAGGTCTTCGAGACCGAGTTCAAGGACCAGTTCGAGAGCGCCGGCATCACCTACGAGCACCGGCTGATCGACGACATGGTCGCCGCCTCCCTCAAGTGGGAGGGCGGCTACGTCTGGGCCTGCAAGAACTACGACGGTGACGTGCAGTCCGACACCGTGGCGCAGGGCTTCGGCTCGCTGGGCCTCATGACCTCGGTGCTGATGAGCCCCGACGGCCGCACCGTCGAGGCCGAGGCCGCCCACGGCACGGTCACCCGGCACTTCCGGCAGCACCAGCAGGGCAAGGCGACGTCGACCAACCCGATCGCGTCGATCTTCGCCTGGACCCGGGGTCTGGCCCACCGCGGCAAGCTCGACAACACCCCCGAGGTGACCCGCTTCGCCGAGACGCTGGAGAAGGTCTGCATCGACACCGTCGAGAGCGGTCAGATGACCAAGGACCTCGCGCTGCTGATCAGCAAGGACCAGCCGTGGCTGACCACCCAGGACTTCCTGGGGGCCATCGACAGCAACCTGCAGAAGGCCATGGGGTAAGACCCTCACCGAACGCGCGTCGGGGTGCGACTCAGGCGCCGAACAGCTGGGTCCACCACGGGCCGCCGGGGCCCTCGGCCACGCCGACACCGAGCGTGGTCAGCTCGCAGTCGAGGATGTTCGCCCGGTGGCCGGAGCTGTTCATCCAGTCCTCCATCACCGCGGCCGCGTCCGGCTGGCCGTAGGCGATGTTCTCCGCCCGCGCGTGGCCCACCCCGGCCTGGTCGGCCCGGTCGAACGGCGAGAGCCCCTCGGGCGTGGTGTGCGAGAAGTAGTCGCGGTCGCGCATGTCGGCGCTGTGCGCCCGGGCCACGGCCGCCAGGGCGCCGTCGGCCACCAGCGGGGCGCAGCCGGCGTCGGCGCGGGCCTCGTTGACCAGCGCCAGCACCTGGCCCTCTGCCGTCGGGTCGGCGGGCGCGGCGGCCGCGACACGCGGGGCGGCGGCCGGCTCGGCGCGGGCCGCCGCGGGCTCGTCGGCCGGCTCCTCGGCGCGGGCCGGCGCGGGGACCTCCTCCTCGACCGGGGTGGGGGAGGACGGCGGGGTCGAGGCCTCGGCGGGAGCGGTCGGCGCCGCGGCCTCGGGCGCGGGCGCGGGGACCTCCACCGGGGCGGGCGTCGTCGTCCCCGGGACGGGGGCCTCGGACGCCGTCCCGGGCGCGGCGGCGGGCGCGCCGTCGACGCCCATCTGCACCGTCGCGCCGCGCGGAGCGCCGCCGGAGGACGACGGGTCGCGGGGGGCCGTCGCACCGGACGACGAGGACGACGCGTCCAGCGCCACCTGGTCCGAGGTGGTGGTCAGCGCGCCGGACACCATCGGGACGGTGAGGGCGACCCCGGCCACCGCCGCGGCGACGGCCAGGAGCGGGACGACCCGGCGCAGGCCGAGCGCGCGACCCAGGGTGCGGAGAAGGCGACCCAGAGTCGCGACGATGCGGGAAGAGAGCGGCGGACCCGCCGGCATGTGGTGCACCAGGTAACCCTCACGAGTTGCTAGATCACGATCTGTGACTTCGTTGAGAGTAGCCGGACACGGGGCCTGATCGGCACCGAGATGTGAGCGACCTCACAGGGCGTTCGACTTCACCCCCGTCGAGCGGTGTCCCGCAGGGCCGGGGCGGGCAGCATGGGAGCGTCCTGCCCGCAGTAGACCGAGGAGCACGCCGCCGGTGAGCGACGTCTGGCTCAACATCGTCATGGTCGTCGTCTTCGTCCTGATCGGCGGCGCCTTCTCCGGGGCGGAGATCGCGCTGGTGAGCCTGCGCGAGTCCCAGGTGCGCGCGATGGCCGAGGGCGGGGGACGGCGCGGCAAGGCCGTGGCCCGCCTGCTCAGCGACCCCAACCGGTTCCTGGCCGCCGTCCAGGTCGGGGTGACGCTGGCCGGCTTCTTCTCGGCCGCCTTCGGTGCCAGCACCCTCTCCGAGCCGTTCGCCGACTGGCTGGTCAGCATCGGCGTGGGTGAGCGGGTGGCCGGCACCCTGGCCCTGGTCCTGGTCACCATCGCGATCAGCTACCTGTCACTGGTCGTCGGCGAGCTGACCCCCAAGCGGCTGGCCCTGCAGCGGGCCGAGGGGTTCTCGCTCCTGGTCGCCGCCCCGCTCAACGGCATCGCGAAGGTCTCCCGGCCGGTGATCTGGCTGCTCTCGAAGTCCACGAACGTGCTGGTGCGCGTCCTCGGCGGGGACCCCAAGGCCAGCGGCGAGGCGATCAGCCAGGAGGAGCTGCGCGACCTGGTCGCCGCGCACGAGTCCCTGAGCACCGACGAGCGCCGGCTCATCGGCGAGGTGTTCCGTGCCGGCGACCGCGAGGTCCGCGAGGTCATGACGCCGCGCACCGAGGTCGACTTCCTCGAGGCGTCGATGACGGCCAGCCGGGCGGCCAAGCAGGTGCACGACTCCAGCCACTCCCGCTACCCCGTGGTCGGCCGGGACGAGGACGACGTCCTCGGGTTCGTGCACGTGCGCGACCTGTTCCTGCCCAACCACCCCGCGGGCCGGGCGGCGACCGTCGGCGACCTGGTCCGCGAGGTCAAGCGCCTGCCGGGCACCGCCGGCGTCCTCACCGCGCTGTCGGAGATGCGGCGGGAGAACCACCACCTGGCGATCGTGGTGGACGAGTACGGCGGCACCGACGGCATCGTGACCCTCGAGGACCTCATCGAGGAGGTCATCGGTGAGATCTACGACGAGTACGACGAGGAGGTCGCCGACGACGGCGAGGACGTCCCGGGTGGGCCGCACGAGGTCGACGGGCTGCTCAACCTCGACGACTTCCGCGAGGTCACCGGTCTCCAGCTCCCGGAGGGGCCGTACGAGACGGTGGCCGGTTACGTGCTCGCCGACCTCGGCCGGCTGCCCGAGCCCGGCGACGAGGTGACGGTCGAGGGCCGCACGCTCACGGTGCTGGAGCTCGACGGACGGCGGATCGCCCGCCTGTCGGTCTCCCGCGCGGCCGACCCCGAGCCGGCGTCGGGGGAACCCGCCGCCGGCTGAGCCGTCCCCGAGGGCTCAACCGCGGGCCCGGGCGGTGTCCCAGGCGTCGCGGACGATCCCGGCCAGGTCGGTGTGCTGTGGCGTCCAGCCGAGGTCGGCGCGGATCCGGTCGCTGGAGGCCACCAGCTGGGCGGGGTCACCGGCCCGCCGCTCCCCGACGACCACCGGCACCGGGTGCCCGGTGACCTGCCGGACGGCGTCGACGACCTCCTGCACCGAGAAGCCGGTGCCGTTGCCCAGGTTGTAGATGCGGTGCTCGCCCGGCTGCGGGGCGGTCAGGGCGAGCAGGTGGGCGTCGGCCAGGTCGGCGACGTGGATGTAGTCGCGGATGCAGGTGCCGTCCGGCGTCGGGTAGTCCTCGCCGTAGACGGTCATCGCCTCCCGGGTGCCCGCCGCGACCTGCAGGGCGATCGGGATGAGGTGGGTCTCGGTGGTGTGCCGCTCCCCGAGGCCGTACGCAGCGCCGGCCACGTTGAAGTAGCGCAGGCTCACCGCGGCGAAGTCGTACGCGGTGGCGTAGGAGGTGAGCATCGCGTCCACGGCGAGCTTGGTCGCGCCGTAGGTGTTGGTCGGCCGGGTCGGGGCGTCCTCGCGGATCGGCACCTGCTCGGGCTCGCCGTAGGTGGCGGCGGTGGAGGAGAAGACGATCCGGCGGCAGTCGACGGCGCGCATCGCCTCGAGCAGGGCCAGCGTCCCGGACACGTTGGTGTCCCAGTAGATCTCCGGCCTGACCTGCGACTCGCCGACGAGGCTCTTGGCCGCGAAGTGCAGCACCGCCTCCGGGCGGACGTCGGCCAGCACCGGGCCCGACTCGTGCAGGGACGCCCGGACCAGCCGCGCGCCCTCCGGCACCGCGTCGGCGTGCCCGGTGGAGAGGTCGTCGAGCACCGTGACCTCGTGGCCACCCGCGAGCAGGGCGGCCGTGACTACGCTGCCGATGTAGCCGGCTCCACCGGCGACGAGAACGCGCATGCGCCCACCCTAGAGATCCGCGCGACCCGGGGTCGGCGTGGTCAGGAGGCAGAGCCTGTGGTCAGCGCACGACCGGCGGTGCAGCAGCTGCCCGCCTACAAGCCGGGGCGCAACCCCGCCGACCTCGCCCGGGAGATCGGGGTGGCGCGGGCGGTCAAGCTGGCCAGCAACGAGGTCGCCTTCCCGCCCCTGCCGGCGGTCGTCGAGGCGCTGGCCGCCACGGCCGCGGAGACCAACCGCTACCCGGACAACGGCGCGGTCGTCCTGACCGGCGCCCTGGCCGAGCGCTACGGGGTCGACCCCGCCCAGATCGTGACCGGCTGCGGCGCGGTCATGCTCTGCCAGCAGCTGGCCCAGTCGTTCAACGACCCCGGCACGAGCATCGCCTTCGCCTGGCGGTCGTTCGAGATGTACCCGCTCCTGGCGCAGGTGGCCGGGGCCCGGTCCGTCCGGGTGCCGCTGGTCCCCGGTCGCCGCGGCGGTCCGGCCGACACCCACGACCTCGAGGCCCTCGCCGCGGCCGTCGACGAGACCACGCGCGTGGTGTTCGTCTGCAACCCGAACAACCCGACGGGGACGGCGGTGCGCCTGCCTGCGCTCCAACGGTTCCTCGACGCCGTCCCGGCCGACACCCTCGTCGTCCTGGACGAGGCCTACCGCGAGTTCGTCACCGACCCCGACGTCCCCGACGGGCTGGAGCTGATGCGCGGGCGGCCCAACGTGGTCGTGATGCGCACCTTCTCCAAGGCGTGGGGGCTGGCCGGCCTGCGGGTGGGCTACCTCGTCGCCGAGGACCCCGCGGTGGCCGAGGCGGTGCGCAAGACCCACGTCCCGTTCAGCGTGAACATGCTCGCCCAGGCCGCCGCGGTCGCCGCCCTGGCCAGCGAGGACGAGGTGCGCCGGCGGTGCGCGGCGGTCACCGCCGAGCGGGAGCGGCTGACCGCCGCCCTCCGCGAGCGCGGCCTGGACGTCGCCGACAGCCAGGCCAACTTCGTGTGGCTGCCGGTGGGGGAGGACGCCGCGGCGCTGGCCGCCGCCCTCGAGTCGCGGGCGGTCATCACCCGCCCGTTCGCCGGCGAGGGCATCCGGGTGACCGTCGGCACCCCCGAGGAGGACGACGCCTTCCTGGCCGCGCTGGACCAGGTGCGCTCGGCCACACCGGCCGCGTGACCCGCCGACCGTGACGAGGACGTTCGGGACGTGCGGCGCCGCGGCTCGGGAACGGCTGGTTTGATGGCCGACGTGCCTCTTCCCCGTGTGCTCTCCGGCATCCAGCCGACGGCGGGTTCCTTCCACCTCGGCAACCACCTGGGTGCGCTGCGGCAGTGGGTGCGGCTGCAGGAGACCACGGAGGCCTTCTACTGCGTGGTCGACCTGCACGCCATCACCGTCGCGCAGGACCCGGCGGAGCTGCGGCGCAACAGCCTCGTGTCGGCCGCCCAGCTGCTGGCCCTGGGCGTCGACCCGGAGCGGAGCACGCTGTTCGTCCAGAGCCACGTGCCGGAGCACCTGCAGCTGTCGTGGGTGCTCGAGTGCCTCACCGGGTTCGGCGAGGCCAGCCGGATGACCCAGTTCAAGGACAAGAGCCAGCGGGAGGGCGTGGCCGGCACGACGGTCGGCCTGTTCACCTACCCGGTGCTGATGGCCGCCGACATCCTCGTCTACCGCGCCGACCAGGTGCCCGTCGGTGACGACCAGCGCCAGCACCTCGAGCTCACCCGCGACCTCGCGACCCGCTTCAACGGCCGCTTCGGCGACACCTTCCCGCTGCCGGAGGGGATCATCCCCGCGGGCGCGGCGCGGGTCATGGACCTGCAGTCGCCGGACAAGAAGATGAGCAAGAGCCTGCCCCCGGCGGGCTGCGTCTTCCTGCTCGACGACCCGAAGGTGACGGCGAAGAAGATCCGCTCGGCGGTCACCGACACCGGCCGCGAGGTGGTGGCCGACCCGGTGGAGAAGCCGGGCATCACCAACCTGCTCACCATCCACAGCGCGCTGTCGGGCACCCCGGTCGCCGAGCTCGAGGAGCGGTTCGCCGGGCGCGGCTACGGGGACTTCAAGAAGGAGCTGGCCGAGGTCGTCGTCGACTTCGTGACGCCGGTCCGGGAGCGGACCCAGGAACTGCTCGACGACCGGGCGGAGCTGGAGCGGATCCTGGCCGCGGGGGCGGCCCGTGCCCGGGAGGTCGCCGCCACGACGGTCGCCACGGTGTACGACCGGGTCGGGTTCCTCCCGTCGGCGGGGGCGGGCGCGTGAACGACGACACCTTCGTACCGCGCAGTCGCAGCGTGGTGCCGCAGACCGCCGTCCTGGGCGTGGTCGTGCCCATCCCCGAGCCGTGGTCGCAGCTGTTCGTGGACTGGCGGACGAAGGTGGGTGACCCGCAGGCGAGCCTGGTCCCGCCGCACGTGACGATCCTGCCGCCCACCGAGGTGGCCGTCGCCGACCGGGCGGCCATCACTGCGCACCTCGCCGACGTGGCCCGGGCGCACCCGCCCTTCGACATGCACCTGTCCGGCACGGGCACCTTCGCGCCGGTCTCGCAGGTCGTGTTCGTCGCGGTGGCCCGGGGCATCGGCAACTGCGAGCTGATCGCCAACGACGTCCGCCGCGGCCCCCTGGCCCGCGGGCTGTCCTACCCGTACCACCCGCACGTGACCGTGGCGCACGACGTCCCGCCGGACATGCTCGACCTCGCCTACTGCGGGCTGGCCGACCTCTCGGCCCAGTTCCGCGTCGGCCACTTCACCGAGTTCGAGCAGACCCCCGAGGGCGCCTGGGAGGTCGCGCGCGAGTACCCCCTCACCGGCCCGCCGCACTGAGAGAGGACCCCGTCCTCCCACGCTCGCGGCGGGGCCCTGCGGGGGGCCGTTCCAGTCCGTCACCAGGGTGGCGACCGGGTCGCCCGCCGGGGAACCGGACCGCAGACTGGTCGCGATGACTGCGACCCGGGCCGAGCGGTCCGCGCCACCCGGCCGGGAGCCGCCCGCGGCGCAGAGCCGATGGAGCCGGGTGACCCGCCTGGCCGAGAGCTGGGACGCGCTCGTCACCCGGCTGCGCCACCGGCAGCCCTGGTTCGACCACCTGGCCCGCGCCGGCGGCCGCTACCGGCGCACGCAGGGCGACCTCATGGCCGCCGGGGTCACGTACTTCGTGTTCCTCGGCCTGGTGCCGGTCCTGCTGCTGGCCGCCTCCGTCATCGGCCTGGTGCTCGCAGGGAACCAACTGCTGCAGGACGAGCTCTACGCCGCCATCCGCGACGCCTTCCCGGGCTCCACCGGCGAGCAGATCGTCCAGGAGCTGCGCAGGGCGGTGGGTTCGGCCGGCGTCGTCGGCGTCATCGGGCTGGCCGGGTTCGTCTACGCCGGGCTGCGCGCCATGGACAAGCTGCGGATCGGCATGGAACGGATCTGGCGGGGGCGGGCCGACGAGCCGGAGTTCCTCCGCGACAACCTCCAGGACCTGCTCGCACTCCTCATGCTGGGGGCGACCGGCCTGCTCAGCCTCGGCTTCACCGGCGTGGTCACGCAGGCCACCGGCTGGCTGCTCGGTCTGCTCGGCCTCGACGACGCCCCCGGCCTCGGCGTGCTCACCTCCGTCCTGGGCCTGGCCCTGGCCGTCGCCACCGACGTGCTCGTCTTCCTGTGGCTGCTCAAGGTGGTACCGGGGACGTCCCACCCGCTGCGCCGGCTGCTGCCCGGGGCGCTGTTCGGTGCGGCGGGGCTGGAGGTGATGAAGCTGCTGGGCAGCCTCTACCTCTCGCTGATCTCCGGCAGCGTGACCGCCTCGGCCTTCGGTGGCGCCGTCGGCATCCTCGTGTGGATCAACCTCGTGTGCCGGTTCGCGTTCTTCACCGCGGCGTGGACCGCGACCCTGCCCCGGGTCCAGGGGGCCGCCCACGTGGTGCAGGACCGCGCCGAGCCGGTGGTGCCGCCGGCCGACCGCTGACCGGCGTCGGGACCACGTGGACCGCGCGGCGCACGCCGACCACCGTCGCGACGACGATCGAGACGGCGGCGACGCCCAGCGCCGCCGGCACGATCGGGGAGTCCGCGGTGTCCCCGCCCGCCGAGGGGGTGCCGGCGACCGCGGCCGCGGCCGCGGGCCGGGGCGCCGACGGCGTCGCCGCGACGTCCGCGCCCGAGTCGACCAGCACACCGACCCCGTTGGTGCCCTCGGGGACGGTGAACCCCCAGTCGAGCAGCAGGGCGGCCTGGTCGGCGGCGCGCAGCGGGGTGTTCTCGGTGCCCATGACGCTGACCACCAGCCGGCGCCCGTCCCGCTCGGCGGCGGTGACGAAGGTGTGCCGGGCGGCGTCGGTGAACCCGGTCTTGCCGCCGAGGTTGCCCGGATAGGTGGTGAGCAGCGGGTTCTGGCTCTGGATCTGGTACCCCTCCGACCGCCCCTCGACGGCCGGCATCGCGGCGAGCCGGGTGGTGAGGATCGCCGCGGTGCGCCGGTCGTCGAGCAGCCGGCGGAAGACCAGCGCCAGGTCGTAGGGGGAGGAGGACTGGCCGGCGACGTCCAGCCCGGACGGTGACCCCGCGACCGTGTCGTGGGCCCCGATCGCGGCCGCGGTCTCGTTCATGGCCTCGACCGTCGCCTCGACCCCTCCGGCCGCGCGGGCCAGCGCGTTGGCAGCGTCGTTGCCCGACTGCATCACCAGCGCCTCGAACAGCACCGACACCGGGTAGCGCCCGCCGGCCACCATCCCGACGCGGCTGCCCTCCATCTGCTCGTCCTCCTCGGTGCCCTCCACCACCAGCTCGGGGTCGAGCACGGGGACGAGGGTGAGCAGGGTCAGCGTCTTCAGCGTGCTCGCCGGGTAGTAACGGCCGTGCGGGTCCCGCGCGGCCAGCACCGCGCCCGTGCCGGCGTCCGCGACCAGCCACCCCGGGGCGAGGACCTCCTCGGGCGGCGGAGGAGCGTCGTCGACGGCCACGGTGCCCCGGGTGTCCAGGCCCTCGCCGCCGACGGTGACCCCACCGGGACCGCTGCCCTGGGGCGGGCCGCCCGGGATCGGCGCGGTGGGCGTGGGAGCCGACGGGTCGGCCGTGGGCCGGGCGTCCTCGGCGAGGGCCACGCCGGGGGCGAGCGCGAGGCCGGCCGCCAGGACGAGGGACGCGAGCCGGGCTGTCGCCGTCCGCCGTCGCACGAGGGCACGCTAGACCCGACGGCGGCCGGCGTCTCCCCGAACCCGCGCGTGGCCCACGCCACGCGCTCGAGCCGCCTTCGCAACGATCGCGTCTCTATCTCCTCCCCGGCCTGCGGCGGGGCCGCCGAGCGCGGTTAGCGTGCCCAGGTCGCGCGTTCTGCGGCCCCGGCGGCGCCGGTCCGGCGGCGCGTGACCCGGATCCCACCGGGGCGGGCTGGTGCACGTGTACGGCTCGTCCCCCCAGAGAGGAGAGCGTCTTGCGCCGAGCGCGGAGGATGAAGGCCAGCGCCAGGGCCATGGCGTTGCTGCTGGCCGGCAGCATGGCCCTGGCGGCCTGCGCCAGCGACGAGGAGGGCGGCGGCGGCGGCACCGGCACCGGCGGCGGCGAGGCCGCCGGCGACCTGCAGATCGGCCTGGCGTTCGACACCGGCGGCGAGGGCGACCGATCCTTCAACGACGCGGCCGTGGCCGGCGTCGAGGCCGCCATCGAGGAGCACGGTGGCGAGGTCACCAAGCTCAGCCCCAACGCCGACGCGTCCAACCGTGCCGACCTGCTGACCCAGCTGGCCGATCAGGGCTTCAACCCGATCATCGCCGTCGGCTTCGCCTACAGCGACGTCATCGGCGAGGTGGCCGCGCAGTACCCCGACGTCACCTTCGCGCAGGTCGACGGCTCGGTCGCGGACGCCGGGAACCCGGAGAACCTGACCGGCCTGCTCTTCGCCGAGGAGCAGGGCTCCTTCCTGGCCGGCGTCGCGGCGGCGCTGAAGACCGAGAGCAACCACATCGGCTTCGTCGGCGGTGTGCAGACCCCGCTGATCCAGAAGTTCGAGGCCGGCTACGTCGCCGGCGCCCAGGCGGTCAAGCCGGACGTCACCATCGACCGGCAGTACATCTCGCCGGCGGGTGACTTCTCCGGCTTCAACGACCCCGCCCGTGGCCAGATCGTGGCCCAGGGCATGTACGACGCGGGCGCCGACATCGTCTACCACGCCGCCGGCGGGTCCGGGATCGGTGTGTTCCAGGCGGCCGCGGCCTCGCAGGGCCGGGCGATCGGTGTCGACTCCGACCAGTACCAGACGGTCGACGACCCGGCTCTCCAGGCCGTGATCATGACCTCGATGCTCAAGCGGGTCGACGTCGCGGTGGAGACGTTCATCGGCGAGTTCGTCGACGGCAACGTGGCCGGGGGCCAGGACGAGCGGTACGACCTGGAGTCCGACGGCGTCGGCCTGGCCACCACCGGTGGCTTCATCGACGACATCCAGGACGACCTCGACACCTACCGCCAGCAGATCATCGACGGCACGATCACGGTCCCGACCACCCCGTGACGTCGATCGGCTGACACAGGCACGACCGGCAGCGGGCCCGGGGGAGCACACGCCCCCGGGCCCGCTGTCGCGAGCGGGGAGGGACCCTGCCCGCCTCCCCGCGGAGGCCCGTGCGCGATCATGCGGCGGGCCGGTGGAACCCGGGCCGGGGAACGGTGGCGGCGGTCGATCCCGCGCCACCGATGCAGCAGAGTGGACGTGCCCCGCACACCAGCAGGGCGCAGCGAGGGGAAAGGCCCACCATGCCTCCAGGATCCGGGGCCGCAGGCGTCCCGACAGGGGAGCCCGCGGACGGCGGCGCGCCGCTGGCCGTCGAGCTGCACGGCATCACCAAGCGCTTCCCCGGCGTCGTCGCGAACAAGGACATCGAGCTGCGGGTCCGCCGCGGCGAGGTGCACGCCATCGTGGGCGAGAACGGCGCCGGCAAGTCGACGCTGATGAAGACGCTCTACGGCGAGCACCGCCCGGACGAGGGCCAGATCCTCGTCGAAGGCCGCCAGGTGCACTTCCGCAGCCCGGCCGACGCGATCGCCGCCGGCATCGGCATGGTCCACCAGCACTTCATGCTGGCCGACAACTTCACCGTCCTGGAGAACATCGTCCTGGGCAGCGAGCCCACCCGCGGCGGCCGGCTGGACCGGGCCGAGGCCCGCCGCCGCATCCGCGAGCTCTCCGACGCCTACTCCCTGGGGCTGGACCCCGATGCGCTGGTCGAGGACCTCGGCGTCGGTGACCGGCAGCGGGTCGAGATCGCGAAGGTGCTCTACCGCGACGCGCGCACGCTGATCCTCGACGAGCCCACCGCCGTCCTCGTGCCGCAGGAGGTCGACGAGCTGTTCGGCAACCTCGCCGAGCTCAAGCGGGAGGGCCTCACCGTCATCTTCATCTCGCACAAGCTCGACGAGGTCCGCAAGGTCGCCGACTCGATCACCGTGATCCGGCGCGGCACCACCGTCGGCACCGCCGACCCGAAGACGACGACCAGCCGCCAGCTGGCCGAGATGATGGTCGGCACCGAGCTGCCCTCGCCGGAGACCCGCACGTCCACGGTGCGGCCCACGCCCGTGCTCGAGCTGCGCGAGGTGACCGTGCCCGGCGTCGGCGGGCGCCCGCTGGTCGACGCGGTCGACCTGACCGTCCGGGAGGGAGAGGTCGTCGGCATCGCCGGCGTCGAGGGCAACGGCCAGGCCGAGCTGGTGGACGCCGTCATGGGGCTGCGCGCGGTCTCGTCCGGCGCGGTGCTGCTGGGCGGGGAGGACATCACCTCCTGGCGCACCCGCGCCCGCCGGGAGGCCGGCCTGGGCTTCATCCCCGAGGACCGGCACCGCCAGGGCATGCTGCTGGACGCGACGCTCTGGGAGAACCGCATCCTCGGCCACCAGACGCGGCCGCCGTCGGTGAAGGGGCCGTTCATCGACCGCAAGGGCGCCCGCGCCGACACCGAACGGATCATGCGGGAGTACGACGTCCGCGCGCCCGGTCCCGACACCCTCGCCGTCGCGCTGTCCGGCGGCAACCAGCAGAAGCTCATCGTCGGCCGGGAGATGAGCGCGACCCCGCGGCTGCTCCTGGCCGCCCACCCCACCCGCGGCGTCGACGTCGGCGCCCAGGCGGTGATCTGGGAGCTCCTCAAGGAGGCCCGCGCCGGCGGCATGGGCATCCTGCTGGTCTCCGCCGACCTCGACGAGCTGATCGGCCTGTCGGACACCCTGCACGTGATGCTCCGTGGCCGCCTGGTGGCGACCCTCGACCCGTCGCGCGTCACCCCGGAGGAGCTCGGCGGCCACATGACCGGAGCGCGGACGACGGCGGGGGCGGCATGAGGACCACCCCCGAGGACGCCCCGCCGACGGTCCCCCTCCCCGCGGGGGCCCCGGAATGAAGGGGCTGCGCCGCCTCGGGGCGACCCTGGTCGCGCCGCTGCTCGCCGTCGCCGCGGCGGTCGTCATCTCCGGCCTGGTGATGGCCGTCCTGGGCGTCAACCCCTTCGAGGTGTTCGCCGTGATGGTCGACTTCGGCGACACCCCGTCCCAGCAGGTCACCGCCATCGTGGTGGTCCTCAACCGGGCGATCCCGCTGTTCATCTCCGGGCTCGCGGTCGCGATCGCGTTCCGGATGGGCCTGTTCAACATCGGCGTGGAGGGCCAGTACCGGCTGGCGACCGTCATGGCCGCCGCGGTCGGGGCCGCCGTCGCGCTGCCGGGCCCGCTGCACGTGCTGCTGATCGTGGTGGTCGCGATGGCGGTCGCCGCGATCTGGGCGGGCATCGTCGCCGTCCTCAAGGTGACCCGCGGCGTCAGCGAGGTCATCAGCTCGATCATGCTCAACTTCATCGCGCTGGGCATCGCGTCGTTCCTGCTCACCGGGCCGTTCCGGGGGAGCCCGGAGGGCGCGTCGATCATCAGCACCGCGGAGATCCCGGAGTCCGGCTGGATGCCCAGCCTCAACGGGCTGTTCGATCTGTTCGGGCTGGCCAACCCGCCGCGGCAGCTCTACGGCTTCCTCGTGGTCGCCGCGCTGCTCGGCGTCGTGATCGCGGTGCTGCTCAACCGCACGCGGTTCGGCTTCGACCTTCGGGCCACCGGGCTGTCGCCGTCGGCGGCGCGGGCCAGCGGCGTCGACGCCCGCGCGATGGTCGTCAAGACGATGCTGCTGTCGGGCGCGGTCGCCGGGCTGATCGGCATGCCCGACCTGCTCGGGACGACGCACAGCTACACGACCGACTTCACCTCCGGCCTGGGCTTCCTGGGCATCGCGGTGGCGCTGCTCGGGCGCAACAACCCGGTCGGCATCGCGTTCGCCGCGCTGCTGTTCGCCTTCCTCGACCGGGCGCTGGTGCCGCTGCAGATCGCGAACTACCCGGCCTCGGTCGTCACGATCATCCAGGGCGTCATCGTGCTCGCCGTCGTCATCTCCAACGAGGTCGCCCGGCGGGTCGCGCTCCGCTCGGCCGAGCGCGGGTCGGCGCAGGCCGGTCCCACACCGACGGCGGGGGACGGCGGCGCCGGGACAGCGCGCACCGCGGACGGCGCGGACGCGGGCACCGGGGCGGGCGTCAGCCGCGGCGCCGGGGCGGGCCAGCAGACCGACGAGCGGCAGGAGACCCAGGCATGAGCGCCGCGACGACGTCGACCGGGGAGCGGGACGAGTCCGGAGTCGAACGATGAGCACCGTGGCGACGGCGCGGGACGCCGGGCCCGGCCGCGGCCCGGTCGGCGAGCTGTTCCTCGGCGGCGGGCGGGCCCGCCGGATCACCTGGCTGATGGTCGGTGCCGTGGTGCTGGTCTCCGCGGTCCGCGTGATCAGCGGCGAGCAGGCGCTGACCTCCTCCTCGACGATCTCCGCGGCGCTGCTGCTCGCCGTGCCGATCGGGCTGGCCGCCCTGGGTGGCCTGTTCTCCGAGCGGGCCGGCGTGGTGAACATCGGCCTCGACGGGATGATGACGCTGGGCACCTGGGGAGCCGGGTTCGCCGGCTACCAGTGGGGCTGGGCGGCCGCCCTGGTCGGGGGCATCGTCTTCGGCGCGCTCGGCGGGCTGCTGCACGCCGTCGCCACGGTGACCTTCGGGGTCGACCACGTCGTCTCCGGCGTGGCGATCAACATCCTCGCCGCCGGCGTCGTCCGCTTCCTCTCCGAGCTGCTCTACACCGACAACCCGGCCGGCGGTGGGGTCACCCAGTCGCCCGCGCTGTCGAGCGACCCGCCCGAGTTCTCGGTGCCGGTGCTCTCCTCGGGCCCGGACCTGCTCGGCGACCTCGAGCGCCAGCAGTGGTTCCTGGTCAGCGACGTCGCCGGCATCCTGCGCGGGCTCACCGCCGGCGTGGGGCTGCTCACCGTCCTCGCGGTGCTGCTCGTGCCGGCGTCCTACCTGCTGCTGTGGCGGACCGCCTTCGGGCTGCGGCTGCGCTCGTGCGGGGAGAACCCGGCGGCCGCGGACTCCCTCGGCGTGCCGGTCTACCGGCTCAAGTACATCGCGGTCGTGATCTCCGGTGCCCTGGCCGGCATGGGCGGGGTCTTCCTCGTCTTCATCGCCGGGATCTACCGGGAGGGGCAGACCAACGGCCGCGGGTTCATCGGCCTGGCCGCGCTGATCTTCGGCAACTGGCGCCCCGGTGGCCTGGCGGCCGGCGCCGGCCTGTTCGGCTTCGCCGACGCGCTGCAGCTGCGCAGCCGGACGGCGGTGGTCGCGCTGTTCCTGCTGCTGGCCGTGCTGCTGGCCGGGGTGGCGGTCTGGCAGGCGGTGCACCGGCGCGCGGTGCGGGCCGTGGTGGCCGGGGTGGTCGCCACCGGCTCGCTGATCGCCTTCCTGACCATCGACGAGCTCGCGCCCGGCCTGGTGTCGTTCACGCCCCACCTGACCACGCTGCTGGTGCTGTCGCTGGCGTCCCAGCGCCTGCGGATGCCCGCGGCCGACGGTCTGGTCTATCGACGAGGAGAGCACTAGTGACGGACCTCGACTGGGACGCCCTGCGGGCGGCGGCCCGGGAGGCCATGACGCACGCCTACGCCCCGTACTCGCGGTTCCCGGTGGGCGTCGCGGGCCTGGTGGACGACGGCCGGGTGGTGACCGGCTGCAACGTGGAGAACGCCTCCTACGGACTGGGCCTGTGCGCCGAGTGCGGCATGGTCAGCGACCTGGCCCGCACCGGCGGGGGTCGGCTGGTGGCGGTCGCCTGCGTCGGCGGGGACGGGCAGCCGCTCATGCCGTGCGGGCGCTGCCGGCAGCTGCTGTGGGAGCACGGCGGGCCGGAGATGCTCATCGAGACCGTCTCGCTCGGCATCGTGCCGATGCGCGAGGTGCTGCCCGACGCCTTCGGCCCGGAGGACTTGACGGCGGCCGCCGCGCGGTCCGCCGGGGGAGTGGCGGCCGCAGCCGAGCGGGGACAGGGCTGATGGACGCCATCGACGTCATCCGGGCCAAGCGGGACGGCGCCGCGCTGACCCCGGAGCAGATCCGCTGGGTGATCCGGTCCTACACCGACGGGACGATCCCCGACGAGCAGGTCAGCGCGCTGCTGATGGCGGTGTTCTTCCGCGGGATGTCGCCCGAGGAGCTCGCCGTGTGGACCCAGGCGATGATCGACTCGGGGGAGCGCAAGGACCTCTCGCCGCTGGGCCGGCCGACCGCCGACAAGCACTCCACCGGCGGGGTCGGCGACAAGACCACGCTGCCACTGGCGCCGCTGGTCGCCGCGTGCGGGGTGGCGGTCCCGCAACTGTCCGGTCGCGGACTGGGGCACACCGGCGGCACGCTGGACAAGCTGGAGTCGATCCCCGGCTGGCGGGCCGACGTGCACGAGGAGGCATACCTCGCGCAGCTGCGGGAGGTCGGCGCGGTCATCTGCGCGGCCGGTCACGACCTCGCCCCGGCGGACAAGAAGCTCTACGCGCTGCGCGACGTCACCGGCACCGTGGAGTCGATCCCGCTGATCGCGAGCTCGATCATGAGCAAGAAGATCGCCGAGGGCGCCGACGCGCTGGTGCTCGACGTCAAGACCGGGTCGGGGGCGTTCATGAAGGACCCCCACACGTCCCGCGAGCTGGCCCGCACGATGGTCGGGCTGGGCGAGGCGGCGGGCGTCCGCACCGTGGCGCTGGTGACCGCGATGGACCGGCCGCTGGGCCGTGCCGCGGGCAACGCCGTCGAGGTCGCCGAGTCGGTGGAGGTGCTCGCCGGGGGTGGTCCGGCCGACGTCGTCGAGCTGACCCTGGCCCTGGCCCGGGAGATGCTGGCCGGCGTCGGGCGCTCCGACGTCGACCCCGCGGACGCGCTGCGGGACGGCCGGGCGATGGACGTGTGGCGGCGCATGATCGCCGCCCAGGGCGGGGACCCCGATGCGCCGCTGCCGCAGCCCGCGGAGAAGCACGTGGTCCCCGCGCCGGCGACCGGCACGCTGACCCGCCTGGACGCCTACGCGCTCGGGGTGGCCGCCTGGCGGCTGGGCGCCGGCCGGGCCCGCAAGGAGGACCCGGTGTCCGCCGCCGCCGGGGTCACCTGGACCGCCGGCGTGGGGGAGCGGGTCACCGCGGGCCAGCCGCTGCTGGAGCTGCACACCGACGAGCCGGCGCGCATCGAGCGGGCGCTGGCGGCCCTCGACGGGGCGGTCGGCGTGGACACCGGCGAAGGGCCGCTGCCGCTGGTCCTCGATCGCATCACGGCCTGAGCAGCACCGCCCTGCCGCGATCATGGAGTTCGGGAAGCGGCACGCCGTCGGATCCCGGCGGGTCGCTCCCGCGACTCCATGATCGCGGGGATGGTCGGGGAGACCACCGGCTCCCGCGGGCCGGGTGGGAGACTGTCTCCCCGTGCAGAAGGACTCCCTCCTCCCCACCAGGAAAGGACCCCGTCCTCCCCACCCTTCGCAGGCTCAGGGTGGGACCCGGGACGGGGCCACGGCGGGACCCGGGAGGGAGCCTGACCCGGAGGCGGCGATCTCCGTCCGCGGGCTGGTGAAGCGCTACGGCGGGTACACCGCCGTCGACGGCCTGGACCTCGACATCCGCCGCGGCGAGATCTTCGCGCTGCTGGGGCCCAACGGCGCCGGCAAGACGACGACGGTGGAGATCTGCGAGGGCTTCCGCGGCCGGGACGCCGGTGAGGTGCGCGTCCTCGGGGCCGACCCGGCGCAGGCCACCCGGCAGTGGAAGGCGCAACTGGGCATCGTGCTGCAGTCCGGCGCGGGCGACAGCCAGCTGACCTGCCGGGAACTGCTGCGCGCGCAGGCCTCGTACTACCCGGACCCGCGCGACCCCGACGAGGTCCTGGACCTGGTGGGGCTCACCGAGAAGGCCGGCGCCCGCGGCCGGTCGCTCTCCGGCGGTCAGCGCCGCCGGCTGGACGTCGCCCTCGGCATCGTCGGCCGGCCCACGCTGCTGTTCCTCGACGAGCCGACGACCGGGTTCGACCCGGAGGCCCGGCGCCAGTTCTGGGCGCTGATCCGCTCCCTCCGGGACCTGGGCACCACGATGCTGCTCACCACGCACTACCTGGACGAGGCCGAGGCGCTGGCCGACCGGGTCGGGGTCATCACCCGCGGCCGGCTGGTCGAGGTCGCCGTCCCCTCGGCCCTGGGCGGCCGGGGGCAGGCGCCGGCCGTCGTCACCTGGACCGAGGACGGCGCCCGGCGGACCGAGGCCACCTCGACGCCGACCGCGTTCGTCCAGCAGTTGGCCACGCGCTTCCCGGGCGAGGTGCCCGACCTGGCCGTCGCCCGCCCCACCCTCGAGGACGTGTACCTGCAGATGATCGGGGAGCGCGCATGACCGCCGTCCGCGAGGCCCGGACCCCGGCGCGGACCGCGCTGCCCTCAGTGCTGCGGGTCTGCGGGTCCCGGGCCTCGGTGGAGCTCAAGGAGTTCTTCCGGCAGCGGGAGTCGGTCGTCTTCACGCTGGCCTTCCCGGTGATCCTGCTGGTCGTCTTCGGGGCGGTCCTGGACTACGACATCGGCGCCGGCGTCACGTTCACCCAGTACTTCATGGCCGGGATCGTCGCCGCGGGCATCCTCGGCGCCAGCCTGCAGAACATGGCGATCAGCATCGCCACCGAGCGCTCCGACGGGACCCTCAAGCACCTGTCGGGCACCCCGATGCCCAAGAGCGCCTACTTCGTCGGCAAGGTCGTGCAGGTCCTCGCGGTCACCGTGCTGATCGTGCTGATCCTGCTGGCGGTCGGCCGGCTGGCCTACGGCGTCCCGCTGCCGTCGGGCGGCGACTGGTTCACCTTCCTGTGGGTGGCCGCGCTCGGGTCCTCGGCGTGCACGCTGCTGGGGATCGCCGTCTCCAGCCTGGCGAGGAACGGCCGCTCGGCCTCGGCGATGGTCACCCCGATCGCGCTGGTGCTCCAGTTCATCTCCGGCGTCTTCTTCCAGTTCAGCCAGGTGCCGACGTGGATGCAGACGATCGCCGCGCTGTTCCCGCTCAAGTGGATGGCGCAGGGCCTGCGGTCGGTGTTCCTGCCCGACGTCCTGGCCGCGCAGGAGCCGGCCGGCACCTGGGAGCTGGGCCGGGTCGCGCTGGTCCTGGGCCTGTGGTGCGTCGCCGGCCTGGTCCTGTGCGTGCTCACCTTCCGCTGGCAGGACCGCGGCACCGACTGAGTGGGTGCCACGGCCGTCCCCGGCTCAAGTCCGCGTGCACACCGAACGACAATGTCACCGTGAGTGCACCGCTGACCGCTGACGACCTCCGCCGCGCCCCCAAGGTCCTGCTGCACGACCACCTCGACGGCGGGCTGCGACCGCAGACGGTGCTCGAGCTGGCCGACGCGGTGGGCTACCGCGAGCTTCCCGCGGACGACGCCGAGACGCTGGGCCGCTGGTTCCGGCAGGCGGCCGACTCGGGCTCGCTGGTGCGGTACCTGGAGACGTTCGCGCACACCGTCGGGGTGATGCAGCGCCCCGAGGCCGTGCAGCGGGTCGCCCGCGAGTGCGCCCTCGACCTGGCCGCGGACGGCGTCGTCCACGCCGAGGTGCGCATGGCGCCGGAGCTCCTGACCGCGCAGGGCACGCCGATCGAGGAGGCGGTCGAGGCGATCCTCGACGGCTTCGCGAAGGGCAGCGCGGAGGCCGCGGCGGCGGGGACGCCGATCACCGTCGGCACGCTGCTGTGCGCCATGCGGCAGAACGACCGGTGGGACGAGGTGGCCGGCCTGGTCGTCCGCCACCGGGACGCGGGGGTGGTCGGGTTCGACCTGGCCGGTCCGGAGATCGGCTTCCCGCCGGACCGGCACCCCTCGGCGATCGCCCTGCTGGACCGGGCCGGGGCGCACCGCACCGTGCACGCCGGCGAGGCGGCGGGCATCGACAGCATCGTCGCCGCGCTGGACGGCGCCCGCGCCGAGCGGCTGGGCCACGGCGTGCGGATCGCCGACGAGGTGGCCGCCGACGGGACCCTCGGGCCGGTGGCGCAGCGGGTCCGCGACCGCGGCGTGCCGCTGGAGGTCGCGCCGTCGTCCAACGTGCAGACCGGCGCCTATCCCTCGCTCGCCGAGCACCCGGTCGACCGGCTGCACCGGCTGGGCTTCGCGGTCACCGTCAACACCGACAACCGGCTGATGAGCGGGGTGTCGATGACCAGCGAGCTCACCGACGTCGTCGCCACCTTCGGCTGGGGCTGGGACGACGTCCAGACCGTCACCGAACGGGCGCTGGCCGCCGCGTTCCTCCCCGCGAGCGAGCGGGAGCGGCTGCTGACCGACGTGGTCCGCCCGGGGTTCGCCGCGCTGCGCGGCTGACCGTGGCGGGGGCCACCTCCCACTCGGGAATCCCTCGGCGCGCTGCGCTGCTACCGTCTGTGTACCGGCACTCGCCGGTCATCCTCCCGGACGGTCCGTCCGGGCATGAGCGCATCCGTGCAGATCAGCAGCGTCTCCTGACGTCGTGATCGCCAGTGAGGACGCCGGTCTGCCGGTGTCCGCGCACCACCACGGGACGCGCCCGAGTCGTATCGGAGTCCCACACCCGCATGACCACGTTCGACACTGTCGACGTCCAGACCACCCCTGAGATCCCCGAGGTCGTCGCCCCGGAGCCCGAGGCCCCGGCCGGCCCGACCTTCGCCCAGCTGGGCCTGCCCCAGCCGCTGGTGACCGCGCTCGAGCGGCGCGGCATCCGGCACCCGTTCGCCATCCAGGCCTCCGCCCTCCCCGACGCCCTCGCCGGGCGCGACGTGCTGGGCAAGGCCGCCACCGGGTCGGGCAAGACGCTGGCCTTCGGCCTGCCGCTGCTCTCCCGGCTCGGCGAGGACTTCCAGCGGGGCCGCCGTGCCCCGCGCGGGCTGGTCCTCGTGCCGACCCGCGAGCTCGCCCAGCAGGTGCACGACAACCTCGCCCCGCTGGGCCAGGCCATCGGCATCCAGCTGGCGACCGTCTACGGCGGCGCCTCGATGTACCGCCAGATCCAGCAGCTGCGCCGTGGCGTCGACGTCGTCATCGCCACGCCGGGCCGGCTGCAGGACCTCATCGGCCAGGGTGAATGCACCCTCGACGAGGTCGCCGTCACCGTCATCGACGAGGCGGACTTCATGTCCGACCTGGGCTTCCTGCCGGTCGTGCAGGAGCTGCTCGACCAGACCCGCCCCGACGCCCAGCGGCTGCTGTTCTCGGCCACGCTGGACGGCGAGGTCGACACCCTGGTCCGCCGCTACCTGAAGGACCCGGCCCGCCACGAGGTCAAGCGCCCCGGCGACGACGCCCCGCCGGCCGAGCACCTGGCCTACAGCGTCGCGTTCCGGGACAAGGTGCCCGTGACCCAGGAGCTGGCCGCCCGCCCGGGCCGCACGATCGTCTTCGCGCGGACCCAGCTCGGCGTCGACCGGCTCACGGAGAACCTCAAGGCCGTCGGGATCAAGGCCGAGGCCATCCACGGCGGGCTCCCGCAGTCGGCCCGCCGGCGGGCCCTGGAGGCGTTCACCGACGCCCGCAGCCCGGTGCTGGTCGCCACGGACGTCGCCGCGCGCGGCATCCACGTGGACGACGTCTCGCTGGTGCTGCACTACGACCCGCCGACCGACCACAAGACCTACCTGCACCGCTCGGGCCGCACCGCCCGCGCCGGTGCCGCCGGGGTGGTCGTCTCGCTGTTGCTGCCCGACCAGGTGGGCCAGGCCAAGCGTCGCTTCCGCCAGGCCAAGGTGGAGCCGGTGGTCAGCCGGATCCGCCCGGGTGACGCCCCGATCGCCGACCTGGTCGCCAGTGGCGTGCACGTCGAGCCGGTGGAGCGCCCGGTGCGCGAGTCCCGGCGTCCCTCCGGCGGCCACGGCGCCCGGCGCCCGCGCCGCGAGGGGGAGCGTCCGCGCCGCGACGGCGACCGGCCGCGTCGTCCCTACGGCGACCGGCCGCGCCGGGACGGCGAGCGCCCGGCGGGGGAGCGGTCCTTCGGCGAGCGTTCCCGTGGGAACGGCTCCTACGGCGAGCGGTCGGGTTCGGCCGACCGCCGCGGCGGCGAGCGGCGGTCCAGCCCGTACCGCGGGCAGGGACGGCGTCCCAGCCACTCGGCGGACTTCTCCGACTGACGGAGACCTTCCTGCCCCCCCGCCACTCGCAGTTCGCGGCGGGACCTGCAGGAGGGCACACACGGCAGCGGCCGGTCCCGGTTCTCCGGGGCCGGCCGCTGCCGTCTGTGCCCCGGGCAGCGCTGCCGCTGCGACGGGGTCCTTCCTCAGTCGCGGAAGACCAGCGCCCCGCTGACCTGGGTGACCACCTCGTCCCAGGCCCCGCGCAGCTGGGCGGCGTCCTCGGCGCGCAGGACCGCCTCGGGCTCCCGCTCGGCGCGGGCCACCGCTCGGCCCAGCGGCTCGGCAGGGCGCAGCAGCTCGTCGACCCGGGTCAGCCCGGCGTACTCCGCGATGTCACGGACCCCCTCGACCGGCTGGGTGAGGGCGCGGTGGTCGGCGAGCCCCGCCGCGCCGTCGGCGACCTCGCGGAGGACGTCGGTGAGCTCGGTGAGGTCGTAGCGGTCCTGCTCCGCCGGCAGCGGCGGGGTGTCGGTGTCGGCGACCTCCGGCCAGGACGCGATCTCGGCGAGGTCGTGGTCCTCGCTGCCGGCGCAGAACCGGGTGAGGTCGGCGGGGGTGGCGAAGAGGTAGACCTGGCCGTCGCGGCCGAGGAACCGGGCGCGGTCGTCGACGTAGCAGCGCAGCGTCACGCCCGCGCCGTCGGGGACGACGACCTCCACCGGCAGGATCCCCACGGCCTCCCAGAACTCGGCGGCCTTGGCCACCTCCGACGGGGACGCGGCGATCCGGCCGGGGCGCGCGATGGTGCTCACCGGGGCCGCGGCCGGGGCGGCGGGTGCCGCCACCTCGGCCTCCGCCTCCTCCTCGGCGTCCTCGTCGGCCTCGGCCGCGGAGGGGTAGTCCTCGAGGGCGACCGTCCCGCCGCCGGTCCAGTCCAGGTGCGCGTCGAGCTCCTCGAGGACGTCCTCCCACAGGTCGTCGAGGGCGTTCCCGACGCCCAGCCACGCGTCCTCCCCGGATCGGCCGAGGAAGGCGTCCACGCCCAGGCCCAGGGAGCCGACCTCGGGCCGGGCGACCAGCTCGGCGAGGGCGCCGAACTCCCCGCCGCGCTCCACGTCGGCACCCGGCCGGCGGTCGAGGTCGATGTCGGCGTCGACGTCGCGCTCGTCGTCCTCGTCGGTGAGCTCGTCGTCCTCCTCGCCGGTGTCCTCGTCGACGTCCAGGCACTCGGCCAGCCGGCTGACGATGTCGATGGTGGCCGCGAGCTCCTCCACCGCCCAGCGGTCGGGGTTCTCCGCGGCGACGTCGTAGACGCCGTCGAGGTCGTAGCGGTGGTCGTCGTCCGGGGTCAGGTCGGCGGCCCCGAGGCCGACCACGACCGGCCAGACCGGGTGGTCGGCGAGGTCGTGGTCGGTGCGGGTGCGGCAGAAGGCCGCCAGCGCCGCCGGGGTCGGGAAGAGGTGGACGGTGGCCCGGTCACCTTCGGACGTGCCGAGGAAGGCCTGCCACTCCTCGCCGTCCTCCTCCCACGGCGGGGCCCACAGGGTGTAGCCGGTGCGGTCGTCGAGGGTGAGGGCGATGGGGACGATGCTCGGCCTTGCCACGGGGGACATCCTGCCCGGTCCCCCTGGGAGCGCACCTCCGGGTTGCGGTCGTGGCCCCGGAGGCGGGCCTCAGACGCCCATGGGGTGCCAGACCGTCTTCGTCTCCAGGAACCGGGTCAGCCGGGTGAGCCCCGGGTCGGCCGTCCAGTCCGGCTCCTCGGCCGGCGGGCGCAGCACCCGCTTGATGCTGCCGGCGGCCAGCCGCTCGAGCTCCATCGCCCGGTCGGCCGGGGCGCCGGTGAGGTCGACGGCGTCGACGTCGTCGTGCTCGGCCAGCCACGGGCCCAGCTCCCCGGCGTCGCCGGTCAGCAGGTTGACCACGCCCCCCGGGACGTCGCTGGTGGCCAGCACCTCGGCGAGGGTGACCGCCGGCAGCGGCCGCTCCCTCGACGTCACCACGACCGCGGTGTTGCCGCCGGCGAGCACCGGCGCGAGGACGCTGACCAGTCCCAGCAGCGAGGAGCGCTGCGGTGCGAGGACGGCGACCACCCCGGTGGGCTCGGGCAGGGAGAAGTCGAAGTACGGGCCGGCGACCGGGTTGGCCCCGCCCAGGACGGCGCCGAGCTTGTCGGTCCACCCCGCGTACCAGACCCAGCGGTCGATGGCGGCGTCCACCGCGGCGCGGGCGCGGGAGGTCGACAGGCCCTCGCCCGCGGCGACCTCCTCGCAGAACTGGACGTGCCGGCCCTCCATCACCTCGGCCACCCGGTAGAGCACCTGGCCGCGGTTGTACGCGGTGGCGCCGGACCACTTCGCGAAGGCGGCGCGGGCGGCGACGACGGCGTCCCGGGCGTCCTTGCGCGACGCCAGGGCGGCGTTGGCGAGGAAGTGGCCCTTGGCGTCGGTGACCTCGTAGGTGCGCCCCGACTCCGAGCGGGGGAAGCCGCCGTTGAGGTAGAGCTTGTAGGTCTTGCGGACGGCGAGACGGTCCGGACTCACTGGGCCACCACGCTCCCTCGCTCCGCGAGGCCGTTCGCTCCGCTCCTCGCTCGCCGGCGCTCGCTGCGATGCTCACTCACTGGTCGGCCTCCTTCAGGTAAGCGGCCAGCCCGTGCCGACCGCCCTCGCGGCCGTAGCCGGACTGCTTGTAGCCGCCGAAGGGCGACGTCGGGTCGAACTTGTTGAACGTGTTGGCCCAGACCACGCCGGCGCGCAGCTGGGCGGCGATCTTGAGGATCCGCGAGCCCTTCTCGCTCCAGATGCCGGCCGACAACCCGTAGGTCGTGTTGTTGGCCTTGGCGACCGCCTCGTCCGGCGTCCGGAAGGTCAGCACGCTGAGCACCGGCCCGAAGATCTCGTCTCGGGCGATGCGGTGGGCGGGGGAGACGTCGGTGAACACCGTCGGCGGGAACCAGAAGCCGCGGTCGGGCAGCTCGCAGGCCGGCTGCCACCGGGAGGCGCCCTCGGCCTCGCCGATGTCGGAGAGCTCCCGGATCCTCGCCAGCTGGTCGGCGGAGTTGATCGCGCCGATGTCGGTGTTCTTGTCCAGCGGGTCGCCGACGCGCAGGGTGCCGATCCGCCGCTGCAGGCTCGCGACGACCTCGTCGTGGACGTTCTCCTGCACCAGCAGCCGGCTGCCTGCGCAGCACACGTGCCCCTGGTTGAAGAAGATGCCCTGCACGATGCCCTCGACGGCCTGGTCTATGGGGGCGTCGTCGAACACGATGTTGGCCGCCTTGCCGCCGAGCTCCAGCGTCAGCGACTTGCGGGTGCCGGCGACGGCCCGGGCGATGGAGCGGCCCACCTCGGTCGAGCCGGTGAACGCCACCTTGTCGACGTCGCCGTGCTCGACCACGGCCCGGCCGGTGTCGCCGGCGCCGGTCACGATGTTGACCACGCCGGGCGGCAGGTCGGCCTGGCGGCAGACCTCGGCGAACAGCAGCGCGGTCAGCGGGGTGGTCTCGGCCGGCTTGAGGACGACGGTGTTGCCGGTGGCCAGCGCCGGGGCGACCTTCCACGCCAGCATCAGCAGGGGGAAGTTCCACGGGATGACCTGCCCGGCGACGCCGAGCGGGCGGGGGCCGGGGCCCAGGCCCGCCCAGTCCAGCTTGTCGGCCCAGCCCGCGTGGTAGAAGAAGTGCGCCGCGGCGAGGGGGACGTCGACGTCACGGGACTCCCGGATCGGCTTGCCGTTGTCCAGCGACTCCAGGACGGCGAACTCCCGCGCCCGCTCCTGCAGCAGCCGGGCGATCCGGAACAGGTACTTGCCCCGGTCGGCCGGGCGCATCGGCCCCCAGGTCCGGGTGAACGCCCGGCGGGCGGCGCGGACCGCGCGGTCGACGTCGGCCTCGGTGCCGGCGGCCACCTCGGAGAGGACCTCCTCGGTGGCCGGGTTGACCGTCTTGAACGACTCGCCGCTGCCGTCGACGAACTCGCCGTCGACGAACAGGCCGTAGGACGGCGCGATGTCGACGATCGACCGGGACTCGGGCGCGGGGGCGTACTGGAACGGGTTCTCGGTCATCGCCTCAGTCGATCGTCACGTGGTCGGGGCCGGAGTAGTGGCCGGTGCGCAGCTTCTGCCGCTGCAGGAGCAGGTCGTTGAGCAGGCTGGAGGCACCGAAGCGGAACCGGTCGGGGGAGAGCCAGTCGGGCCCGGCGACCTCGTTGACGAGGACCAGGTGCTTGACGGCGTCCTTCGTCGTCCGGATGCCGCCGGCGGGCTTGACCCCGACCTGCCGGCCGGTGGCGGCGCGGAAGTCGCGGACCGCCTCCATCATCACCAGGCAGACCGGCAGCGTCGCCGCGGGGGAGACCTTGCCGGTGGAGGTCTTGATGAAGTCGCCCCCGGCGAGCATCGCCAGCCAGGAGGCGCGGCGGACGTTGTCGAGGGTGACCAGCTCACCGGTCTCGAGGATGACCTTGAGGTGGGCGTCGCCGCAGGCCTCCTTGACCGCGACGATCTCGTCGAAGACGTCGAGGTACCGGCCGGCGAGGAAGGCGCCGCGGTCGATGACCATGTCGATCTCGTCGGCGCCGTTGGCGACGGCGTCCCGCACGTCGGCGAGCTTCACCGCCCGGCTGGCCCGGCCGCTCGGGAAGGCGGTGGCGACGGCGGCGGTGTGGATGCCGGTGCCGGCCAGGGCGTCGCGCGCGATGCCGGCCAGGTCCCCGTAGACGCAGACGGCGGCGACTCGCGGGCAGGACGGGTCGGTCGGGTCGGGCTGCCGGGCCTTGGCGGCCAGCGAGCGGACCTTGCCCGGGGTGTCGGCGCCCTCGAGCGTGGTCAGGTCGACCATGGAGATGGCCGTGTCGATCGCCCACGCCTTGGCAGTGGTCTTGATCGACCGGGAACCGAGCACGCCGACGCGGGCCTCGGCGCCCACCTGGTCCACTCCCGGCAGGCCGTGCAGGAACGCCCGGAAGGCGGCGTCCGAGCGCGTCACCTCGCCGAACGGCGCCAGGGGCTCGCGCCGCGGCGGGGTCTCCGCCGTCA
Organism: Geodermatophilus sp. SYSU D00697; assembly: GCF_054050175.1. Lineage (NCBI taxonomy): Bacteria > Bacillati > Actinomycetota > Actinomycetes > Geodermatophilales > Geodermatophilaceae > Geodermatophilus > Geodermatophilus sp. SYSU D00697. Next base: position 338,705 of record NZ_JBJGYV010000001.1, read on the forward strand.
GGGCGTCGGGGTCGAGCACGTGGGTCATGCCGGCATTCTCCCCCGAGGGCGATCTCCCCCGACCGATACGGTGGCGCCCGTGCAGCTCACCGTCGTGGACCACCCGCTCGCCCGTGCCCGGCTGACCCGCATGCGGGACGAGCGGACCGACAACGCGGCCTTCCGGGCGGCGCTGCGCGAGCTCACCCAGATGCTGGTCTACGAGGCCACCCGCGACCTCGCCGTCGCCGAGGATCCGATCACCACGCCGGTCACCGGCACCACCGGCTACCGGCTGGCCTCCCCGCCGCTGATCGTGCCCGTGCTGCGGGCCGGTCTGGGCATGGCCGACACCGCGCACGGGATGCTGCCGGAGTCGCAGATGGGCTTCGTCGGCCTCGCCCGCAACGAGGTGACCTTCCAGCCCGAGGCGTACATGGCGTCGCTGCCGGCGTCCCTGGTCGACCGCGAGGTCTTCGTCCTGGACCCGATGCTGGCGACCGGCGGATCGCTGGTGCACTGCTGCGGCCTGCTGACCCAGCGCGGCGCCACGTCGATCACCGTGCTGTGCGCGCTGGCCGCACCGGAGGGCATCGCCCGCCTGGAGGCCAGCGGCCTGCCGCTGCGGGTGTTCACCGCCTCGGTCGACGAGGGGCTCAACGACAAGGCCTACATCGTCCCGGGCCTCGGCGACGCCGGGGACCGCCAGTTCGGGGCGGTGTGACCATGCGCTTCGGGGTGCTGGGCACCGGGCACTGGGCGCAGACCGTCCACGCGGCCGCGCTCGCCGAGCACCCGACGGCGTCCCTGGCCGGCGTGTGGGGCCGCGACCTGGCCAAGGCCAAGGCGGTGGGCGCCGAGTTCGACGTCCCGGGCTTCGCCGACCTGGACGCGCTGCTGGCCGAGGTCGACGCCGTCGCCGTCGCCGTCCCGCCGTCGGTGCAGGTCGGGCTCGTGGAGCGGGCCGCGGCCGCCGGCAAGCACGTGCTGCTGGAGAAGCCGATCGGCCTGTCGCTCGCGGAGGCCGACCGGGTGGTCGCGGCGGTGCGCGACGCCGGCGTCGCCTCGGTCGTCTTCTTCACCTTCCGCTTCCAGACCGGGACGTCGACCTGGCTGGCCCAGGCCGGCCGCACGATGCTGGCCGGTGGTGCCGGGACCTGGCTGAGCGCGCTCGCGGGCAGCCCGTTCGACTCGGCCTGGCGCCGGCAGCACGGGGCGCTGTGGGACATCGGCCCGCACGCGCTGTCGCTGCTGCTCCCGGCGCTCGGGCCGGTCACCTCGGTGCAGGCCGGGGGCGGTGCGGGGGACACCGTCCACCTGGTGCTGCAGCACTCCGCCGGGGTGGCGTCGACCGTGACGCTGTCGCACACCGTCGGGCCGATGTCGACCGGCGTCGAGTTCTACGTGCACGGGGACGCCGGCCGGGTGGTCCTGCTCCCCGACACCGAGCACCCCGTCGAGGCGCTGTCGGTGGCGGTGGACGAACTGGGCCAGGCGGCGATGACCGGCGGGACCCATCCCTGCGACGTCGGCTTCGGTCGTGAGGTGGTCGCGGTGCTGGCGACGGCGGAGCGGGCGCTGGCGTCGGGGTGCCGCGAGCCGGTCTCGGACTGAGTGGGTGCTCTCGCGGTGTTGCCCCCGCTCCTGCGGTGGTGCACGACCGCAGGAGCGTCGCTAGGACCGCAGGAGCCGGTCAGTCGTAGGGGTTGGTGAGGACCGGGCGCGCCTCCAGGACGGCGAACGTCACCGGCGGCCCGTCGGTGGTGGTGGTGCCGGGGACGTCGGCGCTGGCCCCGCCGTCCACGCTGAACGTGCCGCTCCAGGTGGTGGTGAGCGAGGCGGTGTAGGTGCCGCTGCTGTACTCGTGGCTCACCGAGTGGTCCGGGTACGGGGCGCCGGGGTCGGTGCTGGTGAGCTCGGTGCCGTCGCCGGTGTGCCAGGTGAAGCCGGTCGCGGTGGCGACGATGTCGACGGTGAAGCCGCGGATGTCCACGGTGAACGTCTGCGTGGTGGGGCCGTCGGTGTGGAAGACAACCGGCAGGCCGGTGAGCGCGTTGCCCGGCGGCTGCTGCTCGGTGGTCAGCTCGGGGAGCGGGAGCGTCTGGAAGTAGCGGAACACCTCACCCGGGGACGGCGGCGGGTTCAGCGCCGTGATGTCCACGCAGGCCTGCGCGAAGCCGAGCCACTGACCAACCGCCGTTCCGGGCGCCGCGCCTGCGGGGTCAAAACCGTCCACCGTGCTCCCGTCGGCGAGGACGAGTCGCTGCCGCTCGATCACCAGCATCTGAACAACACGGTCGGGGGGAGCGGCGCAGAATGCGTCGTCTTCAGCTCGGCATACCCCGCCCGCCGCGGTGTCGACTGCACAGGGGGCGGTGAGACGGTACGTATATGGGTGATTTGTCGGTGCTGCAGAACTAGCCGACCAAGAATTCCCGGGTTCCGCGCTCACATACGCAGCGGTCAGAGCGCCAGGCACGTTGCCAACGACCGGGCAGAACCTACGGTTGCAGTCCTGTGGCGCGGCTTGAGCGACGGATCCTCCGAGTAGCGCCACGAGCACCATCGCGAACGTAAGCACAGGTCGGGCGAGTCTTCGCATTACTCGAGAGTCAACGTGGTCATTGACCAGGATTTGCGCGTGCTATCCCAGTCAATCGCCGCGCCACCGTTCAGTCCTGGAAACGCCTGAGTTCCAAGATCGTCGACGGGTGAGCCGGACGAGTCCAAGACAACAAGGGGAGCCTGGTCTGCACGAACGGCCATCTCTGCCGTCGCCCCCTTCATGAGTGGTCGACCGATTGCTGTAATTACAAGTTGGCCACCGGTGTAGCGGTAGCCAGCACCGAGGTCCTGCTCTAGAGCGGTCGCGATGCGGTCACAGTCACGGCAGCCGTCGCTGAACTCGCGCAGGGGTGCGGCGTCCATGACGGTCGACGTGCGGTTGATGAGGTCGATGTAGTAGCGGACGAAGGCCTCGGCGCCGGCGGCGTCCTGGGTGCGTGCCTCGTCGGGCATCGGCAGGTCCTCGGGCCCGAGGGGTGGGAGTTCCTCCTCCGTCGCGACCGGGACGTCCGCGCTCGGCAGCGTGTCCGCGGGCTCCTGCTCCGCCGAGCACCCGCCCAGGACCGCCGCGCCCACCGCGAGGCCCGCCACCAGTCGCAGGCTCCAGCCGCGTGTCACGTCCACCCCCGAGTCGATCCGGTCGCGGGGAGACTACGGAGGGTCGGCCGGCTGGGCAGCCGCCCCTGTGGACAACCACCCGATCGCATGGCAGGAGCTGCCTGCTCGACCCGGGACCGCGGACCACGCGGAACACCGGGGCCGTGCACGTCAGTTCGGAGTGGGCCGTGTCACCATCTGCCCATGACCTCCACCCGAGCCGGCAGCCTGCGCGCGGCCGCCGCCGCCGTCACCACCCTCCTCCTGGTGTCGGGATGCTCCGGCGACGACGGCGGGTCGGAGGCCGGTGGCGGGTCGGGAGGGGGGACCGAGACCCAGACGATCGCGCTGGGCATCATCCCGATCATCGACCTCGCCCCCGTCTACCTCGGTCAGGAGCAGGGCTTCTTCGAGGAGCAGGGCATCGAGCTCGACCTCAGTGCCGGGCAGGGCGGCGCGGCGATCGTGCCGGGCGTGGCCAGCGGCAGTATCGACATCGGGTTCGGCAACAACTTCTCGCTCGTCGTCGCCGCCTCCAGCGGCCTGCCTCTCAAGGTCATCACCAGCGGGGTGGACAGCACCCAGGACCCCGAGCGCGACCAGTTCACGATCGTCACCGGGGACCCGGCGATCACCCGTCCCGCCGACCTCGCGGGCAAGCGGGTCGCGACCAACACCATCAACGCCATCGGGGACAGCGTGGTCAGCGCCTCCGTGCGCGCCGACGGCGGCGACCCGTCGACCATCCAGTTCGTCGAGCTGCCCTTCCCGAACATGGCCGCGGCGCTGCAGGCCGGGGACGTCGACGCGGCGTGGCTGGTCGAGCCGTTCGTCACGCTCGCCGAACAGCAGGGGATCCGCGTCCTCACCACCCCGCTGAACGACTTCACCGACGTCCAGATCGAGGTCTCGACGTACTTCACGAGCGCCCAGTTCGCGGCCGAGAACGCCGACGTGGTGGAGCGCTTCGCCACCGCGATGAACGAGTCGCTGACCTACGCCCAGGAGAACCCCGACGCCGTCCGGGCGATCCTGCCGACGTTCCTGGACATCTCTCCGGAGCTCGCCGCGCAGGTCCGCCTCCCGGAGTGGAACACCGAGGTCAGCGAGGAGACGTTCGAGGTGTTCACCGACCTGGCCGAGACCCAGGGCCTGCTCGACGGGGAGGTCGACCTCGACTCGCTGCTCGAGCTGGCGCGCTGACCCGGGGGCACCCCCCACACGCGGTCTCAGGCGCCCAGCCGGTCGGCGAGCTCCCCGAACGAGGACACCGACAGATCGGCGTCCGGGTCGGAGGCGGGCGGCACCCGCCGCCCGCCGAACTCGTCGGGGCGGTGCACGTACGCCGTCCGCAGCCCGCGGTCCCGCGCGGCGGCGAGGTCGTCGACGTGCGCGGCGACCATCAGCACCTGGGACGGCGCCAGCGCCAGCAACGCGGGCGCGGAGTCGTAGACCTCCGGGTCGGGCTTGTAGTGCCGCACGACCTCCGCGCCGAGGACGAGGTCCCAGGGCAGGCCCGCGCGGCGCGCCATGTCCACGATGAGCGCCACGTTGCCGTTGGACAGCGGCGCGAGCACGTGCGCGCGCCGCAGCCGGGTCAGCCCCGGGACGACGTCCGGCCAGGGGTCCAGCCGGTGCCAGGCGAGCACCAGCTCGTCGCGCACGTCGCCCGGCACGTCGGGACGCCCCGCCGCGGCCAGCACGTCGTCCAGCGAGGACCGGTGCAGGGCGTCCAGCGGCGTCCACGGCAGCTCGCCGGAACGCACCCGGTCCATCGACGGCACGTACCGCCCGCGCCAGTCGTCCGCGAACGCCTCGGCGTCGACCGACGGGCCCAGCAGCCGCCGCACCTCGCGGGCGACACCGCCGCGCCAGTCCACGACGGTGCCGAAGACGTCGAAGACCAGCGCGCGGACGTCCACCGGCCTACACCCCCAGGACGGCGGACATCTCCGCCCGCAGCCGGTCGAGCTCCTCGGCTCCGCGGCGGCGCACGTCGGTCACCGCGGCGGACGAGGGCACCGGGACGACCGTCTCCAGGTAGGCCTTGAGCTTGGGCTCGGTGCCGCTGGGCCGGACGATGACCCGCACCCCGTCGCCGAGCAGCCGGACGGCGTCCACTCCGGGCGTCCGGTCGAGCAGGTCGTCGGCGGCCACCTCGCGGCCGAGCAGGCGGGACGGCGGCGAGGCCCGCAGGCCGGCCATCATGCCCGCGATCCGCGACAGGTCCTCGACCCGCACCGACAGCTGCCCGGTCACGTAGAGCCCGTGCTCGACGGCGAGCTCGTCGAGCCGGTCGAGCAGGCTGCGGCCCGACGCCCTCAGCTCCGCGGTCATCAGCGCGACGGCGAGCGCTGCGGAGATGCCGTCCTTGTCCCGCACCACCCCGGGCGCCACGGAGTAGCCCAGGGCCTCCTCGTAGCCGTAGACCAGCGGCGCCGTGTCGGACCCGGCCCGCATGATCCACTTGAACCCGGTGGGGGTCTCCTCGGTCGGGACGCCGTGCGCGGACGCGATCACGCGCATCAGTGACCCGCTGACCAGCGACGATGCGTACGTACCCCGGACGCCGCGGCGCAGCAGCCAGTCCGCCAGCAGGGCACCGACCTCGTCGCCGGTCAGCTGCCGGCCGTCGCAGATCACCGAGCAGCGGTCGGCGTCGGGGTCCTCGGCGATCGCCACGTCGGCGCCGATCCCGGACGCCAGCGCGGCGAGCAGGTCGACGGCGCCCGGCTCCTCGGGGTTGGGGAACGCGACCGTCGGGAAGGCCGGGTCGGGTGCGTCCTGCTCGGCGACGCTCACCGGCGGTGCGAAGCCGGCGGCGGCGAAGACCGCCCGGGTCGTGTCCGCGCCGACCCCGTGCATGGCGGTGTAGGCGACGGCCAGCCCCTGCCGAACGATGGCCGGCACCGTCGAGGGCTCCAGCGCCCGGACGACGGCGGCGACGTAGTCGTCCCGGACGTCGTCCCCGAGGGTGACCCACTCGTCGGAGAGCGGGACCTCGCGGGCCAGGCCGACCGCCGCGATCGCCGCCTCGATCCGCTGGTCGACCGGGGGCACGAGCTGGCGGCCGTCGCCGAGGTAGACCTTGTAGCCGTTGTCGTCGGGCGGGTTGTGGCTGGCGGTGACCATCACCCCGGCCACGCAGCCCAGGTGTCGGACGGCGAAGGCCAGCACCGGCGTGGGCAGCGGGCGCGGCAGCACCTGGACGGCGAACCCGGCGCCGGCCAGCACCGCCGCCGAGACGTGCGCGAACTCGTCGGAGCGGCGGCGGGCGTCGAAGCCGATGACCACCCCGCCCCCGGCGTGCCCCTCGTCGGACAGGTACCGCGCCAGCCCCGCCGCGGCGCGGGTGACGACGGCGGCGTTCATCCCGGCCGGCCCCGCCCGCAGCGGCCCGCGCAGACCGGCGGTGCCGAAGGTCAGTGGACCGGCGAACCGGCGCTCGAGCTCGGACCGGTTCTCGGCCTCGATGAGCGCCTCGATCTCGGCGCGGTCGCCCTCGTGCGGGTCGGCGTCGGCCCACTCGCGGGCGACCTCCAGCACCGTCACCGGTCGGCCCCGCTGCCCGGCGCGATGTCGCCGCGGGGGGCGGGCGGGTCGAAGTGCTCGGCGTCGAAGTCCGCCGTCGTGTACTCCCCGCCGACGCGGGCGTGCACGGGGTCGGCGAGGTCGGGCTCGCCGTGCACCTCGAGCAGCGCCTCGGCGAAGACCTCGGCGTCGTCCTGCGGGTCGTAGCCGAGGGCACGGGCGGCGGTGAGGTCCCACCAGTTGCGGGTGTTGGCCGAGACGCCCCAGACGACGGCGAACCCGGGCGAGGGCGCGCGCAGCGCGGCGTCGACGAGGCCGACCTGGTCGCCGGGGGACAGCCACGTCGACAGCTGGCGCACCGTCGTCGGCTCGGGGAAGGCGCTGCCGATGCGCAGGCAGACGACGTCCAGGCCGTACCGGTCGACGTAGAGCGAGCCCAGCGCCTCCATCGCGACCTTGGAGACGCCGTAGTAGGTGTCCGGCCGCGGCGGGGCGTCGGCCTCCCGCAGGAGACCGGAGCCCGGGCGGGGCGTGAAGCCCGTGGCGTGGTTGCTGCTGGCCAGCACCACGCGCGGGACGCCGGCCAGCCGCGCGGCCTCCAGGACGCAGTACGTCCCCTCGATGTTGGCGTGCGCGATCGCCGGCCAGGTCGACTCGCCGGAGATGCCGGCCAGGTGCACGACCGCGCTCGCCCCCTGCGCGGCGTCCAGCACCGCGGCCGGGTCGGTCACGTCGGCGACCACCTGCTCCTCGCCGGGGCGGGTGTCGGGGATGGGTACGACGTCCAGCGAGCGCACCGCCCAGCCGCGCTCGGGAAGCCCGCCGCGCAGCACGGTGCCGATCCGTCCGGCCGCCCCGGTGACGAGGACCGGCCCGCTCATGCCAGCCGCCCCACGAACTCGACGAGGAACTCGCCGAGCCGGCCCGCGGCGGCCTTGCCCGCGGCGAGGACCTCCTCGTGGTCGAGCTTCTCGCCGGTGATCCCCGCTGCGGCGTTGGTGACCATGGACAGGCCCATGACCTCCAGGCCCGCGGCGCGCGCGGCGATCGCCTCCAGCGCCGTCGACATGCCCACCAGGTCCGCGCCGAGGGTGCGCAGCATGCGGATCTCGGCCGGCGTCTCGTAGTGCGGGCCGGGCAGCGCCGCGTAGACGCCCTCGGTGAGCGCCGGGTCGAGCTCCCGGGCCAGCGACCGCAGCCGCGCGGAGTACAGGTCGGTGAGGTCGACGAAGGTGGCGCCGACCAGGGGGGAGCGGGCGGTCAGGTTGAGGTGGTCGCTGATCAGCACCGCCTGGCCGACCCGGTGCTCGGGGGCCAGCCCGCCGGCGGCGTTGGTGAGGACGACGGTGCGCACGCCCGCCGCGGCCGCCGTCCGGACGCCGTGGACCACCGGCTCGACGCCGCGGCCCTCGTAGAGGTGGGTGCGCCCGAGGAAGAGCAGCACCCGGCGCTCGCCGACCCGCACCGAGCGGACCTCCCCGCCGTGGCCGACCGCGGTCGGGGCGGCGAAGCCGGGCAGGTCGCCGATCGCGACGCTGGCCGCGGCGGCCCCGAAGGCGTCGGCGGCCGGGGCCCAACCGGACCCCATGACGATGGCGACGTCGTGGCCGTCGCCGAGCGCGGCGACGAGGTCGTCGGCCGCCCGGGCGGCGAGGGTTGCGGGGTCGTTGACCGGAGCTGCACTCACGCACGGACGCTAACGCAGGCCTGCCTGCAGGGCCCGTCCCGTCCAGGGCACCGCCCCGAGCTTGCGAGGGGTGGGGAGGACGGGGTGCTTCTACGAGGGGTCGGGGGCAGGCAGGTCCTTCTAGACTCCGCAGCGTGCAGATACCCTTCCGCTCCTCCGAGCGCGCCAGCCTGGGAGTCGAGTGGGAGCTGCAGCTCGTCGACCTGCAGACCCGGCAGCTGACCGCCGGTGCGGTGGAGATCCTCGAGGAGATCAGGCCCGAGGGGGCCGAGGAGCACCCCAAGGCCAAGCACGAGCTGCTCCAGTCGACGATCGAGATCATCACCGGCGTCTGCACCACCGTCGCCGAGGCGAAGGCCGACCTGGCCGGCACCCTCGCCGAGGTCCGGGCCGCCGCCGCGCGCCGCGGGCTCGGCCTGATGTGCGCCGGCACCCACCCGATCACCGACTGGCAGACCCAGCAGATCTCGCCCAAGGAGCGCTACCTGCAGCTGGTCGAGAAGATGCAGTGGCTGGCCCGCCGGCTGCAGATCTTCGGGGTGCACGTGCACGTCGGCGTCCGGGCGCCGGAGAAGGCGATCCCGATCGTCAACGCGCTCACCCAGTACGTGCCGCACTTCCTCGCGCTCTCGGCGTCCTCCCCGTACTGGGTCGGTGCCGACACCGGCCTGGCCAGCGCCCGCTCCAAGGTCTTCGAGGGGATGCCGACCGCGGGGCTGCCCTACCAGCTGTCGGGCTGGGACCGCTTCGAGCAGTACATGGAGACGCTGATCTCCACCCACGCCATCGAGAGCGTGCGCGAGGTGTGGTGGGACATCCGCCCCCACCCGGACTTCGGCACCGTGGAGCTGCGCATCTGCGACGGCCTGCCCACCCTCGACGAGATCGGCGCGGTGGCCGCGCTGTCGCAGTGCCTGGTCGAGCAGTTCGACCGGGAGCTCGACCGCGGCTACACCCTGCCCGTGCCGGCGGGCTGGGTGCTGCGGGAGAACAAGTGGCGGGCGGCCCGCTACGGCCTCGACGCCGACATCGTCGTCGACGAGAAGGGCACCGTGCGGCCGGTGCGCCAGGCGATCACCGACCTGGTCGAGGACCTCACACCGACCGCCCGCCGGCTCGGCTGCGAGGCCGAGCTCGCCGACGTGGAACGCGTCCTCGCCGTCGGCGCCTCCTACCAGCGGCAGCGGGCGGTGGCCGCCGCCCACGACGGCGACCTGTGTGCCGTCGTCGACAGCCTGCTCGCCGAGCTGCGGGACGGCCTGCCCGCCCCGGACCCGGCCGGCGCCGCCGGGGGCCGCCCGGCATGACGCAGTTCCCGGAGAAGCTGGGAACGGCGGTCGACGAGTGGGCCGCCGAGCGCAACCAGCAGCTCGTCGCGGTCCGCCGGCACCTGCACGCCCACCCCGAGCTGGCCTTCGCCGAGTTCGAGACGACGTCCTTCATCGAGCAGCGGCTGCGCGACGGCGGCCTCCAGCCCCGGCGGCTGCCCACCGGCACCGGGCTGGTCGTGGAGATCGGCTCGGGCGACCCGATCGTGGTGCTGCGGGCCGACATCGACGCCCTGCCGCTGCCCGACCTCAAGGACGTGCCGTACGCCTCCACCCGCGAGTCCACGTGCCACGCCTGCGGGCACGACGTCCACACCACCGTCGTCCTCGGCGTGGCCCTGGCGCTGGCGACCCTCGACGGCCTGCCCGGCACGGTCCGCTGCGTCTTCCAGCCGGCCGAGGAGACCGTGCCCGGTGGCGCCACCGAGGTGGTCGCCGCCGGCGTGCTCGACGGCGCCTCCCGGGCCTTCGCGCTGCACTGCGACCCCTCGATCCCGGCCGGCACCGTCGGCCTGCGGACCGGGTCGATCACCGCGGCCTGCGACCGCATGGACGTCACGCTGACCGGGCCCGGGGGCCACACCGCCCGCCCGCAGTTGACCGTCGACCTGGTCGACGCCCTGGGCCGGCTGATCACCGACCTGCCCTCGCTGCTGTCCCGGCAGGTCGACCCGCGGGCCGGCATGTCCCTGGTGTGGGGCGCGGTCAACGCCGGTGTCGCGGCCAACGCCATCCCACAGCGCGGGCACCTGCGCGGCACGGTGCGGGTGCTGGACAGGGACGCCTGGCAGCAGGCCGAGGGCCTGCTGCGCTCCCTGGTCGAGCGGGTGGCCGCGACGACCGGGGCCGAGGTCGAGGTCGACTACATCCGCGGGGTGCCGCCGGTGGTCAACGACCCGCGGGCGGTCGCGCTGCTGCGGTCGGCGGCCCTGGAGACGGTCGGCAGCGAGGGGCTGCGGATGTCCCCGCAGAGCATGGGCGGGGAGGACTTCGGCTGGTTCGCCGACGTCCTGCCCATCGCCCTGGCCCGGCTGGGCACGCACGGGGGCGGCGCCCCGCTGGACCTGCACCGGGGCACCTTCGACGTCGACGAGCGGGCGATCGGGGTGGGTGTGCGGCTGCTGGCCCGCACCGCCCTGCACGCGCTGTCCGCCGACGCCGGGGCCCGGCCGTCCGGCCCGTCGCCACGACCCGGACGCGCGGAGCAGGGCGGGCGTCGGTAGACACTGACGCCGTTGGACCCGAGGAGGGGGACCCGATCGTGAGCAGAGCCGTTCCACGGACGAGTCCGACGAGCGCCCGCGAGGAGGACTCGTGACCGACGACCAGCAGCCGGCCCACCCCGACGCAGAGGTGCCCGCCGAGCACGCCGTCCCCGAGGACCTGCGGCTGGCCGGCGAGTTCCCCGCCGTGACCCGCGACCAGTGGCGCGACCTCGTCGCCGGTGTGCTGCGTAAGGCCGGGCGCGAGGAGCTCCCCGACCCGGTCGAGGACGCCCTGCGCCGCCCGGTCGCCACCGGCGTGTCCGTGGCGCCGCTCTACACCGCCGAGGACGCCGGTGACCTGCCCGGCGCGGTCGGCGTCCCGGGCCTGCCGCCGTTCGTCCGCGGCGGGCGCGCCGGGGCTCCCGGCGGCGACGTGCCCGGTGGCTGGGACGTCCGGCAGCGGCACGCGCACCCCGACGTCGCCGTCACCCGGGAGGCGATCGCCGCGGACCTGGAGAACGGCGTCACCTCGCTGTGGCTGGTGCTCGGCGAGGGCGCGGTCCCGGTCGAGGCGCTGCCCGAGGTGCTCACCGACGTCCTGCTGGACCTCGCGCCGGTGGCGGTCTCCGGAGGCCCGGCGGCCGCCGAGGCGTTCCTCTCACTGGTCGAGGGGCGCACCGACCTCGCACCCGGCGGATCGCTGGGCCTGGACCCGCTCGGCGTGCACGCCGCGTCCGGGCAGGGGCAGGACCTCACCGGGCTCGCGGACGTCGCCCGCCGCGCGAGCGCGCACCCCGGTCTGCGCACGGTGGTCGTCGACGGCACGGTCTTCGCCGACGCGGGCGGGAGCGTCGTCGAGGAGCTCGGCTGCGCGCTGGCCGCCGGGGTCGCCTACCTGCGTGCGCTGACCGAGGGCGGGCTGTCGGTCGACGAGGCGTTCGGCCAGCTGGAGTTCCGCTTCTCCGCGGCGGCCGACCAGTTCACGACGATCGCCGCCCTGCGCGCCGCCCGCCGACTGTGGGACCGGGTGGGTGAGGTGAGCGGCGCCGCACCCGACGTGCGCGCCCAGCGCCAGCACGCCGTCACCTCCTCGGTGATGGCGACCAGGCACGACCCGTGGGTGAACATGCTGCGGACGACGGTCGCCTGCTTCGCTGCCGGCGTGGGCGGGGCCGACGTCGTCACCGTGCAGCCCTTCGACGCCGCCCTCGGGCTGCCCGACGCCTTCTCCCGCCGGATCGCCCGCAACACCCAGAGCCTGCTGGTCGAGGAGGGCCACCTCGCCCGGGTGCTCGACCCGGCCGGCGGCTCCTGGTACGTCGAGTCGCTCACCGACGCCCTCGCCGCGGCGGCCTGGGGCTGGTTCACCGAGATCGAGCAGGCCGGCGGGCTGGCCGCGGCGCTGGACTCCGGGCTCGTCCGGGACCGACTGGCCGCCGCCTGGGCCACGCGCACGGAGCGGCTGGCGCACCGCAGCGACGCGATCACCGGCGTCAGCGAGTTCCCGAACCCCGCCGAGCAGCTGCCCCAGCGGCAGCCGGCGCCCGACCTGCTCCCGGCCGGCGGGCTGCCCCGGGTGCGCGCCGCGCAGGAGTTCGAGGAGCTGCGCGACCGCGCCGAGGCGGCGGCCGAGCGGCCGCGGGTGTACCTCGCCACGATCGGCCCGGTCGCCCGGCACACCGCGCGGGCGACCTTCGCGGCCAACCTGTTCCAGGCGGGCGGGCTGGCGACGCCGTCCGGCGACGGGGCGAGCGGCCTGGCCGACGCCGGGACGACGGTGGCCTGCATCTGCGGCACCGACCGGGACTACGGCGAGTCCGCGGCGGCGCTCGCCGCGGAGTTGCGCGCCGCCGGTGCCACGCAGGTGTGGCTCGCCGGCAAGCCGTCGCTCGGGGTGGACGGCGTCGACGGGTACGTGTACGCCGGATGTGACGCACTGGACGTCCTCCGCACGCTCCACGAGCAGTTGGGAGTCTCGGCATGAGCGGCATCCCCGACTTCGGCGGCGTCGAGCTGGGCCGCCCGGCGGCCGGCGCCACGGCGGACGACTGGGCCAAGCGGTTCGAGGAGACGACCGGCCGCAGCGTGGCGGAGGCGACCTGGGAGACGCCCGAGGGCATCGCCGTCCCGCCGCTGTACACGCCGGCCGACCTCGAGGGCCTGGACTTCCTCGCCACCCTCCCCGGCCTGCCGCCCTACCTGCGCGGCCCCTACCCGACGATGTACACGACCCAGCCGTGGACGATCCGCCAGTACGCGGGCTTCTCCACCGCGGCGGAGTCCAACGCGTTCTACCGGCGCAACCTCGCCGCGGGGCAGAAGGGCCTGTCGGTCGCCTTCGACCTGCCCACCCACCGCGGCTACGACTCCGACCACCCGCGGGTCGTCGGCGACGTCGGCATGGCCGGGGTGGCGATCGACTCGATCCTGGACATGCGGCAGCTGTTCGACGGCATCCCGCTGGACCGGATGAGCGTCTCGATGACCATGAACGGCGCGGTGCTGCCGGTGATGGCGCTCTACATCCTGGCCGCGGAGGAGCAGGGGGTGGCGCCCGCGCAGCTGGCCGGGACCATCCAGAACGACATCCTCAAGGAGTTCATGGTCCGCAACACCTACATCTACCCGCCCAAGCCCTCGATGCAGATCGTCAGCGACATCTTCGCGTTCACCTCGCAGCAGATGCCGCGGTTCAACTCGATCTCCATCTCCGGCTACCACATCCAGGAGGCCGGGGCGACGGCCGACCTGGAGCTGGCCTACACGCTGGCCGACGGGGTGGAGTACGTGCAGGCGGGCAAGGGAGCCGGGCTGGACGTCGACGCGTTCGCCCCGCGCCTGAGCTTCTTCTGGGCGATCGGCATGAACTTCTTCATGGAGGTCGCCAAGCTCCGGGCCGGCCGGCTGCTGTGGGCCCGGCTGATGAAGGAGGCCGGCGCGCAGAACCCCAAGTCGCTGTCGCTGCGCACCCACTCGCAGACCTCGGGCTGGTCGCTGACCGCGCAGGACGTCTTCAACAACGTCGTCCGCACCTGCCTGGAGGCGATGGCCGCGACCCAGGGGCACACCCAGTCACTGCACACCAACGCCCTCGACGAGGCGCTCGCGCTGCCCAGCGACTTCTCCGCCCGGATCGCCCGCAACACCCAGCTGCTGCTCCAGCAGGAGTCGGGGACGACGCGGGTCATCGACCCGTGGGGCGGGTCGGCGTACGTGGAGAAGCTGACCTACGACCTCGCCCGCCGGGCGTGGGCGCACATCGAGGAGGTCGCCGAGCACGGCGGCATGGCCCAGGCGATCGACGACGGCATCCCGAAGCTGCGCATCGAGGAGGCCGCGGCGCGCACCCAGGCCCGCATCGACTCCGGTCGGCAGCCGGTCATCGGCGTGAACAAGTACCGGGTGGACGCCGACGAGGCCATCGAGGTGCTGCGGGTCGACAACGCCGACGTGCTGGCCCAGCAGAGGGCGAAGCTGGAGGAGCTGCGGGCCTCCCGTGACGCCGGGGCGGTGGCCGACGCCCTGCGCCGGCTCACCGACGCCGCCCGCGCGGCCGCGGAGGGACGGCGGGACTCCTCGCTGGACGCGAACCTGCTCAAGCTCGCCGTCGACGCGGCGCGGGCCAAGGCGACCGTCGGCGAGATCTCCGACGCGCTGGAGGAGGTCTACGGGCGGCACGCCGGCCAGGTGCGCACCATCTCGGGTGTGTACCGCGAGGAGGCGGGAGCATCGGGTCCCATGGAGGAGACCCGGCGCATGGCGGAGGCGTTCGAGGAGGCGGAGGGACGCCGCCCCCGCATCCTCGTGGCGAAGATGGGCCAGGACGGCCACGACCGCGGCCAGAAGGTGATCGCGACCGCCTTCGCCGACCTCGGGTTCGACGTCGACGTCGGCCCGCTGTTCCAGACGCCGGAGGAGGTGGCCCGGCAGGCGGTGGAGGCCGACGTGCACGTCGTCGGCGTCTCGTCGCTGGCGGCGGGTCACCTCACGCTGGTGCCGGCCCTCAAGCAGGCCCTGGCCGACCTCGGTGCCGAGGACGTCGTCATCGTCGTCGGTGGGGTCATCCCGCCCGACGACGTCCCGACGCTGAAGGAGATGGGCGCGGCCGAGGTGTTCCTCCCCGGCACGGTCATCGCCGAGGCGGCGCAGGGGCTGCTGCGCACGCTCTCGGACCGACTCGGGCACTGATGGCTGAGCGGACAGGCGCGTGAGCATCGCAGCGAGCGCCAGCGAGCGAGGAGCGGAGCGCGCCGCGGGAGCGAACGGGTGACAGGTCGACCGGTCGACGTCCCGGCGCTGGCCGGGGGGGTCCTCGCCGGGGACCGCCGGGCCGTGGCGCGGGCGATCACGCTCGTCGAGTCCCAGCGCGCTGACCACCGCGAGCGGGCGCAGGAGCTGCTGGTGGAGCTGCTGCCGCACACCGGCTCGGCGCGGCGGGTCGGGATCAGCGGCGTGCCCGGGGTGGGCAAGTCGACGTTCATCGACTCCCTCGGGGTCGCCCTGACCGCCGCCGGGTCGAAGGTCGCGGTGCTGGCCGTCGACCCGTCGTCGGCCCGGTCCGGCGGGTCGATCCTCGGCGACAAGACCCGCATGGCCCGGCTGTCGGTGGACCCGCAGGCGTTCATCCGGCCCTCGCCGACGTCCGGGACGCTCGGCGGGGTCGCGCAGGCGACGCGGGAGTCGATGGTCGTCGTGGAGGCCGCCGGCCACGACGTCGTCCTGGTGGAGACCGTCGGCGTCGGGCAGTCGGAGGTGGCCGTCGCCGAGATGGTCGACTCCTTCCTGTTCCTGACGCTGGCCCGCACCGGTGACCAGCTGCAGGGGATCAAGCGCGGGATCCTCGAGATCGCCGACGTCATCGCGGTCAACAAGGCCGACGGGCCGGGTGCGGTCGACGCCCGGCGGGCGGCGCGGGAGCTGGCCGGGGCGATCCGCATGCTGCGCGGTCACGTCGAGGGTGGCTGGGACGTCCCCGTGCTCACCTGTGCCGGACTGACCGGCGAGGGGCTGGACCGCGTCTGGGCAGCGGTCGTCGAGCACCAGGACCGGATGAGGGCGTCGGGCGAGTTCGAGGAGCGCCGCCGCACGCAGCAGGTGCGGTGGACCTGGCAGCTGGTGCGCGACGGGCTCGAGCACCGGCTGCGAGCGCACCCCGGCGTCCGGTCGGCCGGGCCGGAGCTGGAGAAGGCGGTGCTGGCGGGGGAGCTGACACCCGCCATGGCCGCGCAGCAGCTGCTGGAGACCTTCCTCGCTGCCGCGGAGCCCTGAGCGCCTCGTTCGACCCGCCGTCCGCCGCCGGTGCCGCGTGCCCCCACCTCGCGCGGCCCCCGCCTCCGCGATGCCCCCGCCTCCGCGATGCCCCCGCCTCCGCGATGCCCCCGCCTCCGCGATCATGAAGTTCGGGAAGCGACACCCCGGGCGGAGGCGGCACGCCGCTTTCCGAACTTCAAGATCGCGCGGCGGGGCGGCGGAGACCGCGGCGGGGGGCACCTGCGGCGGGATCTCCACAGGGGACGGGGCGTCCACAGATCGCGCGGTGGCCGTCCGCTGAGGGGTGCGCCTCTCGACGCTGCCGATGTGGACTTCGCGTTCTACCGGATCGTGGCCGCCCAGCAGGGCGTCTTCACGACCGCCCAGGCCCTGAGCCACGTCACCGACGCCGAGTTGCGGCGCCATGTCCGCGCTGGTCGGTGGCGGCGGACCCGCTGGCGCGGCGTGCTGGTCGACGGTGAGCTGCCGGACTGCCCGGCCCTGCAGCTGCGTGCCGCTGCGATGGCTGCCGGCGCCGACCTCGTGGCCTGCCACACGACCGCGGCCGCGGTGTGGGGCTTCGGCGTCATCGGTGATCCGACACTGCACTTCCTGGGCCCGCCGCAGCTGGTCAACAGGCGCCTGCCAGGGGTGCAGGTCCACCCGTCGAGCCTGGGCTGCGACGACGCCGTGCTCGTGGACGGTGTCTGGTGCACCCCGCCGGCGCGCACGGCGTGCGACGTCGTGCGCTCGACCGCACCCATCGACGGTCTCGCGACGCTGGACGCGGCCCTGCGGTCGAGGACCTGCACCCCAGCGGATCTGGTAGCGGCCGCGGAGTCGATGCGGGGCCTCCGCCAGGTGGCGAGGCTGCGGGAGCTGGTGCCGCACGCCGATGCGGGAGCGGAGTCCCCGATGGAGTCGCGCATGCGCTGGCGCTTCATCGACGGCGGGCTGCCCGCGCCGACCGTGCAGGTGCGGCTGAGCGACGCCGGGCGCACCCACTACCTGGACGTGGGGTGGGAGGACCAGCTCGTCGGGGCCGAGTTCGACGGGCTCGAGGCGCACATGACCCGTGAGCAGCTGGCCGCGGACCGGGACCGGCACAACTGGCTGACCGAGCACCGGTGGACGCTGTTGCACGTCACGGCGATCGACGTCTACCGGCGGCACGTCGCGATGGTGGCGCGGACGGCCCGCGCGCTCGGCGTCCCCTTCCGGCCGCGATCATGAAGTCCGGGACGCGACCCCCCAGGCAGGGACGGCGCGCCGTTTCCCGGACTTCATGATCGCGGAAGCGCAGCCGCGGACAACGGAGCTGGGGGGAAGCGCAGCCGCGGAAGCGCAGCCCCGGGAGTGCAGCAGCGAGCGGCGGGGTCAGACGCCGGTGGAGCGGCACTCCCGGGAACGGAGCTCGGTCAGGTAGTCGTCGGGGGCGCCGGCGGCCTCGGCGGCGTCGGCGAGCGCACCGAGGTACCGCGCCGACGGGAGGCCGCCCTCGAAGGCGTCCAGCACGTACACGTACGCGACCTGGTCGCCGGTGAGCGTGTGCACCCGCAGGTGCAGCTTGCGGTAGAGCCCGAGGTCGGCGCCCTCCCACGCGTCCAGCGCCCGCTCGTCGGCCTCGGTGAGGTCGTATAGGGCCACGAAGACGCCGGGGGACAGCGACTCCCCGGGGGTGGTGTCGTCGGGGACCAGGGTGGCCAGCGCACCCTCCCAGCCGAGGTCCTCCCCGCCGAAGGTCAGCCGCCAGCCTCGGATCCAGCCGGTGCCGGTGTGCGGCGAGGAGGGACAGCGCCGGAGCATCTGTGCAGGGTCCATGTTCGACCCGAACGCGGCGTAGAGGCCCATCGCCTGGCCAGCCTACGGCTGTGTGGCGCGCCCCTCCCCGGGGGATGGACGACGCCGGCCGCGGGAGCGGGGAGAATGGCCTCCGCACGTGTCCGCACCGCACCCCCGAGGACCCTCATGACCCGCATCGTGATCATCGGCGGCGGTCCCGCCGGCTACGAGGCCGCGCTCGTCGGCGCATCGCTCGGCGCCGAGGTCACCGTCGTCGAGCGGGACGGCGTCGGCGGGGCCAGCGTGCTCACCGACTGCGTCCCCTCCAAGACCTTCATCGCCTCGGCCGGGGCGATGACCAACGTGCGCGACTCCGCCGCCCTCGGGGTGCAGGGCGCCGAGCTGGCCGCCGTGGGCATCGACCTCGGCGCGGTCAACCAGCGGGTCAAGGGGCTCGCGGTCGCGCAGTCGGCCGACATCAAGGCGCGACTGCTCGGCGAGGGCGTGCGTGTGGTCGCCGGTCAGGGCCGCATGGCCGACGACGTCCGTGGCCTGGTCGAGCACCGGGTCGAGGTGGTCGACGGCGAGGGCGCGGTCAGCGAGACGCTCGAGGCCGACGTCGTCCTCATCGCCACCGGCGCCGACCCCCGCGTGCTGCCCGGGGCCGAGCCCGACCACGAGCGGATCCTCGACTGGCGCGACGTCTACGACCTGCAGGAGATGCCCGAGCACCTGGTCGTCGTCGGCTCAGGGGTCACCGGCGCCGAGTTCGCCTCCGGCTACCTGGAGGCCGGCGTCCCGGTCACGCTGGTGTCCTCCCGTGACCGGGTCCTGCCCGGCGAGGACTCCGACGCCGCCGAGGTGCTCGAGCAGGTCTTCCAGTCCCGCGGCGGGCGGCTGGAGCGCGGTCGGGCCGCCGGCGTGCGGCGCACCGAGAAGGGCGTCTCGGTCGAGTTGACCGACGGCCGCACCGTCGAG
The DNA here is from genome assembly GCF_054050175.1 of Geodermatophilus sp. SYSU D00697. NCBI lineage: Bacteria > Bacillati > Actinomycetota > Actinomycetes > Geodermatophilales > Geodermatophilaceae > Geodermatophilus > Geodermatophilus sp. SYSU D00697. The sequence goes on from NZ_JBJGYV010000001.1 coordinate 357,607, forward strand.
GGCTCGCACGCGCTGATGACCGTCGGCACCGTCCCCAACACCGCCGGGCTCAACCTCGAGCGGTGCGGGGTGGAGCTCGCGCCGTCCGGGCACGTCGTCGTCGACCGCGTCTCGCGCACCAGCGTGCCCGGCATCTACGCCGCCGGGGACGTGACCGGCGTCTTCCAGCTGGCCTCGGTGGCGGCGATGCAGGGGCGGATCGCGATGTGGCACTCCCTCGGCGAGGCGGTCCAGCCGATCCGGCTCAAGACGGTCGCGGGCAACGTCTTCACCCACCCGGAGATCGCCACCGTCGGCGTGCAGGAGAAGACCCTGCCCGAGGACGCGCAGATCGACGTCGTCCGGCTGCCCCTGGCGACCAACGCCCGGGCGAAGATGGCCGACCTGCGCGACGGCTTCGTCAAGCTGTTCGCCCGCCAGGCCACCGGTGTCGTCGTCGGCGGGGTCGTGGTCGCGCCCGGCGCCTCGGAGCTGATCCTGCCGATCGCGCTGGCGGTCACCAAGGGGCTCACGGTGAGCGACCTGGCGCACACCTTCGCGATCTACCCGTCGCTGTCCGGCTCGATCACCGAGGCCGGACGGCGGCTGATGGGCGCCGACGCCCTCGCCTGAGCGGCCGGGGACGCCCGGGACGGGCCGGTGGGGGTGCCGGGGTCGCTGAGGCGGATGTGACACCGGGTTCGGCTGGATTCCCCGGTACCGGTGCCGATGGGGGCCGGACCCGCCGATGGGGTGGGGGATGCACCCCACCCGGACCGCCCCCGCCGCCTGCCGTCGCCTCCGTGCGCTGGCCGGTGTGGCCGCCGCGGTCGTCGTCTCCCTGGCGCTGCCGACCGCGGCGGCGCGGGCCGACGAGCCCGGCGACACCGTCGTCGGGGAGCTGGTGCAGGCCTGGCCGGAGACCGACCTGGCCGGTGCCCCCGCCGGCGCCCACTCCGCCGAGGGTGAGGCGGCCGAGGCCCCGCTGAGCTGGGTCGAGACCGAGGCCGGCGGGGCCGTGCGCGTGCCCACCGAGGCCGTCGCCGACCTGCCCGTCGGGTCGACCGTCGCGGTCACCGTGGGGGACCGGCTGGCCGATGCCGCCGGGGAGGACGGCTACGAGGCGGCCCGGGACGTCCTCGACGCCGAGGTGGTCCGGAGCGCTCCCGTGCACGACGCCGCCCGGACCGCGGCCCTCACCAACCAGGTCACCGTGGTCCTGGTGGTGCCGGCGGGCGGGACCGAGGACGGGACGACGCCGGCGCAGGTCGCCGCCGCCGTGGACGGACCGGTCGCGGACTTCTGGGCCGAGCAGACCGACGGCGCCGTGTCCCTCGGGGTCACCGAGACCCACCCGTGGGTGCACACCGACGCAGGCTGCGCGGACCCCACCGCGCTGTGGAACGAGGCCGCCGCCCGGATCGGCTTCGAGGCCGCCCCCGGCCGCCACCTCCTGCTCTACGTCAGCAGCCTGCCCCGCTCGCTGCCCGGCTGCTCCTACGCGCTCGGCCAGGTCGGCTCGGGTCCCGGCGCGGGTGGCCGGCTCTACGTCCGCGACGTCCTGCCCTCGGTGATCGCGCACGAGCTGGGCCACAACTTCGGCCTGGGGCACTCCTCGGGCCACCAGTGCGACGCCGGCATCGAGACCGGGGACTGCCGCACTGCCGCCTACCGCGACTACTACGACGTCATGGGCGCCTCGTGGAGCTCCGTGGGCGCCCTCAACGCCCCGCAGGCGGCGCAGCTCGGCGTCCTCCCCGCGTCGGCCCAGGCGGCCGTCACGCCGGGTGGCCCGGCCACCACGGTGACCCTCGCGCCCCTGTCCGGCCGCACCGGCACCCGCGCCGTGCGGCTGACCGACCCGGAGGGCACCACCTACTGGCTGGAGTACCGCGCGGCCACCGGGCGCGACGCGTGGCTGGGCACCGCCGACAACCGCTTCGACCTGCAGACCGGCGTCCTGCTGCACCGCACCGGCGAGATGCCTGACACCGCACTGCTCCTCGACGGCACGCCGGTCCCCGCCGCGGCCTGGGACGACGACCTGCAGGCGGCGCTGCCGGTGGGCGTCCCGGTCCCCGTCTCCGGCGGCGACCTCACGGTCACCGTCGAGGCGGTCTCCGCCGCCGGCGCCACCGTCACGGTGACCAGCGCGGCCGAGGAGACCGTCGCGACCACCCCGCTGCCGGACGAGCCGGGCGGTCGGGACCCCGCGGTGCTGCCCGCGAACCCGCAGGCGGCCACGGCCGCCGCACCCGCCGCACCCGCCGCACCCGCCGTGCCCGCAGCGCCCGCCGCGGTCGCCGTCCCCGAGGCCGATGGCTACTCCGGTGTCGGAGCGCCCGGGACGGCCCTCGGCGCACCCGACGTCGCGGGCACGCCGACGCTCGCCGACGCCCTGCGCGGGGTCGCGGTGCAGACCGCGGCGCGGACCTCGGGCGACGGCGGGTGGCCGCTCCCGGCGCTGGCAGGCGGCGGCCTCGGCGCGGTCGCGCTCGCCGGCTGGGCGCTGGCCCGGGCACGCGCCCGCGGCTGACGCGCGGCGGGCCCGCCCCCGGTCCAGGGAGCGGGCCCTCGACGCGCTACTCGGCGTCGGCGATCGTGCAGATCACCGCACCACTGGTGACGGTCGCGCCCACCTCGGCCGACAGCCCGGTGACGGTGCCCGCCTTGTGGGCGGCGATCGGCTGCTCCATCTTCATCGCCTCGAGGACGACGACGAGGTCGCCGGCGGCCACCGTGTCCCCGTCGGAGACCGCGACCTTGACGATCGTCCCCTGCATCGGGCTGGTCAGGGAGTCGCCGGAGGCGGCCGACCCGCCGTGCCCGCCGCCCCGCTTGCGCGGCTTGGCGCCGGGGGCCGCGGCGGGGGCGCCGCCGCCGGCGGCGAGCCCGGCGGGCAGCGACACCTCGAGCCGGCGGCCGCCGACCTCGACGACGACGGTCTGCCGCTCCTCCGGCTCGCCGTGCTCGGCGGGCGGGGCGGTGTACGGCTGGACCTGGTTGTCCCACTCGGTCTCGATCCAGCGGGTGTGCACGGTGAACGGCTCGCTGGTGAACGCCTCGTCGCGGACGACGGCCCGGTGGAACGGGATCACCGTCGGCATGCCCTCCACGACCAGCTCGTCCAGCGCGCGGCGGGAGCGCTGCAGCGCTTCGGCGCGGGTGGCGCCGGTGACGATCAGCTTGGCCAGCATCGAGTCGAAGGCGCCGGCGACCTCCCCGCCGGTCGCCACCCCGGAGTCCCACCGCACGCCGGGGCCCTGCGGGATCTCCAGCCGCCGCACCGGGCCGGGGGCGGGCATGAAGCTGCGCCCGGCGTCCTCGGCGTTGATCCGGAACTCGATGCTGTGCCCGCGCGGGGTGGGGTCCTCGGTGATGTCGAGCGGGAGGCCCTGGGCGATGCGGAACTGCTCGCGGACCAGGTCGATGCCGCTGGTCTCCTCGCTGACCGGGTGCTCGACCTGCAGGCGGGTGTTGACCTCCAGGAAGGAGATCGAGCCGTCGGCGCCGACCAGGTACTCCACGGTGCCGGCCCCGTGGTAGCCGGCCTCCGCGCAGATGGCCTTGGCCGACTCGTGGATCCGCGCCCGCTGCTCGTCGGTCAGGAACGGCGCGGGCGCCTCCTCGACGAGCTTCTGGTTGCGCCGCTGCAGGGAGCAGTCGCGGGTGCCGACGACGACCACGGTGCCGTGGGTGTCGGCGAGCACCTGGGCCTCGACGTGCCGGGGCTTGTCCAGGAACCGCTCGACGAAGCACTCACCGCGGCCGAAGGCGGAGACCGCCTCGCGGACGGCGGAGTCGAACAGCTCCGGGATCTCCTCCATGGTGCGGGCCACCTTCAGCCCGCGGCCGCCACCGCCGAAGGCCGCCTTGATGGCCACCGGCAGGCCGTGCTCCTCGGCGAAGGCGATCACCTCGTCGGCGTCCTTCACCGGGTCCTTGGTGCCGGGCACCAGCGGTGCGCCGGCCTTGGTGGCGATGTGCCGGGCCTGGACCTTGTCGCCGAGGGCGATGATCGCCTCGGGCGGGGGGCCGATCCAGGTGAGTCCCGCGTCGATGACCGCCCGGGCGAAGTCGGCGTTCTCCGAGAGGAACCCGTAGCCGGGGTGGACGGCGTCGGCACCGGACTGCCGGGCGGCCTCGAGGATCTTGTCGATGACGAGGTAGGAGTCACCGGGCGTCGTCCCGCCCAGGGCGAAGGCCTCGTCGGCGGTCCGCACGTGCAGCGCGTCGCGGTCGGGTTCGGCGTAGACGGCGACGCTGGTCAGCCCGGCGTCCTTGCACGCGCGGGCGACACGCACCGCGATCTCACCGCGGTTGGCGATCAGGACCTTCTGCACCGGTTCGTTCTCCTCGGGTCGGGACGGCGTGGGGGGCGAGGCGGTGTCAGCGCCGCCAGAGGTCGGTGATCGCCAGCCCGCGCTTGGCCAGCTGCGTGCGCAGGGTCGCCAGGGACAGCCCGACCACGGCCGCGGGGTCGCCGTCCACCCGGCGCACGAACGGGGCGCCGAGCCCGTCGAGGGTGAACGCGCCGGCCACGGCCAGCGGCTCCCCGGTGGCGAGGTAGGCCTCGATCTCCTGCGCGGTGGGGGTGGCGAAGTGCACCGTGGTGGACACGACGGCGACGTCCCGGCTCACCACCCGGCCGTCCTGGACGTCCCACAGCGCCTGGCCGGTGTGCAGCACGCCGCTCTTGCCGCTCATCCGCTGCCACCGGTCGCGGGCGTCCCGGGCGTCGGCCGGCTTGCCCAGCGCCTGCCCGCGGAACTCCAGCAGCGAGTCGGCGCCCACGACGAGCGCGTCGGTCTCCTGCTTGGCGACCGTCCCCGCCTTGGCGGCGGCCAGGAGCGCGACCAGCTCACCCACCCGCGGGGCGGTCACCGACGACTCGTCGACGTCGCTGACGACGACCTCGGGGGTCAGGCCCGCCTGGCGCAGGAGGGTCAGCCGCGCCGGGGACGCCGACGCGAGCACCAGCCGGCGGTCGGTACTCATGCGAACCTCCCTGCGGCGCGCCAGCCGCCGGGACCGGGGCGCAGTGATGTGCGGTGGGCGTCCCCGAACGCGGCCCAGGCCCCGACCGGGGTGGCCCGGCGGCGGGAGCGCGGCTGCGACAGCGCGGCGACGACCACGGTGAGGGCGGCGAGCTCCTCGGGGGTGGGCTCGCCCCGGACGACCCGCAGCAGCGGGGGCTCGTGCTCGCTCACAGCGTCGTCCCTCGCTCCGCGAGGCTGTTCGCAGACGCTCCTCGGTCGCCGGCGATCCTCGGTCGCCGGCGCTCCCTGCGGTGCTCGCTCACAGCGGGATGTTCCCGTGCTTCTTGGGGGGCAGGGTCTGGCGCTTGTTGGCCAGCAGCCGCAGGGCCTTGGTGACCTCGACGCGGGTCTCCGAGGGGCGGATCACCTGGTCGACGTACCCGCGGTCGGCCGCGATGTACGGGGAGAGCAGGGCGTCCTCGTACTCGGTGATCAGCTCGGCGCGGCGCGCGTCGGGGTCGTCGGCCTCGGCGAGCTCGCGCCGGTAGAGGATGTTGACCGCGCCCTGGGCGCCCATGACCGCGATCTGCGCCGTCGGCCAGGCGAGGTTGAGGTCCGCGCCGAGGTGCTTGGAGCCCATGACGTCGTAGGCGCCGCCGTAGGCCTTGCGGGTGATGACGGTGATCTTGGGGACGGTCGCCTCGGCGTAGGCGTAGATGAGCTTCGCGCCGCGGCGGATGATCCCCTCCCACTCCTGGGAGGTGCCGGGGAGGAACCCGGGGACGTCGACGAAGGTCAGCACCGGGACGTTGAAGGCGTCGCAGGTGCGCACGAACCGCGCCGCCTTCTCGCTGGCGTCGATGTCCAGCGTGCCGGCGAACTGGGTGGGCTGGTTGGCCACGACGCCGACCGGGCGGCCCTCGACCCGGCCGAAGCCGACCACGATGTTCGGGCCGAACAGCGCCTGCACCTCGAGGAACTCCCCGTCGTCGAGCACGTGCTCGATGACGGTGTGCATGTCGTAGGGCGTGTTCGCCGAGTCCGGGATGAAGGTGTCCAGCTCCCGGTCGGCGTCGGTGACCCCGGCGGGGGTCGTGTCGGCCGGCGCCACCTCGAGGACCGGCAGCGGGTCGAGGTTGTTGCTCGGCAGGTAGGACAGCAGCGCCTTGACGTAGTCCAGCGCGTCGGCCTCGTCCTCGGCCAGGTAGTGGGCGACGCCGGACTTGGTGTTGTGCGTCCGCGCGCCGCCCAGCTCCTCGAGCGTGACGTCCTCGCCGGTGACGGTCTTCACCACGTCGGGGCCGGTGATGAACATCTGGCTGGTCTTGTCGACCATCACCACGAAGTCGGTGAGCGCGGGGGAGTAGACGTGGCCGCCGGCCGCGGCGCCCATCACCAGCGAGATCTGCGGGATGACCCCGGAGGCGTGCACGTTGCGCCGGAAGATCTCCGCGTACAGGCCGAGGGAGACCACGCCCTCCTGGATCCGCGCGCCGCCGCCCTCGTTGATGCCGATGACCGGGCAGCCGTTGCGCATCGCCAGGTCGAGCACCTTGACGATCTTCTCGCCGTAGACCTCGCCGAGGCTGCCGCCGAAGACGGTCACGTCCTGGGAGAACACGCACACCGGCCGGCCGTCGACGGTGCCGTAGCCGGTCACGACGCCGTCCCCGAAGGGGCGCCGGGCGTCCATGCCGAAGTTGGAGGAACGGTGGCGGGCGAACTCGTCGAGCTCGGTGAACGACCCCGGGTCCAGCAGCGCCTCGATCCGCTCGCGGGCGGTCATCTTCCCCGCGGCGTGCTGCTTCTCCACCGCGCGCGCCGAACCGGCGTGCGTGGCCTCCTCGACCCGCCGGTCGAAGTCCGCCAGCTTGCCGGCGGTCGTGTGGATGTCGACGTCGCCGGGCACGTGGTCCCCGGCGCTCTCCAGTTCAGCCGCGCTCACGGTCCTCCTCGATGGCGCTGGTCGGCGCCCGCCGGACTCGTCCGCGGCGCCGCGGTGCTCCCCGGCGGGTGCTCGCCAGGCCGCTTCCGAGTTCCGTAGCGTAGGCGAGTGCCCGAACCGTCGCTGTCCGCCTCCGCCGACCCCGCGCGAGCGCCGCTCGACGGTCCCGCCGTCGCCGCGGCCCTGTGTCCCGACAGCCGGCTGTGGCGGTCGGTCGAGGTGGTCCCCGAGGTCGGCTCCACCAACGCCGCCCTCCTCGCGGCGGCCGCCGACGACGCGCCGGAGGGGGCCGTGCTCGTCGCCGAGTACCAGGCCGCCGGGCGGGGGCGGCTGGACCGGACGTGGGCCTCACCGCCCCGCGCCGGGCTCACCGTCTCGGTCCTCCTGCGCCCCGATGTGCCCGCGGCCCGGCGGGCGTGGCTGCCCCTGCTGGTCGGCGTCGCGCTCGCCGAGGCGGTCGGCGAGGTGCCTGGGGTGCGGGCCTCGCTGAAGTGGCCCAACGACCTGCTGTCCGCCGACGGCGGCAAGCTGGCCGGCATCCTCGCCGAGGTGGGATCCGGGGCCGTCGTGGTCGGGGTCGGCCTGAACGTCTCCACCCGCGCCGAGGAGCTGCCGGAGGGCGGCACCTCGCTCGCGATGGCCGCGGGCCGGCCGGTCGACCGGGCCTCGGTGCTGCTGCAGTTCCTGCGCGCCGTCGAGCGGCGCTACCTGCCGTGGGTGGCGGCGCTGGGCGACCCGGTGCGCAGCGGGCTGGCCCGCGACTACCTGGCCTGGTGCTCCACCGTCGGCACGCCGGTCGTCGTCAGCCTCCCGGACGGCTCCACCCTCGAGGGCACCGCCGAGGCGGTGGACTGGGACGGCCGGCTCGTCGTCCGGACGGCGGAGGGGACCGTGGAGCTCGCCAGCGGTGACGTGAGGCACGTGCGTGGACTCGTGTGACGGATGGGTCCGGCAGCCCAGCGCGGGAACCGGTGGGCGGGGTGGGGACACCTAGCGTGTGACCGGTGAGCAACGACCTGACTGCGCGGAGTCACCACGCCGGACCGGGTGGGGCGCACCGCGAGATCCGGTCGCTCACCGGGCTGCGGATCGTCGCCGCGCTCTGGGTGGTCTGCTACCACTTCACCTCCGCGCCGGGTGACGCCTACACCCGGTACTGGCAGCCGCTGGCGCCGGTCCTCCGGCACGGCTCGCTCGGGGTGGACCTCTTCTTCGTGCTCAGCGGGTTCGTGATCACGCTGACCCACCTCGACCAGCTGGGGCCGCGGACGTCGGTGCGCGCGGCCGGGCGCTTCTGGTGGGCACGGATCTGCCGGATCTGGCCGGTGCACGCCCTGGTGACGACGGTGTTCGGGGGCTGGCTGCTCTACAAGTCCACCCGGGTCACCGACGGCAACATCGCCTACCAGTTCGTGCAGCCGGTCGTGGACCCGCTGCACTGGCTCGAGCAGATGCTCATGGTCCAGCTCTGGCACCGGCCCTACTTCGACGGCTCGTCGTGGTCGGGGCCGGCCTGGTCGATCAGCGCGGAGTGGCTGGCCTACGCGGCCTTCCCGGTCCTCGCCCTCGGACTCTGGCGGCTGCGCAACGCCCCGCCGGCCGTGACCGGCGTGCTCGCGGTGGGCTGCATGGTGCCGTTCGGGTACCTCGCCCTCGCCGAGGGCGGCGCGGACTTCCCCTACGCCTGGCTGCTGCGGATCGGCGGGGGCTTCCTCGCCGGCGCCTTCACCTGCCTCACGGTGCGCCGGCTCCCGGTCGGCGAGCGCACGGACCGGGTAGCCACGCGGGTCGCGGCCCTGGCGACGGTCGAGCTGCTGGTCTGCCTGTGGTGGGGGCACACCCGCGACGCGGCGCAGTCCGGCGTCGCCGCGGTCGTGTTCCCGGTGCTGGTCGGGGCCCTGGCCCTGTCCACGCGCGGGATCAGCCGCTGGCTGGCCACCGAGCCGATGGTCGTCGGCGGCCGGATCTCCTTCGCCCTCTACCTGGTGCACGTCCCGGTCTTCGAGGTCCTCTACACCGCGATGACCTGGTACCCCGGCCTGCTCGGGCCCGGCACCACGCTGGGCACGCTGCTCCTGCCGCACGTGCTGATGGGCACCGTCGTCCTGGCCTGGCTCGTCCACCGGTACGTCGAGGAGCCCGCCCGGCGCCGGCTGCGCGGCGTCCGGCTGCCGCTGCGGCGGTCCCACCGGGCCCCGGCCGCCGTCCCCTCCCGCTGGGTGCTCCCGCGGCACGGGACGGCGTCGGCCTCGACGCGTCCCCCGGCCCCGGCCGTCCGGCGCGGCCGCCCGGTGCCCGCGCCGGACGCGTCTGCCCTGCCGCTGCCGCGACGGCGCGCCGTGCCGGCCCCGGGCGGGGGGACCGACGACGCGACACGGTCCTACCAGGCCGTCGGTCCCGCGTGAGCGCGCCGTCCTCGGTCATCCTGTCGCGGTGCCCTACCCGGACAAGCTCCTGGCCGAGGACGAGGAGGTCGTCCGCCACCTGCACCCGCACTGGCTGACGATCTCCTGGCCGCTCGTCTTCTCCCTGCTCGTGGTCGGCGGTGCCTCCTTCGGCGCGGCCCTCGTCCCCGCCGGCCCCCAGCAGGGCGTCGTCCGGCTGGGGATCGCGGTCGCCGCGCTGGTGCTGCTGCTGGTCTTCGTGCTCGCGCCGGTCCTGCGGTGGCGGACCACCCACTACGTGATCACCACCCACCGCCTGCTCTTCCGCGAGGGTGTCCTCGCCCGCCGCGGCCGCGACATCGGGCTGTCCCGGATCACCGACGTCTCCTACCGGCAGACCCTGTGGGAGCGGCTGGTCAGCTCCGGCACGCTGACGATCGAGTCCGCCGGTGACGGCGGGGCGACCGTCCTCAGGCAGATCCCCGACAGCGACGGCGTCCAGCAGCTGCTCAACCACATGATCGAGGAGGACGCCGACCGGCGGGCCCGCGAGAGCGCGGGCTACGTCCACGGCTTCGACGACGGCCACGGCGCCGGATACGCCACCGCCGTGTTCTGAGCCCCGTCCCGCGGGAGGCGGTCAGCCGGTGAGCGTCCCCTTCTGGAACCGCTGGGCCAGCACGCCGTTGCTCCGGTACGGGTCACCGATCGGGTAGCCGAGCCGGCTCGCGCCGCCCAGCTGCTGCCACTTCGCCAGGATCGCGCCGGAGAGCGGGCGGGCACCGGCGACGGAGGTCCAGTACAGCCAGCCGCGCTGGAACTGCTGCCGGCACACGGTGCCGGTGGTGTTGCACACCTGGTCGCCGACCGGGTGGCCGAGCGCCGAGGACCCGCCGCCGAGCGCCGTCCACTTGGTGATCAGGGGGCCGGAGCTGATCCAGGTCCCGGTCGCGGGGTCCCGCAGCAGCCGGCCGCGCTGGAAGGACTGCTGGCAGCCGACGGCGGCCGCACCGCACGTCGGGTCGGCGGTCGGGTACCCCAGGCGGCCGCCCGCGCCGCCGAGCGCCAGCCACCGCGTCAGGGTCGCGCCCAGCAGCGGGTGGGCGCCGGTGGACGGGCTCCAGTAGATCCAGCCGTGCTGGTAGGACCGCCGGCACCCGCCGCCGGGCAGTCCGCACGCCTCGGCCGACGTCGGTGACCCCAGGGTGCCCGCGGCGCCGCGCAGCGCGGCGTACTTCGTGCTGATCGGCGTCACCGGGGGCGTCACCCGGACCACCGCGCCCGACGCCGACACGCTGCGGACGGTCACGGTGGAGCCACCCGGCAGCGTCACCGCCCGGCCCACGGGGAACGCGGTCTCCAGGTCGTCGAGGGTGTAGGGCGTGAACGCCGACGGGGTCGGGTCGAGGAGGTAGGACCCGTGCCCGAGGCTACGGGTGCCGGCCTTGCGCACGGTCACGCCGGCCTGCAGCCCCCACCAGTTGGTGCTGCTGCCCCCCGCTAGCCAGGCGTCCTGGCCGCTGGCCCCGCGGTACTCCAGGTAGTACCGGGTGCCCCCGGAGGTGATCCGGACGGCGATGACCCCCGACGCCGCGGACACCGGGGCCAGGGTGAGGTCCCGGGGGGCCGAGTCCGCCGTCAGGTCCACCCGCCGCGCCGCGGGCAGCAGCCCGACGGAGTCCCGCTGCACGGTGTTGATCGACCCGTAGCTGCCCCAGTCCAGGCCCATGACGTCGTAGAGGTCGAAGTAGGAGATCCCCTCGCAGGTGGTGTTCGTCCCGGGCGGTGGGTCGATGCCCTTCTGGCAGCGGTAGAGGGAGGCGTGCATGAGCCCGAGGTTGTGGCCGAGCTCGTGACCGATGTCGCCGAGGGTCAGCGCGGTCACGTAGGAGTAGGCGCCCCCGGGGCCGATGGTGCCCATGCCGTACGAGCACCCCGCGGAGGTGTAGGCCTGCTCGGGCAGGTAGACCAGCAGGTGGTTGCGCCCGGTGGCGACCCAGCCGATGGAGTCGGCCACCTCCCGCCAGAGCGCCAGCGGGTTGCTGCAGCCGTTCCGCAGCGCCCGCCAGCCGTGCTGGGCGGTCACGCCGAAGCGGACCCTGCCGCCGCTCTGCGCCGACCAGTAGCGCGCGACCGGCCCGTTGACCGCGGCCACGACCGAGCTCAGCGACGTGCTGTCCCGGGCCACCCCGGGCGGGGTGGCCATCACCACGGTCACCGGGTTGGTCACGCCGGTCGTCGCCGCGGACGTCGTCGTCTCCGGCGCGTCGAGCACCTCGACGTCGGTCACGTCGTGCACCGGGCCGGTGCCGGCCGCCGCCGGGACCTGCGCGCCCAGCGTGACCTCGACGTCCGCCCCGCTGGGGACCTCCTCGAGCTCCTCCCCGGTGACGGCCACCGGCGCCCCCGACTCCGGGACGACGTAGGTGGTCGTCTCCGCGTCGTCCACGTGTGCCGCCGCCGCGCCCGGGTCGGCCGGGGGAGCGGGGTCGGCGACCACCCGGGTCAGCTCGCCGACCACCGCGTCCGCCGGCGCCGCCGGCGCCGCCGGGGCGGCGGAGGCGGCCGGGAGCCCGGCCTGCGTCACGGCCAGCGACGTCAGCACGGCGGCCACGGCGGCCACGGCGGTGACCGGACGGCGCAGCGGGTTCCTGGGGACGGGCACGGGTACTCCTCGGCGAACGGGACGACACGTCCTCATCGCGCGGGGAGCGGCGGGTCTTGACCGTCCTCACCCCCGGGGGTGAGGCGCCACGCCGCACTGTGACGGTTCCGTCACGGCGCGCCTGGGCGGTTCTGTCGGTACCCCGACCTACCTTCTGCGCCCATGCGGCTGCTGCACACCTCGGACTGGCACATCGGCCGCTCCCTCCACGGGGCCGACCTGCTGCGCGAGCAGGAGGCGGTGCTCGGCGGCCTGGCCGACGTGGTGGTCGCCGAGTCGGTCGACGTCGTGGTCGTCGCCGGTGACGTCTACGACCGCGCGGTGCCGTCGGCCGACGCCACGGCGGTGCTCGACCGGGTGGTCGGCCGGCTGCTGCGGGCCGGTGCGACGGTCGTCCTCACCCCGGGCAACCACGACTCCGCGCGGCGGCTGGGCACGTTCTCCGAGCTGCTGTCGACCGCGGGCCTGCACGTCCGCGCCTCGACCGCGCGCCTCGACGAGCCGGTCCTGCTCCGCGACGAGCACGGCGAGGTGGCCCTCTACGGGCTGCCCTACCTGGAGCCGGAGATCGCCCGGCACGAGCTGGGCGTGCCGGGCGCCCGCAGCCACGAGGCGGTGCTGACCGAGGCGATGGACCGCGTGCGCGCCGACCTGTTCCTGCGGCCCGGCGCGCGGTCGGTGGTGCTCGCGCACGCCTTCGTCGGCGGCGGCGTGCCCAGCGAGAGCGAGCGCGACATCTGCGTCGGCGGGGTCGACCTGGTGCCCGCCGCCGTCTTCGACGGGGTCGACTACGTGGCCCTGGGCCACCTGCACCGGCCCCAGACCCTCACCCCGCGGCTGCGCTACAGCGGGTCCCCGGTGGCGTACTCCTTCGGGGAGGCCGGCCAGGACAAGCAGGCCTGGCTGGTCGACCTCGACGCCGGCGGGCTGGCCGGGGTGCGGGCACTGCCCCTGCTCACGCCCCGCCCGCTGACCGTGCTGACCGGCACCATCGACGAGGTGCTCGGTGACCCCGCCCACGACGGCGTCGAGGAGCACTTCGTCTCGGCCCGGCTGACCGACGACGTCCGCCCGGCCGACCCGATGCGCCGGCTGCAGACCCGCTTCCCGTACTGCGTCCACCTGGAGTGGACCGGCGGGGCCTCCGGCGCCGACGGGCGCAGCTACCAGGAGCGGCTGCGGGGGCGCAGCGACATCGACGTGGCCGGGGAGTTCGTCACCCACGTCCGCAGCGGGGTGGGGGCGAGCGCCGCCGAGCGGGAGCTGCTGGGCCGGGCGCTGGGCGCGGCCGCCCGCGAGGAGCTGGCCCGGTGAGGTTGCACTCCCTGTCCCTGTCCGCGTTCGGGCCGTTCGCCGGTACCGAGACCCTCGACGTCGACGCCGTCGCCCGCGACGGGCTCTTCCTCCTGTGGGGTCCCACCGGCGCGGGCAAGACGACGCTGCTCGACGCCGTCGTCTTCGCCCTCTACGGCACCGTGCCGGGTGCCCGCGGCGAGGAGAAGCGGCTGCGCAGCGACCACGCCGATGCAGCCACCCGCACCGAGGTCTCCCTCGAGCTGACCCTCGCCGGGGAGCGGCTGCTGGTGGTCCGCCGGCCCGAGCAGACCCGGCCGAAGAAGCGCGGCGCCGGCGAGACCACCGAGCAGGCCAAGCTCCTCGTCCAGCGGTGGGACGGCGGCTGCTGGGAACCGGTCAGCACCCGGATCGACGAGGGGTCGGAGTACCTGCGGGTGCGGCTGGGCCTGTCCGCCGAGCAGTTCTGCCAGGTCGTGCTCCTGCCGCAGGGCGACTTCGCCCGCTTCCTGCGCGCCGAGCCGGAGGACCGCGCCCGGCTGCTGCGCACGCTGTTCGACGTCGGCCGGTTCGCCCGTGCCGAGGAGTGGCTGGCCGGGGAGCGGCGCGCCGCCGAGGAGGCGCTGCGGGCCGACCGTCACCGGATCAGCACGCTGCTGCACCGGGTCGCGCAGATCGCCGACGTCGAGGTGCCCGAGGAGCTGGCCCCCGAGCTGGTCGGCGCGCACCCCGGGACGTCGGTCGGGGCCTGGGTCGCCGGCGTGCGCTCGCGGGCCGCCGCGGAGCTGGCCCGCGCCGCAGCGGCCGCCGAGGAGACCGCCGCGCGCAGCGCCCGGCTGGACGCCGAGCTGGCCGCGGCGCGCGCCCTGGCCGACCGGCACGCCCGCCGGGACCGCGCCCGCGAGGAGCTGGCCCGGCTCGGCGCGCAGGAGGAGCGACTGGTCCCGCTGCGCGCCCGCGCCGACGCCGGACGGCGGGCCGAGGCGCTGCGCGACGCCTTGGACGACGCCCGGCGCACCGCGCGGGCCGCCGAGGCCGCGACCGCGGCCCTGGACGCCGCCCGCACCGCCTGGGCCGAGGTGGCCGGGCAGGTGGACCCGGCCCGTCCCACCGCCGACGGCCTGCTCGCCCGCGAGCTGCGCGACGCCGCGGCGGCGGCCCGTGCCCTGGCGCCCGAGGCGGACCGGGCGGTGCAGCTCCGGCGGGAGGTCGCCCGGCTCGGCCGGGAGGTCGCGGCCCTGGCCGACCGCTGCGAGCAGGGGGGTCGCGCGGCGCGGGACTGGCCCGGCCGGGTGGCCGAGGCCCAGCGCCGGCTGGACGAGGCACTGGCCGCGGCCGCCCGGCTGCCGGGGCTCACCGCAGCCGAGGAGTCCGCCCGCGCGGCGCTGGACGCAGCCCGCCGCGCGGAGCGGGGAGCCGCGGGGCTGGCTGCGGCCCGGTCGGCCGCCGAGGAGGCGCGGCTGGTGTGGCTGCGGGCCCGTGAGGAGCTGGTGGAGCTGCGCGCCGCCCGGCTCGACGGGATGGCCGCCGAGCTCGCCGCCGGGCTGCTCCCCGGCGCCGACTGCCCGGTCTGCGGGGCGACCGAGCACCCCCGGCCGGCCGCGCACGCGGGCCCGGTCGTCTCCGCCGACGACGAGGAGCGCGCACGCGCCGCGGCCGACGCCGCCGAGGACCAGGCGACCGCCACCCGCCGCCGTGCGGAGGAGCTGGAGCGGGAGCTCGCGGTCCTTCGCGCACGGGCCGGTGAGCTGTCTCTCACCGAGCTGGCCGCACGTGCGGAGCAGGCCGGCGCCGAGCGGGCGGAGGTCGCCGGCCTCGCCGGCGCCGTCGACGCCGCCCGGCGCGAGCTCGCCCGGCGGGAGGCCGCCCGGGACGCCGCCGCGTCGGCGCTGGCCGCCGACCGGGAGGAGCTGCAGCGGCGCACCGCCGAGCGCGCGGCCCGGGAGGAGGCCCTCGTCGAGCTGACCGCGCGGCTGGACGCCGCCCGCGGTGCCGACGCCGACCTGTCGTCCCGGGTCCGCCGCCTCACCACGGCCGCCGAGCGGTGCGAGGCCGTCGTCGAGGCCGAGGCCGAGGAGCTGCGCGCCCGGGCCTCCGCCGACACCGCCCGCGTCACGGCCGGCGAGCGCGCGGCCGCCGCGGGCTTCGACGGCCTGGCCTCCGCCGGCGCCGCGCTGCTTGAGCCCGGCGAGCTGGCGGCCCTCGAGCGCGGGATCCGCGAGCACGACGACGCCCGGTCGGTGGTGGCCGCGACCCTCGCCGACCCCGAGCTGACCGACCTGCCCGCCCGGCCCGACGTCGCCGCGCTGCAGGACCGGTGCGCCGAGCTCACCGCGCGGCGGGAGGAGGCGGTCACCGCCCTCGACCAGGCCCGCCGCTGCGCCGGCGCGCTCGACGGGCTGGCCGGTGAGGTGACCGCGGCCGAGGTGGAGCTGGCCGAGCGCCGCGACCGGGCCGGCCAGGTCGCGGCGCTGGCCGACCTGGTCAACGGCCGCGGCGCCAACACGCTGCGGATGCGCCTGCAGTCCTTCGTCCTCGCCGCGCGGCTCGAGCAGGTCGCGGAGGTGGCCAGCCGGCGGCTGCAGGAGATGTCCGGGAGCCGCTACACGTTCCTGCACAGCGACGCCCAGGCCCGGCACGGCGCCCGCGGCGGGCTGGGCCTGGACGTCTTCGACGAGTACACCGGCACGCGCCGTCCGACCAAGACCCTCTCCGGCGGCGAGAGCTTCATGGCCTCCCTGGCGCTGGCACTGGGCCTCGCCGACGTCGTCACCTCCGAGGCCGGGGGCGTGCAGATGGACACCCTCTTCGTCGACGAGGGCTTCGGCACGCTCGACGCCCAGGCGCTGGACGCGGTGATGAACGTGCTCGACGAACTGCGCCGCGGCGGGCGGACGGTCGGCGTCATCAGCCACCTGGAGGAGCTGCGCACCCGCATCCCGACCCGGCTGGAGGTCGTGGCCGGGCGGCACGGTTCACGGCTGGCCGGCTGAGCGGGCGGCCGCGCCCGCGCGGCGGCGGGCCGGCCGCCCCGGGTCGGTCAGGTCCGGCGGGGTGGGGGAGTCACCGCTCCGCGTCGGGGGTGGGGGTCGGGAAGACCCAGAAGCGGTAGGACACGAAGCGCACGACGGTCCCGACGGCGATGGAGGTCAGGTTCGCCGCCTGCAGCGACCAGGCATCGGTCAGCCCCAGCGCGTATCGGGCGAAGGCGATGATCCCCAGGCCCAGCAGCAGCGTCAGGCCGTTCACCACGGTGAACAGGACACCCTCCCGCCGCAGGCCGGTGCGCTCGCTGTCGGCGAACGACCAGTAGCGGTGCCCGACGAAGGCCGCCGCCATGGAGACCACGGTGGAGACGGCCTTCGAGCTGACGGCGCCGAACCCCAGGTGCGCGTACAGCACCTGGAAGAGGACGACGTCGATGACGAAGCAGACCGCGCCGACCACACCGAAGGCGCCGACCTGGCGGAGGAGTGACCACACGGCTGACCCGGCCCGTCGCGGGCGGACGGACTGGCTGGTCACCCGGCGATGCTAACCGCGGCCGGGGGATCGCGCGGGGCGGTGGAGAAGCGGTCCTGCCCCTCCAGCGGCGCCGTGGACGGCCGGCTTCGTCAGGAGTTGCCGACGGGCGGGCCCGAGTCTGTCGTGTCGTCGACTCAACATGCCCGACCGGCCGACTAATTTCTGTGACGGGCCATGAGCGCAGGGTCACTGCCGTCAGCCTGCACAGAGGAGTTGTGGTGTCTGCACGTCCACCGAGAGTCGTCGGCGCGAAGGTCGGTGCCGCCCCGTCCCCCGAGATCCGCCCGCTGACGGGCCTGCGGGCCGTCGCGGCGGTCTGGGTCGTCGTCTACCACTTCCACTTCACGCCCGGGCTGGACTACTCCGGCTACTGGGAACCGCTGCGCCCGGTGCTCCGGGCGGGGGCGACCGGCGTCGACCTCTTCTTCGTGCTCAGCGGCTTCGTGATCGCCCTGACCTACCTCGAGCGGGTCGGCCGCAAGCCCTCGCCGCGGCGGGTGGCCGCCTTCCTGTGGGCGCGGGTGTGCCGGATCTGGCCCGTGTACGCGCTCGTGACCACGCTCTACGGCGGCTGGCTGCTCTACAAGGCCACGCAGGTCTCCGACGGGTACCTCGCCTACCAGACCAGCCAGCCGGTCCTCGACCTGCCGCAGTACCTGCTGCAGCTGTCGATGGTGCAGCTGTGGTGGCACCCCGAGTCCAGCGGCGAGTCGTGGATGGGCTCGGCCTGGTCGATCAGCGCCGAGTGGCTGGCCTACGTGGCCTTCCCGCTCGTCGCCGTCCTGCTCTGGCGCATCCGCAACGCCCCGCTGGTCCTGCTCGGCGCGACCGCGGTGCTGGCGATGGTCCCGCTCAGCTACATGACCTACGTGCACGGCGGGCCGGTGCTCCCGTGGTCCTGGCTGCTGCGCATCGGCGCGGCGTTCCTGGCCGGCGCGCTGACCTGCCTGGTCGTCCGGCGGATCCGCCAGACGCCGCGGGTGCAGCGCGCGGCCGCCACGTGGGCCGGAGCCGCGGTGGGCGCGATCGCGGTCGGCCTGTGGTGGGGCGACTGGCGCGGGATCGACAACGACCACTCGGCGTTCGGCGGGATCGTCGTGGTGTTCTTCCCGCTGCTGGTCGGTGCGCTCGCCCTGTCCACCTCGGGGGTCAGCGCCTTCCTCTCCAAGGAGTGGGTGGTGCACGGCGGGCGCATCTCCTTCGCCCTCTACCTGGTGCACATCCCGGTGTTCGAGGTCTTCTGGACGCTCATCGGGTGGTGGCCGAAGATCGCGGTGGGCACCTCGCTGTGGGCCCTGCTGCTCGTCCCGGTCCTGCTGTCGACCCTCGTGCTGGCGCACGTCTGCTACCGGTACGTCGAGGAGCCGGCCCGCCGGTGGCTGCGGCGGTTCACGCCCGGCCGGCCCCGCGCGGTCGCCGCGCGACGGCCCCAGGAGGCCGGCGCCCCGGCTCCCGAGCCGCGGGTCGTGGCCGGCGTGGCCGTCCTCCAGTCGTCCTCGGGGAGCACCGCTCGGCCCGTGCCCGCCCCGCGCCGGGACTCGCTGAGCGCCTGAGACCTGACCCGCCGGAGTGAGCGGGCTCCGCACGTCCAGGTCCATGCCCCAGACTCGTCGCGTGTTCGATCGCTCCGCTCCCCGACGGGGACTCGCGCGGACGACCCTGGCCGTCCTGGCGCTCGTGCTGGTGCCGCTGCTCGGCGGGTGCGCGCTGTGGGGGGACGGGGAGGACCAGGTGCTCTCCGCTCCGCAGACGGTCCCACATGTCCCGGCCGGTCCGTCCGCGACGACGCCGTCCGTCGCGGGGACCGGGATGGCCGCCCCCGGGCCCGAGGTTCCGGCGCCGAGCACCTTCGCGGTGATCGGTGACTCCATCACCGCCGGCGGTGCCGTCATCTCCGACCGCGACGTGGAGGGGGAGGCCTCGTGGGTCCCCGCCGCGGCGGAGTCCTCCGGGCTGACCTTCGTGGGCGGCTGGGCGGTGCCCGGCGCGACCACCGGGGACATGCTGCGGGCGCAGGTGCCCGCGGACGCCGACGTCGTGGTGGTCATGGCCGGCACCAACGACGTCCTCCAGGACCGCCCCTGGGACGAGTCCGCCGACAACCTGACGCGCCTGGCGGCCGCCGCCACCGCGGCCGGGGTCGACACGGTCGTCGTCTCCGCGATCGCGCC
Organism: Geodermatophilus sp. SYSU D00697; assembly: GCF_054050175.1. NCBI lineage: Bacteria > Bacillati > Actinomycetota > Actinomycetes > Geodermatophilales > Geodermatophilaceae > Geodermatophilus > Geodermatophilus sp. SYSU D00697. Next base: position 376,548 of record NZ_JBJGYV010000001.1, read on the forward strand.
CAACGACGTGGACACGCCGGGGCGGCAGGCGTACAACGCGGCGCTGGCGGCGCTGGCCACCGAGCGGGGCTGGGTGCTCGTCGACCCCTGGGGCGAGATCGACGACGACGGCCGGTTCGCGCCGGGCACGACGACCGACGGCACCCACCTGCCGCCCGAGGTGGCGGCGTCCGTCGGCACCCGCCTGGGCGAGCAGCTCGCCGAGCTGGGCTGACGAGGGGGCGGGCGCCCGGTCCGGGAGCCGGCGTCGGCCCTCTAGGCTGGGCCCCCGTGGCCACTCCTGTCGACGCACGCACCGGGCTGCCCGTCGTGGCGATGGTCGGCGGGGGGCAGCTGGCCCGGATGACCCACCAGGCGGCGATCGCCCTCGGCCAGTCGCTGCGGGTCCTCTCGACCGGCCCCGACGAGTCCGCGGCCCTCGTCGCCGCCGACGTCCGCCTGGGCGACCACCGCGACCTCGACGCCCTGCTGGCCGTCGCCGACGGGGCCACGGTCGTCACGTTCGACCACGAGCACGTGCCGACCGAGCACCTGCACGCCCTGCAGGCCGCCGGGCACCGCGTCGCGCCCGGCCCCGAGGCGCTGGTCCACGCCCAGGACAAGCTGGTCCTGCGGCGGGCGCTGGCCGAGGCGGGGGAGCCGCAGCCGGCCTGGGCCGAGGTCACCTCCGTCGACGAGGTCGCGGCCTTCGCCGGGCGGCACGGCTGGCCGGTGGTGCTCAAGACGCCGCGCGGGGGCTACGACGGCAAGGGTGTGTTCGTCGTGGACGACGCCGCCGCGGCCGCCGAGCTGGTCGAGCGGCACGCCACCCTCCTGGCCGAGGAGCGGGTGCCGCTGGTGCGGGAGCTGGCGGCCGTCGTGGCGCGGTCGCCGTTCGGACAGGTCGCCGTCTGGCCGGTCGTCGAGACCGTGCAGCGGGACGGCGTCTGCCACGAGGTGCTCGCCCCCGCCCCGGGCCTGGACGACGACACCGCCACCGCCGTCCAGGAGCTGGCCGTGCGCGTCGCCGACCGGGTCGGCGTCGTCGGCGTGCTGGCCGTGGAGCTGTTCCAGACCGCGGACGCCGTCCTGGTCAACGAGCTCGCGATGCGGCCGCACAACTCCGGCCACTGGACGATCGAGGGCTCGCGCACCAGCCAGTTCGAGCAGCACCTGCGCGCGGTCCTCGACTACCCGCTGGGTGCCACGGCGATGACCGCGCCGGTGGTGGTCATGGCCAACCTGCTGGGCGGCGCGGCCGCCGCGGAGGGCTGGTCCGGCCCGGGCCTGGACGAGCGGGTGCACCACCTGATGGCGCACTGGCCCGACGTGAAGCTGCACTGGTACGGCAAGGGCCAGCGCCCCGGCCGCAAGCTCGGCCACGTCACCGCCCTGGGGTCGGACCTGGCCGAGGTGCGCGCCCGCGCCGTCGCCGCCGCCCGCTACCTGGCCGACGGCGAGATCGACCCGGCGTTCGCGTTCGAGACCGAGCACTGAGGAGCCCGCGTGGAGACCGAACCCGGCACCCCGCTCGTCGGCATCGTCATGGGCAGCGACTCGGACTGGCCGATGCTGGAGCCCGCCGCCACGGCGCTGGCCGAGTTCGGTGTCCCGTACGAGGTGCACGTGGTCTCCGCACACCGCACGCCGCGGCGGATGCTGGAGTACGCCGAGTCCGCCGCAGGCCGCGGGCTGCGCGTGGTCATCGCCGGTGCCGGGGGAGCAGCCCACCTGCCGGGGATGGTCGCCGCGGCCACGCCGCTGCCGGTGATCGGCGTCCCCCGTCCGCTGGACCTGCTCGACGGGCTGGACAGCCTGCTGTCGATCGTGCAGATGCCGGCCGGCGTACCGGTGGCGACGGTGAGCATCGGCGGCGGGCGCAACGCCGGGCTGCTCGCCGTCCGGATCCTGGCCGCGGCCGACCCCGAGCTGCAGGCCGCCGTCTCCGGATTCCAGGCCGACCTCGCCGACGCGGTGGTCGCGCGCGACGCGGCGTTGCAGGAGCGGTTCCGCTCCACCTGAGCGGCCCTCCTGCAGGGTCCCGCCGCGAGCCTGCGAGTGGTGAGGGCAGGGGGGTCCTTCTACTACCATCTACCCGTGGGTAACAACGCCGGCGGGCTGTACGCGCTGACCGAGGAGCACGACGCGATCCGGGCCGCGGTCCGTGAGATCGCCGAGCGGGAGATCGCCCCGTTCGCCGCCGAGGTGGACGCGCAGTCCCGCTATCCGGTGGAGGCGCAGAAGGCGCTGACCGCGGCCGGGTTCCACGCCACCCACATCCCCGAGGAGTACGGCGGGGAGGGCGCCGACCCGATCGCGACCTGCATCGTGATCGAGGAGGTCGCCCGCGTCGACGCGTCCGCTTCGCTGATCCCGGCGGTGAACAAGCTGGGCTCGATGCCGATCATCCTGTCGGCGTCCGAAGAGCTGAAGCAGGCGGTGCTGCCGAGCATCGCCTCCGGCGAGGCGATGATCAGCTACGGGCTCTCCGAGCGGGAGGCCGGTTCGGACGCCGCGGCGATGCGGACCCGTGCCCGGCTCGAGGGCGACAGCTGGGTGCTCAACGGCACCAAGGCGTGGATCACCAACTCCGGGATCTCCTCCTGGTACACGGTCATGGCCGTCACCGACCCGGACGAGGGCGCCAACGGGATCTCCGCGTTCGTCGTCCACGCGGACGACCCGGGCTTCGCCGTCGGCCCCAAGGAACGGAAGATGGGCATCAAGGGCTCGCCGACGTGCGAGCTGTACTTCACCGACTGCACCATCCCGGCCGACCGGATCATCGGCGAGCCCGGAACCGGCTTCAAGACCGCGCTCCGGACGCTGGACTTCACCCGCCCGACCATCGGCGCCCAGGCCGTCGGCATCGCGCAAGGCGCGCTCGACGCCGCCGTGCAGTACACCCGGGAGCGCAAGCAGTTCGGCAAGACCATCGCCGAGTTCCAGGGCGTGCAGTTCATGCTCGCCGACATGGCCATGCAGATCGAGGCCGCCCGGCACCTGGTCTACGTCGCGGCCGCCCGCGGGGAGACCGGCGGCCCCGACCTCGGCCGGCTGTGCGCCTCGGCCAAGGCGTTCGCCTCCGACGTCGCGATGAAGGTGACGACCGACGCCGTCCAGCTGTTCGGCGGGGCCGGTTACACGCAGGACTTCCCGGTCGAGCGGATGATGCGCGACGCCAAGATCACCCAGATCTACGAGGGCACCAACCAGATCCAGCGCATGGTGATCGCCCGCTCGCTGCTGCGGTAGGGCGTCGCCCGGCGTCGTCGCAGATCAGGTCCATGGTGGATCCCAGCGACGACGACGGTCACCGTCACAGTCCGCGTGTCGGTCGGTGACCTGCAGGACGCGACAGTGATGCGGCCCGCAACGGACCCTTGGGCCCCGCCGACCGGGTCCTTCGCCGGTGGGTCGCCGGTGCCGGGGCCGCCTAGCGTCGTGCCGGTGAGCAACCGAGCGATGAGGTCGTGAGCGCATTGACCCGCGCTCTGGTGGTCTACGAGTCCGTGTTCGGCGACGCCCGCACGATCGCGCAGGCGATCGCCGACGGGCTGTCGGCCTCCCTCCCGGCGGACGCCGTTGCCGCGGCGCAGGCCCCGGCCGAGCTCGGCCCCGACCTCGGGCTGCTGGTCGTGGGCGGGCCCAACCACGCGTTCGGGATGCCTCGCCCGTCCACCCGCGAGAGTGCGGTGGAGCAGTACGGCGCCGACATCGCCGACACCGGTACCGGCCTGCACGAGTGGTTGGAGGCCGTCTCGGCACCCACCGGGATCGCCGCGGCCGCGTTCGACACCCGCGGCAGCGGCCACCCGGTGCTGACCAGGATGGACCACGCGTCGCGGACCGAGGAGAAGCTGCTCGGCAGGCTCGGCGCGCACATCGTCGCCCCCGCCGAGCACTTCTCCGTCGTCGACACGAAGGGTCCGCTGATTCCGGGCGAGGAGGAGCGCGCCCGCGCCTGGGGCGCCACCCTCGCCCAGATGGTCGCCGCCCGATCGGGGAGCCGCTGAGCGCCCGACGTCCGTGGCGCCGGGCGCCGCGGGGACCAGGCCGACGGAACAGGAGATGACCGCCGTGCCCGACCGGATCGCTCGACGAGACCACCGGGCCGGCACCGCCGGCGCACCCGGTGGGAGGAGCGCCGCGGGCATCCGGCCCGATGCGCGGCCGCCGGGGTGGGTGCCGGTGCGGCCGACCGCGGCGGACCTGGCCCGGCAGGTCCGTGACGTGGCCGCCGACCTGCCGCGCTTCGCGCTCGCCCCGCTGGTGAGGCCCTGGCACCGCCGCTGGGGCGCGACCCGAGCCGAGGTCGCCGCGCCGATGCCCGGCGACGAGGTGTTCCCGCGGGCGCAGCTGCGGGCCACCCGGGCCATCACGATCGCAGCGAGACCGGGAGAGGTGTGGCCCTGGCTGGTGCAGGTCGGTTGCCTGCGCGCCGGCTGGTACGCCGACGACCTGCTCGACAACCTCGGCCGCCCCAGCGCCCGTCGGATCGTGCCGGAGCTCCAGGACCTCGCGGTCGGTTCCTGGTTGCCGATGGCGCCGCGGCCGACCGCGGGGACCTCGTTCGTCATCGACTCGTTCCAGACGCCCGAGTGGATGCTGTGGCGGACGCCGAGCAGCACCTGGGCCTGGCGCCTGCTGCCCCTGCCCGGCGGCCGGACACGGCTGGTTGCGCGACTGCGGTTCGCCTACGACTGGCGACACCCGGCGGGCATCGTGCTCCTGGAGCTGGGCGACTGGCCGATGATGCGCCGGATGCTGCGCGGGATCCGGGAGCGCGCTGAGGCCGAGCACCGGCGCCGCGTGCCGCCGTCGCGGCACCCCGCGCCGGCCGACGGTCATCAGGGCGGAGCACACCGCGGCCTGGGCGTCGATCGAGTTCTGCGTCAGCTACCTGCTGTGGTCCGGTCATCCGTGGCCGCAGCGACCGGCGCGCGGCCGCGGTCGTCGCCGGGGAGTGCCTGGTCGCCGCCGCAGACGGGGTGCGCTGTCCGTTGACCGGCTGGCCGAGCGCGTCGGCGCGACCAGTGGCTCGGTGACCGACATCCCCCTGCCGCGGTGGTTGGCCGCGAACCTGCCGGCCATCCACCTGCCCTGCTGGTGCCATCGGCTGGTCACGCGAGGCGATGACCGGCCACCACGGCGCGGCACAGGCACGGGGAACCGGAGTGGGACGCCGGGCGACACCTGACCCCTCGACGCTCGGCAACGTGCAGGGCCGGAGGTCCCGCGCTGCCGGGACACGCCCCGGTCGGCGTGGGACCCGCGCCCCTGCCTGACCGTAGCCAGGCCCAGGAGCCTGGAGCGGAGCTCTTGGAGGTGTCTCGGATGAGCAAGCGGCAGATCACCCGACTGTTCGTCGGCAGCCTGCTCGCCGTCGTGGCGGGGCTGGCGCTGATGGCGCTGGGCGGCGGACTGGCCATCGCCAACGACGTGCTCGTCACCCGCGGCCCCGACGTGGTCGGGGTGGACGCGGGCGCGGCGGGCTGGGTGCTGATCGCGCTGGCGATCGTCGGCGTCCTGGTGCTGCTGGTGGCCGGGGTGGGCCTGTTCGTGGCCTGGGTGGCGGCGCTGCTGGTCACTGCCCGGCTGGAGGACAAGACCTGGTTCCTCGTCCTGCTGATCACCGGTCTGGTCAGCCTCGGCGTCGTCGGCATGGTCCTCTACCTGGTCGCCGGGCCGGACGACGAGCCCACTCACCCGCCGGCGCAGCCGTGGATGGCCGAAGCCGGCCGATGACGCGTCGCGCTGGGACGCCGTCACGCCCGGCGAGAGCGCACCGCCGTTGTCGGTTGCTGCGGGCGCGAGGGCTGGCGCAGTGACGGCGTCGCTGCAGGCGCCCGAGCTCACGGTCTCCACGGCCGCGGCGACGGTGGAGGCCGGGCAGCCGCTGGAGGTCACCGTCCGGTTCGTCGCCGACCGCCCGACCGAGGTCACCGGTGGACAGGTGGAGCTGGTGCGCTCCGGGGCGGTCGCCCACTCCGAGCGCGGCTGGATGGGCGCCGGCGCCACGGTGAGCTCCCGCCGCTCCGCCGTCCTCGGTCGCGCCGACCTCGACCCGGTCGGGCCGCTGGTCGCCGGGCAGCACCTGGTGCGCTCGGTGACGCTGGCCGTGCCGGCGGGGGAGGCGACCGTCGACGGGTACCTCGTGCAGCAGGAGTACGGGGTCCGCGCTCGGCTCCAGGTGCACCACGGCCGCGACGTGGAGGCGAGCACCGCCGTGGTGGTCACGTCTCGCGCCGCGGACCGGAGCTGGGTGACCGGCACCGCGGCGGTCGTCGACGAGGCCGGCGTCGCGGCTCTCGGCCTCGAGGAGGTGTCCAGCCGGCGCTTGTCCGGCGGCGTCCCCGTCTCGGGCACGGTGACCGTGACCCCGCGCCGGGCCGCTCACGCCCGGGGCGTGCGTGTCGAGCTGGTCCTCGCCGAGCAGGTGCCGGCTCGCTTGCCGGAGATGCCGCTGGAGGAGGACCGCACCCGGACGACCGTGGTCGCCACCGTCGCGCTGGCCGGGCCCGTCGACCTGGAACCCGGCGCAGTGCTGCGGCTGCCGTTCACCATCCGAGCGCCACTGCCGCTACCTGCCCCGTCGATGAGCGCGCCGGAGTTCACCCTCCGCTGGCTCCTGCGTGCCGTCCTCGACCGCCCGCGACGGCCCGACCCCACCTCCACCGTGGAGCAGTGGGCCGCGACCGCGCCCTGACGGCGCACGGAGGAGAGGCGATGCGGGCCGACGAACGGCACGAGACCCGCGCCCACCCGGAGGTGCGCCGCGGCTGCGTCGACCGCCGACGGACTGACCGCCGAGCCCGCAGCGGCCGCAACGGAGACTCGATGATCAGCATCGGCGGCGAGGTGACCATCGGCCGCCCGCCCGGCGAGGTCTTCGACGTGCTCGCCGACCCGCGCAACGAACCCCGCTACAACCGGCGCATCGTGTCCGTCGAGCAGACCACGCCCGGCCCGATCGGCGTCGGCGCCCGGTTCCGGCAGGTCGCCGAGAGCCGGGGTCGCCACGGTGAGACCTGGACAGAGGTGACCGGCTACGACCGGCCGCACCGACTGACCTTCCGGATCCGGATGGCGGGCATGGACATCGACGGCGCCGAAGCGTTCCACCCGGTCGACGGCGGGACGCTGGCCCGCTGGTCCTGGCACATCCGTCCCCGTGGACCCTGGCGGGTCCTGACCCCGCTGCTGCGCGTCGGCGGCGCCCGGCTGGAGCGGCGGGTCTGGGCGAGTCTCAAGGCCCACCTGGAACAGTTCCCCGACCGCTGGCCGCCCCCGGTCGGCCAACGCCACCTCGGCCCGGTCGCTCCCGACGTGCACGTCGTCACGCTGGGCCGCGGAGCGCCGGCCTCGAACGTGTACCTGGTCCGCTCCGCCGGGTCGTGGGTCCTTATCGACGCCGGGTGGGCCGGCGACGCGGGCGAGATCCGGCGGGCGGCCGAGTCGCTGTTCGGCCCTGCTGCGCGCCCGACGGCGATCCTGCTCACCCACATCCATCCCGACCACTCCGGGGCCGCCGGCGACCTCGCCCGATCCTGGCGGGTGCCGGTGTACGTCCACCCGGATGAGCTGCCGATGGCAGCCGGCAGGTACCTCCCCGAGTTCGACATGCCACTCGACCACCGGGTCGTCATGCCGGGCATGCGCCTGCTGCCGGCCAGGATCCGCTCCCGCATCGAGACCGCGGGGGACATCACCGACGTCACCCGGTCACTCGAACCAGCCGGAGTGGTGCCGGGGCTGCCCGACTGGGAGTGGATCGCCACGCCCGGGCACACGCCCGGCTCCGTCGCCTACCTGCGCCGCGCCGACGGCGTGCTCATCTCCGGGGACGCGCTCCTGACCGTGGACCTGAACTCGGCGTCGGGGTGGCTCGACGGCCGGCAGCGGCTCGCGGGGCCGCCCTGGTACACCACCTGGGACCGGGAGGCGGCGCGGCGGTCGGTCGCGGCGCTGGCCGCGCTGGCACCCCGGGTGCTGGCGCCGGGGCACGGGTATCCGCTGGCGGTCCGGACGGCGGAGACGCTGCACGCCTTCGCCGAGAACGAACGCCGCCGTCCCCGGCGGACGGCCGACCGCCTCCTCGTCCCCCTCGGCGACCCCGGCGCGGGCCGCTACCGGCCGCCGCCCCGGCTGTACGTCCGGCTGCAGTGGCTCGGACATGCCTTGACCGCCCTGGGCTTGAGCCCCGGCTACGTGGTCACCCTCGAGGTGCCGGGACGCCGCAGCGGAGCGATCCGGCGGACCAACCTCGTGCAGGCCCGGCACCAGGGTCAGGGCTACCTGGTCTCGCTCACCGGCGAGTCCGAGTGGGTGCGCAACGCCCGCGCCGCCGGGGGGCGCGTCGTGCTGGCCCGCCGTGGTCGCCGCCGGGCCGTGACCCTGGTCGAGGTGCCCACCCACGGCCGCGCCCCGGTGATCCGCTCCTACGTGCTGCGGGCCGGCCGGCGCCCCGATTCGGCCGCCGTCGCCCGGGAGGCGCGCGCCTTCTTCGGCGTGGGCCCGGACCTCGCCATCGACGAGATCGCCACCGTGGCGGACCGGTTCCCGGTCTTCCGCGTGGTCCCGGACCGCGACGACCACGGCGGTCGGGATCGAGCCCACGGCCGGTGGATGGGCATGCCGCGGCTCTTCGGCGGCGGCCCCGGTGTGCAGGCCGGGGACGAGGAGGTGAGCGTCTGATCCACGCTCTGGTGGTCGTCGAGTCGGTGTGCACCGAGGCCCGCAGGTCGGGCTGGCGCTGACCGGAGGGCGGCGGACCGACGACCTCGACAGCGGGGCGGCGACCGCGTTGGACGGGGTGCTGTTCATGGAGGGGGGCGGAGAGCCGATGAGACCGGCCACCGTGACCGCGGCAGCCCTCGGGGCCGCGGTCACCGGCTACGCCGGGCTGCAGTGGCTCGGCCGGACCTACGGCGCGACCCGGGAGGAACGGCGGCGACACCTCCCCGGGGACGACCTGTGCGCAGCGCCGCAAGCGACGACCACGCACGCGATCACCATCGACGCGCCCCCGGAGCACGTGTGGCCATGGCTGGTGCAGATGGGCTGGGGGCGCGGGCAGTGGTACACCGCCCGCTGGGTGGACCTGCTGTTGTTCCCCGACAACGGGCCGAGCGCCGACGACCTGGTGCCCGAGTGGCAGGACCTGCAGGTCGGCGACCGGGTGCTCGACGGCGCCCCGGAGAAGCACACCGCGTTCGACGTCCGGTTGCTCGAGCCGACCCGGCATCTGGTGCTGCACTCCCGCGAGCACCTGCCTCCCGAGTGGGCCGAGGAGCACGGCGCCTCCATCGACTGGAGCTGGGCGTTCGTGCTCGACCGGCTGCCCGGACACCGGACCCGGTTCCTCCTCCGCAGCAGACTCCGCCTGCAGCCATGGTGGGTGGAGGTGTTCTACCTGACCGTGATCGTCCCGGCCGACTTCGTCATGGCCCGGCAGATGCTGCGCGGGGTCAAGCGGCGGGCGGAGGCGACGACCGCCGAGGACCTGGCTGCGGTCGGCTGACCGATCACCGGTCCGGATCCGATCACCGGTCCGGATCCGACCTACTCTGCGATCGCCCCCGGCTCCGCCGGCCGGAACGCGACGAACGGGTGGCTGCGGACGAACGCGCGCACCGCCGCGTCCTCCCGCAGGTGTCCCCAGCCCAGGACTCTGCTGAAGAACCACAGCCGGTGCGGGTGTTCGCGGCGGAACTGCACGGCGACGTCGAACGCCTCCTCCTCGGGGAGGAACCGCTGCTGCGGGGTGAACGTCTGCCCACCCAGCTGCACCCGCACCGCGGGGTGTGTCTGCAGGTTGCGGTACCAGTCGGTCTGCGGCCCCCAGGCGGCGCAGATGACGGCCTCGCCGGTGGCCTGGTCGTAGCGCAACACCATCGCGACCGTCTGGTGCGGCTGCCCGGTCCTGCGGCCGAGGTGGGTGAAGGCCACGAAGGTGCGGCCCACCGCCGGCCCGGCGTTGTGCTGGTAGGCCTTCAGCGGCAGCCGGAACACCGCCCGCGCCAGCCGCCCGGGCTGGCGCCGCAGCCCCAGCAGCGGTCGGCCATGACCGGCGGAGTCCGACGCGTTCGCCGTTGTCACGCTGCACCTCCACCGGTGGTGCGGACCGGTGCGGCGTGCTCCCGACGCGACCGCGGCTCGAGCGGCTCGGGGCGGGGCAGGCCGAGGCGGCCCCGCGTGACGGCCACCAGCACAGCAGCGCCGGCCACGACGGTGCCCAGGATGACCAGGTCCACTGTGAGCGAGTCGGCAGTCAGCACCAGGTTGTCGATGGCCGGGGTGAAGCTGCCGTGCAGCAGCAGGCAGAGCAGCACGCTGCCGGTCCGGTTGTACAGCCAGGTGTAGTAGACGGCGAGGAAGGCCGGGAGCACGAAGCCCAGTGGCCCGTAGAGCGGCACGTGCCAGATGCCCCAGGCCAGGCCGAGGATGGCGGTCGCGGCCAGCGGGGAGAAGCGTTGCTGCAGCCGGGGCAGGGCGAAGCCGCGCCAGCCGGGTTCCTCCAGGCCGCCCCCCACGGTGGCCACGACGGCGAACGTGGTGAGGTAGGCAGGGATCCGCTGCGCCAGCAGCCCGAGGTCGATCGAGCTGCCGGTGAGCGCCAGCACCGCGTTGACGACCACCAGCAAGGCCACCGGCACGCCGAGGGCGAAGACCCAGAACCGAGCGGGCACCCGCCAGACGAGGAGCCCGGCCAGCCAGCCGCGCAGGTCCCCGCCGGTGGACCGGATGACCAGCACGGCGGCGGCGAACGGGGCCAGCGCACCGAGGGCCAGCAGCACGAAGCCACCGGCGCCGCCGACACCGACCAGGCCCGGCAGCCAGATCAGCCACGCGCCGCCGAAGGCCAGGAGGAAGAAGGTGAGCAGCTGGTGGCGGGCCACCCACCGCGCCGTCGGCGAGAAGGTGTCGGGCCGCGTCCGGGTCGGCGGGGAACCAGTCATGACGCTCAGGGTTCCGGCGTCCGGGACCGGGCTGGAGCGGGAAAGGTCCTCGGCCAACCGGCCGATGGTCCCGGCAGTCCGCCGCCGCGGCGACCGCTCGGAGCTGATCGATGTGGCGCCGAAGGAGACCCCTGGATGCGGCAGACAAGCCCACCGACCCTCGGACGGTGCGGAGGTCCTGACCGAGGCCGAGCGCCGGACCGTGCTCGCGCGGTGCTGGACCCAGGCGGGGGGGCGTCGACTGGGCAGGAGTTGCCGTGCTGACCGCCTGGGCCGTCGCGGCCGCGGTCCTCGCCTGGCGTGGCTTCGACTGGTCCCGGGCCGAGCCCACGGGTCGTCTCGGCGCCGGTCGGCGTCGGTGAGTCCACTCCGGCTGTCCAGGCGGGTCGGTGCCACCACTGGCCGGCGGACCGGCTTGCCGCGGACGGTGCCTCTGCTCTACGTCCGCGACGGCGAGCGGTTCGTCGTCTGCAACGTCGACCCGGGGTTCGAGCGACCCAATCCGTGGGTGCTGAACCTGCAGGCCGACCCGCGAGCCCGCATCCAGGTCGGCCGCCAGCTGATCGACGTGACGGCGCATGCCGCGGACGGCGCGGAGCTCGAGCGTTGCTGGCCACGGCTGGTGCGGCTCTGGCCGGCCTACCGCACCTTCGAAGAGCGGGGCGGGCGGCGAGCTGTCTTCGTCCTCGAGCCGGCGGAGAGCTCGGACTGATCGGGCAGCGCATCCCGCCCAGGTCCTCGTGGTGTCGTCGACCATGACCTGACGGCTCCGTCACAGCCCCGGCTGTGCAGGCGCCTTCGAGGTGGGGCGCCCGGAGGCACGTCGCGGCGCCCCTCGGTGTGACACCTGCGTGACGGTGCGGCAAGGACCCGCAGGTCAGCGGGGGAGCAGGGAGCTGAGGTGCTGGAGCACCCCGATCCACGACCGCACCACCCGGATCCGGCGCACGGTGATCGGCGGCTCGCTGCTCCGCTGACACGCCACACGGGTCCGGGACCGGCATCGGTAGCCTCGTCACCTCAGCGACGCCTCCGGCCACGGGGCCGGGCGACCTCCGGGGGATCATGTCCGTCATCCGCCGACTCTGGCCCTCGGCCGAGGGCCTGACCCTGGAACTGTCCGGAGCCGTGGCGGGCGTCGGCGTGGACGTCGACATCGACGGGCGCAGGGTGTGGTCGTTCCGGACCGTCGAGGCCCCGGTCCCGCCGCCGCTGCTCCCCCCGGGGGTGCCCGCCGATCAGCTGACGTACCAGCCGTGGCCGGTGAGCCTGAGGGCACGGCTGGCCGGCAGGTTCCGCGTGCGGGTCCGCGCCTCGGGCGAAGACGACGGCCCGGAGGTCCAGGTGAGCCTCGACGGCGGCACCCCGTCACCGACACTCGTCGACCGCTACGGCGCCCCGCTCGTGGTCAACAAGTGGGGACGGCTGGGGCACGCCCTGGGAGACGCCCCGCCGGGCATGGTCGACCGGATGCTCGACACCATGGACGGCGTCCGGGCGGTGCTGGAACGTCACCTCGGCCCCACCGTCTACGTGACCGGGGGGACGCTGCTCGGTCCCGTGCGTGAGGACGGCCGGCTGCTGCCCCACGACGACGACGCCGACCTGGGCTACCTGAGCCGGCACGCAGCCCCGGTGGACGTCAACCTCGAGGGCTTCGAGGTCGGCCGGCTGCTGACCGAGGCGGGCTACGAGGTCGTCCGGCTCTCCGGCGGCCACCTGCAGATCCACGTCCGTCACGACGGTGCCCCCGACCACTACGTCGACGTCTTCCCGGGCTTCCTGCTCGACGGGTACTGGCACCAGCCCTTCGCCCTCCGCGTCCCGGCCCGGTACGAGGAGCTCCTGCCCACCACGGACGTCGAGGTGGAGGGGCGGGTCGAGCCGGCGCCGGCCCGGCCGGAACTGGCCCTCGAGCGCCTCTACGGCAGCGGCTGGAGGGTGCCCGACCCGGCGTACACCTTCGTCGTCCCGCTCGAGATCGGGGACCGGTTCTGGGGCTGGTTCGCCGACTTCAACGTCGACCGGGAGCCGTGGGAGGACGAGGTCCTGCTCCGCCCGGAGGAGCTCGACCCACGGGCCCGGATGAGCGCCACCGCCCGCTGGGTGCACCGCGAGGCACCCGCCGGCTCGGCGGTGCTCGAGCTGGGCTGCGGTCTCGGCGCGGACGCCCTGGGGTTGGCCGCGGCCGGGCGGACGGTGCACGCGGTGGACTACTCCCGGGAGGCGATCCGGGTGGCGCGGGCACGGGCCGAGGAGGGGCCGCCGGTCACCTTCGAGGTCCTCAACCTCTACGACCTGCGCGCCGTCCTCCGGTTCGGGGCCCGACTCGCGGCCCGCCCCGAGACGTGGACGGTCTTCGGCCGGCACCTGCTGAACGCGCTGGAACCACTGGCCCGGGACAACCTGTTCCGGCTCTGCGGCATGCTGGTGCGCCGGGGGACCGCGGTGCACCTGGACCTGCTGCTCGACCGGGACGACCTGCCGGTGGTCCCGCACCGACGACTGACAGCGGACCAGGTCGCCGCCGAGGCCGCCCGGCACGGCCTGGTGCTGGACGAGGCCGTGCCCGCACTGGAGCCGGCGACCTGGCTGGGAGCCCCCGAGGAGCGCCTGGTGGAGACCAGCCGCCTGACCCTGCGACGGAGGACACCGTGAACCGATCGAGTGGCGGTGCCGGCCGGCACCTCAACGGCCCGGTGTGGGCGGTGCGGCGGGCGCTGGCTCCCGAGGCGCTCGAGTTCGGCGGCGAGGTCCGTGGCCTGCTGGAGCGGGTGAGCGCCCTCGAGGGCGAGAACGAGGCGCTGCGCGCGCGGGTCGGGGAGCTGGAGGACCGCCAGCGGGAGGATGCCGACCTCCGCCACCGTCTCGAGGCAGTGGAGGAGCGACTCGGGAGGGTCGACGAGCTCGCGGAGCTGGTGGGCAGCCTGCGCGAGGGACTGCTCGAGGAGCGACGGCTGCACCTGAGGGTCGCCGAGTTGGCCGACGTCGTCACCGAGCTGGTCCTGCCGCTGCACGACCGCGAGATCGACCCCGCGGCGCTGACCCGGCTGCGGCCCGACACCCTCTGACCGGGGGTCACTCCAGCAGCCGGGAGACCCCCGACAGGCGCGCGTCGCCGGCCATCGCGGCCAGCCAGGCCGACCAGCCGGGCCGGGCCCGCATCGCCTCGAGCGCGGCTCGCGCACCGTGCCGGTCCCCGCGCCGCGAGGCGGCCAGGGCGGCGTAGAGGTCGCGGGCGCCCTCCGGGGCGAACAGCGCCAGGTGCTCGTAGTCGCGCTCGTCGTAGGCGCGCTGCAGGTTCCGCAGCATCCGCAGCTGGGCCACCGGGTCGCCGGAGTCGTCGACCCGGAGGTCCATCCGCACGCCGTCGTCCTCGTCGGTGGCCCGGGTCCCGCTGACGACGAGCAGCGCGGCGGACTGCCGGCCGCGCAGGTCCCCGCCGGCGTCCTGGCCGGCGGTCAGCGCCGACAGCAGGCGGTCGGCCAGGTCGCCACGGGCGGCGGCGAAGGCCTGGGCCATCGCCGGCAGCACCTCCGTCGAGGCGAGCATGTTGCCCTGCACGCTCGATTGGGAGCCCAGCAGGTGGCCGCTGACCGGGAACGAGCCGCGCCCGGTGTCGGCGGCCACGGCACCGGACGCGTCCAGGACGGCGATCTGCCGGTCGACGTCCTCGGCGGCGTGCGCGGCCGCCCGGACCAGCTGGGCCGGGTCGGCGCCCTCCTCCAACCCGGCCAGCAGCGCCGGCCCGAGACCGCGCCGGCTGCGCGCCTGCACGGCCACGACCCCCACGCCCGGGCGGGTGCTGGGCACCGCCCGCCCGACCGCGAGGATGCACGACGAGACGGCGATGCCCAGCTCACCGGTGTCCGGGTCGCGGGCGACGATCGAGAAGGTCACGGGTCCTCGCTGGGACGGTGGCGCTCATCGGACCCGGACCTGGCTCAGGCGGTGGCGGGCAGCGTCATCTCGGGGACGGTGTCGGGGATGGTCAGGGGGGCGTCGGTGGCCTTGGCGACGTCGTCGGGGGTGACGCCGGGAGCGGTCTCGACGAGGGTGAACCCGGCCGG